>JBFFNX010000009.1:0-30036 GCA_041562995.1 Desulfurivibrionaceae bacterium
ATTACCCGGAGAGCGACGGGGGCCGAAGAGATCTTCAAGATCGAAGATATCCAGACCCTGTGGAGTGGTTACGGGACGATCATGCGCTATGGTCTCAAGGGTGGTGACAGAAAGACCGTCGTGATCAAACATGTCAAGCTGCCAGAGCAAGGGAGCCATCCGCGCGGATGGCATACCGACCTTGGCCATCAACGGAAGATTCGATCCTACCAGGTGGAAAGTAACTGGTACCGTAGCTGGGCGGCCCTCTGTGATCAGAGGTGCCGCATCCCCCATTGCCTTGCCCTTGAGTCCTCTGCCGATGAATTTCTGATCGTACTTGAGGATCTGGATGCCAGTGGCTTTCCAGTCCGCAAGGGTAGGGTATCCCTGGCCGAGATGCAGGTCTGTCTGCAATGGCTGGCGAACTTTCATGCCACCTTTATGGGTCAAGAGCCTGCCGGGCTTTGGCAGGTGGGGACCTATTGGCATCTGGATACCCGCCCCGATGAACTCGAGGTGCTGGAGGATACCCTGCTCAAACAGGCTGCAACCTTGATCGACAAAAAACTACGGGCCAGCCCTTATCAAACCTTTGTCCATGGCGATGCTAAGCTGGCTAATTTTTGTTTTTCAGGAGATGGCAGGCAGGTGGCGGCGGTGGATTTTCAGTATGTCGGTGGCGGGTGCGGCATGAAGGATGTGGCCTATTTTATAGGCAGCTGCCTCCATGAAGAAGATTGCCAGCGCCATGAGGTTGAGTTGCTAGCTTGCTATTTTGGCGAGCTCAAAGAGGCCTTGGCCGGCCGGCAGCCAGCAATTGACTCCGTGGCCGTCGAGCAAGATTGGCGCGCCCTCTACCCGGTCGCCTGGACCGATTTTCATCGTTTTATGAAAGGCTGGAGTCCGGGCCATTGGAAGATTCATGGCTATAGCGAACGTCTTGCCCGTGATGTGGTGGCCCAGTTGAATCGCTGAAGAGCGCCTGCTAACTCAATATTATGAGTCATTGCCGCCTGGGCGGCCATGACCTGTGAATGGGCAACAAAACTATTTAATGGAGAAAATGATGACAGAAGAGCAGACGTACATGTCTGGACTAGGCAAAAAATCCATTCTTCCCCCTGAGTTGAAGAGGTGGAATTGGGGCGCTTTTCTGCTCAGTTGGATCTGGGGTATCGGCAACAGTGTTTTTATCGCCCTCCTCATGTTTGTGCCGTTTGTTAACTTCTTTATGCCCTTTGTCTTAGGGGCCAAGGGCAACAAATGGGCCTGGCAGAAACGGACCTGGCGAGACGTTGATCATTTTAAAAGCACCCAGAAGAAATGGGCCATCTGGGGCTTACTCTTCTGGCTGTTCTGGCTTCTCCTTATTCCGGCGATACTCTTTCCCCTTTTCGGCATGATGAAAGGCAATGACGCCTATAAAATGTCCCTTGCCAATGCCCAAAACCACCCCGAGGTCCAACAACTTCTAGGAACGCCGATAAGGCCCGGACTCTTTGTGTCAGGCAGCATTTCAACCAGCGGCCCGGATGGTCAGGCATCTCTGCAGTATTCCCTTACCGGGCCCCTGGGCGAAGCTGAAAATTACGTGTTCGCCTATAAGAATATGGGCAAATGGATAGTCCAAGAACAAGCCGTTTACCTGGAGTCCATCGATAAACGTATCGATATCATCCCTCCCCGACGCTGAGTCCCCAATGCGTCGCCGGCAGCGCTGGTTTTCTTGTGGACATCCCGGCCAATGTAGTTAAAGTTTGTCTTGGAGTCGCAGTTGTCATATGGACGCCGGCAATGGTGTTTCTGGCACTCTGATTAGCCTTTAACCTTGGGTTTTTACTTAAAACATGACCTTCCGTGGCCTTTTTTTCATTCTTGCTTTTATGTTCGTTGGCCAATTGGCTGGCCCAACTCAGCCTCTGGCGGTCGCTGATTCTGCCGTGGCCCCGGTGGGGGTCCAGGCGTATCTGCGGACCATGATTGAGAAGGAAGTGGGGAACCGGCAGTTCATCTGCCGGGGCCGGTCGATATGCACTGCCCCGATGATTCCTCTTTTTTATGAGAGACGTGCCTTTCAGCCATGCTGGAGCCGTAATGGTCGGCTGAACGCCCATACCGGTGAGCTTGTCAGCGCCCTCGGTAATGCCGATGCCGAAGGATTGCGACCGGACGATTATCACCTCTTTAGTATCAGGTTCCTCCTGAGCAAGCTTGACCAGCTGCAGGGTGAGGGAAAGTTCCTTACGCCGGAGGAGCTGGTTGACCTCGACCTGCTCCTTACCGATGCCTTTTTTCTGTACGGTTCCCATCTGCACAAGGGCCGGATCAACCCAGAAACCATTGATGCGCAATGGATTCCTGGTGATTATACGGCCGATCTTGCCGCCATTCTCGAGAAGGCTCTCGTCACCTCGCAAGGGGTGACCAGCGCTCTCCAAAGGTTACGGCCGCCCCACGACGGCTACAGGAGGATGATCAAAGCCCTGGCCAACTTGGGTGATATCGCCGGCAGGGGTGGCTGGCCGGTTGTGGGAACCGGTTTTAACCTGCAGAAGGGCATGCGCCACCGGGGGGTTTATGCCTTACGGCAGCGCCTCATGCTTTCCGGCGATTATGATTCTTCAGTGGTGACCAGTGATAATCTTTATGATGAAAAGCTGGCTGACGCTGTCCTCCGCTTTCAGCAGCGGCACGGCCTGGATGTTGACGGTATCGTCGGCCAGCAGACCCTGGCCGCCCTCAATGTCCCGGTTGAAAGCCGTATCCGGCAAATAAAGACGAATATGGAGCGCTGGCGTTGGCTTCCGCATGATCTTGGCCAGCGCTATATCCTGGTCAATATCGCCGATTTCAGTCTCAAGGTTATCGATAATTCGCAAGAGGTTCTGGAGGCGCGGGTTGTGGTGGGCAAGCCCCACCGGAGTACGCCTGTGTTCAGCGACAGCGTCGAATATCTGGTTTTCAACCCGTACTGGTATCTCCCTGAAACCATCATCGTTGAAGACGTGGCACCGAACATGATAGCAAACCCTGATTATTTAGCGCGGAAGGGGATAAAAGTGTTTGCGGCGGCAAGTAATGAGGCCCAGGAGCTTGACCCGGCCACGCTTGACTGGGCCGGGGTCAGTAAGGGGAATCAGCCCTATAGGCTGCGGCAGGAGCCGGGTCCCTTGAATGCCCTTGGCCGGGTCAAGATCATGTTCCCCAATAAATTTTCCATTTACCTGCATGATACGCCCAGTCAGGAGTTGTTTCAGAAAACAGCTCGCGGCTTCAGCTCGGGTTGTATCCGGGTGGAACATCCTGTTGAGCTCGTATCCTATCTGTTGGGAAAGGATCCCCGCTGGAGTCCGGGCAATATCAGGGCCAGCATGGAAAGCGGGGTGCGCCAGGTCGTTTTCTTACCCGAACAGATGCCAATCCACATTCTCTACTGGACGGCATGGGCTGACGAGGAGGGGAGACTACATTTTAGGAACGACATCTACGATCGGGATAAACTGCTGTCGACAGCGCTCGACGGCATGGTCTCAGCGCCGTAGAAAAAAAGATCACCAGAAACGGACACGACCGGTGTCTATATGAACGAAGTTGGATTGTGCATAGTAGCCCACGCCTCCAGATTGCATGGCCATGGCCACCTGTCTTAATGTCCCTAGATCGCAGCCCGGAATGCGGATGTCGATGGCCTTGCCGTCCATATGCAGGCTATGTTTGGCAACGCCGCTGCTTTTTTGGGTAAGAGAGAGGTTGGTTGCCGGGGAGCGGTAACCTGAGATGATATGGATCTCGGAACCTGGTTTTATTTTATTGGTAATGGCATGCAGGAGGTTAAGGAGGTGAGGATCGATGGTCTTTACTTCCCCGGTGCGAAAATCCCGTAAAATATGGTTTATTTCGAGCAGCGCCGCGCTTGTGTATTCACCTTCAGTACAGTACTCAGCGATGAGTTTTTCACCGGTATGGGTGTTGAAGAACGAAATTTCCCGGCTGGGCAGGAGCATTTGGCTGGCTCTGGCCGCCAGGGGATGCCTGAAGAGACTGGTAAGGGTGGCCAAGGCGCCCAGTTTAAGAAGGCGACGCCGGTCAACCTGGCGGCGGTCGTCTGTTGCGCGTTCTGCTTGCCGGCGCTCACTATGGCGGCGTACGTCGCTTCTCCGATCATAAAACATAACGTTTTTACCCACTTTGGCCTCTGGCCTTATTAATTACACAACTCAAACTATATATTATAAGACGTAATTATAGAAAGTCAATGAGGTAACTGCTCGTAAAGGTGACGAAAATGGCCTGTGGGTCTGGGCATGGGCCAGAAAGGGGACAGGTCGTGAAAATCGATTTTCACAGTTTTTTTAGCGCCTTGCCAGCTGCTCCACGAAGAAACCAGGGTTGATAATTGGTATTTAAGGTATAAGGCGGCTCACAAAGAACAGGGGGAGCGATTTGTTGTAAAAATCTGCCTGACTCCTTTCGGGTATTGATGATATACTTGTCCTCAAGTGCCTTTATTTTAATAATTCTAGCCACACCTTTTGGAATCATTATGAAAAAAACGTTTAAGTTGACCCATCCAAAGATCAAGGTTCCCCGGCTTGTTGAAGCCATTAAATTTGAAGTTAAAAAATATATAAAGAGAGAACGAAATAAGAAGCTCCCGGAAAAAGTCGATTTCTGGGATTTCGACTGCCGGTTCGGCGTTGATCAGGCCAGCAGTGAGGTTATTCATCTGTCCGCCATTAACAAATGCATTGATGAGGCCGTATCAAAAGAGCTCGAATCCTTTTATTTGGAAATTCTTGCCAAACCGGGTTATCGCACCAAAAAACCCAAGGCAGAAAAGCAAATAGATATGGAAGATTGAGTCGTTCAGAGTAAGGCTAGAAATGCCGCCGACCTGTTGTTTTGTCCTGACTAAAAAACAACAGGTCGGCTGCGTTTTGCCACGCCTTGTTTTTACCGACAGGGGACGCAATTCACTTCAATCCCCTGGTTCTTTCCCCGTCCCCCCAGCCTACCCCTGAGCTGTTCTGGCTTGGGGCTTGTTTATGGTCTATCAGGCGTTTTCGTTCCCCCCCAGCAATGCCCATTAATCAGCGCTTTTCCCTCCGCCAGTTCAGCAGCGATTTTCCGGATCGCCGAACTTTCTTTAGGATTTTCCTGATCGCCGAACTTTTTATGTGATTTTCGGAAAAGAGGACTTTGATCGGTCAACCGCTGAAGCAAGAGGCGAGGCCTGTGGTCAGGTAACCCACCTATATTCATATTATTTTTCAAGAATCCTTTTGGTGCCTGTCTGGCGGCATATTATATGCTTTCTTTAAAGTATATAATGCTTATCTCCTCCTGTTTTGAAGACCCCTCTTTTTCGGGGGGATTACCGGTGCCTCAGGCCCATTAATATTGCCGCCAAAAAGGAGACCTGCCATGAAGAAGAGAATCAAGCTTGTTTGGAGGTATTGCGTCTGTTTATTGAGTGTTGTCGTCTTGCACCTCAGCCTTGCCCCTGCCTATGGTGCTGATGCCCCTAAAAAAACAAAGATCGATCCAAGAGATGTCTATTTAGACATGCAGGGACTGTGTGGCGTCGAAGGCATGCCCTATGAGTTTATGACCCCGCCGGAAAAACATGTGAAGACAAAGCTCGATCCCAGGGATGTCTATCTAGACATGGACGCAATATGCGGAAGCGAAGGTCTGCCCTATAGATATTTAATCATCCCGGCCGAATATGTGAAGGTCAAGCATGATCCGAAAGACCTGAAGCTGGATCTTGAAAAAATGACAACGGATGACCCCTCCTTTGTCAAAGGTCAGGAGTAATATGAGGATTGGGTCGGCTCTTGACGAGAGCTGTTTCGCCCGCTTTTTGGAGGGGGCTGGCCGCCGGCCGGCTGCCCCCTGTGAAGCAGCTGCGGGCTAATGCCCCGGTGTGTTTTGATGGCTGTGGAGATTGTTTTTTTAGCTCAATTTCCCTGCCATCTCGCCCTCCCTTGTCCGCCCTCCTTTTCCCTCTGCGATCCCCCATGAGTGGCACTTATGTCCGACCGCATTCTTTTCCTTAACAAATTCAAGCTGATAATTTCCTGATACCCGCCTCTGAAATGGCAGACAAGCTCGGTTGTGCGTTGTGGCTCCTGCGCTGGTTGGTCGGGGCGTTGAAGCGGGTAACGACGGACCGTATGCTCCGGCGATAGAATTAAATTTCCCCCGGAGGGCCCACAGGGTGGTGAGATTTGCTATACTCACAGCATGAAAGTCCTTCTCACCAACGATGATGGCCCCAGTTCACCCCTGCTGGCCTTTGCCATCGAGGCCCTTGGCGATCTCAACGGCGTTGATCTCCTCAAGATAGCAATCCCTGATTCTGAGCAAAGTTGGCAGAGTCACGCCATGAGTGGCCATGGCTCCATAGACCCTCGGGAGACGACGATTGGCGACGCCCATGTCGTCCTGGTGGACGGTACCCCGGCAGATTGTGTGGACTGGGCCATGCATAATCTCTTTGCCGACGGTGAGTGGCCAGATCTCGTCATATCCGGGGTAAACTGCGGCAAGAATACCGGCCTGGGTTTTGTCCTCAGTTCGGCGACCATTGGCGCCTGTCTGCATGCAAATGTGGCTGAGCCCCCACGACCAGGGTTGGCATTATCGCAAGACTTCCATGATCTTGCTTATGGTGCTGCGGTCAAAAGGGGTGAGATGTCTTTGTCGGAACGGGCGGACTTACGGGGAAAGGTGCAAAGACAGATAAAAGAGGTGTGGGATTATTTAACAAAAAGGGAGGACTTTCGGCGCCAGCCAGTCACCTGGAACGTGAATTTCCCCGACACCGCCGCCCCTGATGTCCAGCTCGTTGAAACCTCGATTGGCGACAGCCGTCTTGAGCGCTGTTTTCGGGAGAGAGACGGGCGCTATGAACACTCTCTCGCCCGCTATATCGAGGACCCTCATCCTCGTTCAGATGGGGCTGTCCTGGCGCGGGGTCATATCAGCGTGAGTCAGATCGATATCCGGCGTCTCTGTGCGACCCAACAAGACAAAGGGGCCAGATTGATTTTTTGAGCCCATTTTCCCAATGGGAATTTCTCTCTGTAGCCGCATCCCCAGTTTCAAGGGCATGCGGCTTTTTTTGTTTTAAGGTCATTGCCGCGAAGGCGTGAATCCAGGGAATTGAGCTAGGCATCATGGATCGAAGTCGGTGCTTATTGCCCGCCTCCGCGGCAATGACCCCTGAAAATGGCCCCGGACCGGATCGTGATGGCGCTGGCAGGGCCTTTTGGGCGCCGGGGCTGAAATGCACAAAACGGCTGCCATCGATGTCAACTTTGGGCAAACGGCTGCGGCGATGTGTTCGGCCCAAACGACCCAGTCCGATCGTGCACCAATCCAACGCAAGAGAGGCCTGTCTCCGGGCCTCTCTTGCGTTGCCTATGAAAAGAGGCCACGGCGTTTGTGGAAAAAAACCGGCGCGCTTTCCCCCCCAAAATTTAACTAGAATCGTTTCATCTTTTCGCCGATAAGGGTGGCTTTCTCGCAATGGGCCCCGTCTTTCGGTTGGCAGTCAAGGAGTATGGTCATCACTCTGTCGGCAGTTCGATAGCAGCCAGCGTCTTCCAATCGTGCTAACAGGTCGGACATTAATTTGCTGAATTCCACGCATTTAGCGTAATCCGAAGAGGCGCGCAGGTGGAGGCTGCACGCCTTTGCCAAATCTTTCTTGATGTCGTCCGGTATTTTTTCAACCATAAGGTTAGATCCTTCAACGCAACGCCGAGCCTGAACAGGTTCTGATTGAGGAACGATGGTGAACCGTGTTTAACTATGGAGTCCTCGGAATGAGTGTAATGGTGACGTTTGCCGAGAATGTATAATTGAGATTTAAAGATAAGGTGGAACAAGGTAAATTCAAGCAAGGTGGAAAAGGCTGGGTCTGCACCTAATGTTGGAACAATAAAGGAGATGCTATGAGGAGTCAACTGCTCGTGTCTGCCGCCCTGATTCTCGGTCTCAGCGCCTGCAGCACGGTGTACTACGGGACCATGGAGAAAATGGGGATCCATAAGCGTGACATCATGGTGGACCGTGTCAAGGCGGCGCGCGACACGCAGAATGAAGCCAAGCAACAGTTTTTGACGGCCATGGAGCAATTTCGGGCTGTTGTCCACTTCAAGGGCGGCGATCTTGACAGAGAATACAATAAACTCAATGCCACCTTAAAAAAGAGCGAGTCAGAGGCCGCTGCCGTGCGTGACCGGATCAGCGCCGTTGAGGATGTCTCAGACGCCCTCTTTGACGAATGGCGCGCTGAACTTAAGCAGTACTCCAGCGATTCCCTGCGGAAATCGAGCCAGCGGAAATATGAGATCACCAAGGCGAAATACAAAGAACTCATTAAGTCCATGCACATGGCCGAGGCTAAACTCGAACCTGTGCTCGTGCCCCTGCGTGATCAGGTGCTGTACATGAAGCATAACCTGAACGCCAAGGCCATCGCCGGATTAAGCGACGAACTTATCAGTGTCCAGACCAATGTGAACAGGCTCGTGCGGGACATGGACGTCGCCATTGCCAAAGCCGACAAGTTTATTGCCGACCTGCAGGGCGATTAGCAGCGCGAACCTCGCTGCTCCCATGAAAACAAGGGGAGGATGTATTTGCCCATCGGCTTTCCATAAAGATGAATAGATTGAATTTTAAAAAAGCAAAACCGGCCCCCCAAAAGAATAAGTAGGTGTGCTGTCCCTAAAATGTGGTCGCCCCTGTTCCGTTCCTTTAACTGACTGAGCTCATCATGATTGCTTTGCACAAACAGTGGGAAAAAGTTGTTGCTGCCACCACCGAGGTTGATCTTACCTTTTTGCTGTTGCGGGTTTTAAGTCTTGCCGGCGGTATTGCCTGGTTGTTGATTGTGCCGCTTTCCCCCGGGGAAAAGAGCCTGCTGGTTAAGGCCCTCGTCTATTTCTCCATTTACAGCGCCCTGTGCTACCTCGTTATTTTTTTGAGACCGGTCCTGTTGAAGAAGGTGTATCTGGCCTCTCTTTTTCTCGACATCATCTTTTTGTCAAACCTGGTTCACGCCGAAACAAACTTTGAAAACAGCTTTTTTCTCGGTTTTTATCTGCTCATCTGTCTGCATACCATCTACTTCGGCCTTGGCTTTGGCCTGTTGGTCGCTGTTTTTTCCGCCCTTTGCTACGTCATCAGCGTGTTGCCCATGCTCACCCAGATCGAATGGACCGATCTGGCCCTGCGGATCGGCTTTCTCTTTTTTATCGCTGTGCCGGTGGGGCTGTTAACGGAAAAGGTGAAGCGTGATAAGAAGAAAGTGGAACATTTCAATGTCACCCTGGAGACCATGGTGGGCCAACGGACCGAGAAAATCGGCACCCTCCTTGGCCAGGAGCGCTATCTTCGAGAAATTCTGGCCACGGTTGCCCATATCAACAAGCTGCTGGTCACCGCCCCGAACGTTGCCAGCCTGCTGGAGAGCTCCTGTGCCCGGTTCGGGCAACACGGCCATTATGGTTTCAGCTGGATCGGCCTCCTTGCAGACAACGAGATTCAGACGATCCAGACCTCCGCCACCACAGGCAACCCGCTCCTTGAGCCGCCCTATGCTGTGGACGATGTTAGCGGTATCTTTTATCGGAGCTCCGCGGCCCAATGCATCAGGGATAATCAAACCGTCATCCGCTATAACGGCCCAGATTCCCCGGATGCGACCCTGTGGCGCGATGGTGCCGAGGTGAAGGGCTTTCACTCCGTCATCAGCCTCCCCCTGCGGGCCCAGCAGTCGGCGCCCCCCCTTGGTGCTTTGACGATCTACACCTGGCGCAAGGAGGGTTTTGAGTCGGAAGAAAAAGCGATGCTGGACGAACTGGCCGGTGATATCGGTTTTGCCATTGATTCCTTCCGGCAACGGGAGTCGGTGACAAAGCTCCTTGCCGAACGCACGGCCAATTATGAAGAGACGATTTTTTCCTTTGTTGACATGATTGAGCAACGGGACACCTATACGGCCGGCCATACCCAGCGCGTTGCCCAGTATTGCCAGTTAATTGCCAAGGAAATGGGTCTAGAATATGAGCAGATCAAGAAACTCTATAAGGCCGCTATCCTCCATGATATCGGCAAGGTTGCCACGCCGGATTCCGTTCTTCTCAAGCCCGGCAAGTTGACCAGCCTGGATTATGACCTGATTAAACTCCATGCCTTTGCCGGCTATGAGATGCTCTCCAATATTGAGATGTACCAGGAATTAGCGGTGATCATCCTCCATCATCACGAGCGCCACGATGGCACGGGCTATCCCGATGGCCTCCGGGGGGAGGAGATCCCCCTGCTCTCCCGCATCATGGTGGTTGCCGATGCCTTTGATGCCATGACCACCAACCGCATCTATAAGGCGAGAAAGGAGATCCCGGAAGCGCTGGCCGAGCTTCAGTCCTTCAGCGGTACACAGTTTCATCCTGACCTTGTCCCGCTCGCGATCAAGGTATTGGCCGAGGTCAAGATTGCCACGACCATCAGCCAACTGCCGGTGAGCAATCTGGAGAAAAAGAGATTTTCCTACTTTTTTAACGACAAGTTGACAGGGCTCTACAACGAGGATTATCTGAAAATCATCCTCAACAACCTGGACCTGAACCACTATACCTGCCTGTATATGCTGCACCTTCTGCATGTGCCGGAGTACAACAAGCATCACGGCTGGGCCAAGGGCAATCGCCTTCTTAAGGAGTGTGCCGCCGAGTTGCAGGCCTGCTTTCCTGAAGCCCTTGTCTTCAGGGCCTACGGAAATGACTTTGCAGTCATCGCCAGAGAGCATTTTGCCTTTGACAGCAAGGAGTTCAAGGCCTTTGCCTGCATCAGTGCCACTGAAATCGAGGTTGAGGTCCACCATCTTGATCTCTCGGCTGGCAAGGCATATAGCATCAACAAGCTGGAAAAGCTGGAAATCATGGCCCTTGAGCGCCAGCAGCCCATGACCGATGATACGCGGGCCGAGCACTATCACTGATTCCGCCCTTTGCTTCACCATTGCAAAAGCAGGGCTCTAACAGGAGCGAATACCCATGATTTTTGATGTACTTGAGAATGCCAGTCGCTATGGCGCCCTTCATAAAGGGTTTGCCAAGGCATTTGCATTTCTGCAGCGCCCGGACTTAAACGAGTTACCGGTGGCCACCTATGAGATTGACGGGGAACGGATATTTGCCATGGTGGCCAAGGATCAAGGGCGCACGAAAGAGGGTGCCCAGCTTGAAACCCATGAGAAATATATTGATATCCAGTTGGTCCTGGACGGAACCGATGAGATGGGCTGGAAATCAAAGTTGTCGTGTAGCCAGCCGGCCGGCGAATATGATCAACAAGAGGACGCCCAGTTCTTCACGGACGAGCCAGATACCTGGATAGCAACGCCACGGGGTGCCTTTGTGATCTTCTTTCCGGAAGATGCCCATCTGCCCTTGATCTCGGCCGGAGAGATCCACAAGGTTGTTGTCAAGATCGCCGTGGACCAAGGGTGATAGGGACAAGCTGCTCCGGTGGAGGTGGGATCCACCAGGCACCACCCAATCGGGATGAGGGGTTAAGATGGAAGTTGCGATAGTCGGCGGGGGCGCCTCTGGTTTTTTTGCGGCAATTGCCGCCAAGGAAAATTATCCGGAGGCCAACGTTGTCATTTTTGAAAAGTCAAAAAAACTCTTGGCCAAGGTCAAGGTATCGGGTGGCGGCAGGTGTAATGTTACCAATGGCTGTTCATCCATAGAAGAACTTGCCGCCGCCTATCCTCGCGGCGGCAGGGCCTTAAAAAAGGCCTTTCGCATCTTTAATAACCACCATGCCATGCATTGGTTTGCGTCGCGGGGGGTTCCCCTGGTGATTCAAGAGGATGATTGTGTTTTTCCGCGCTCTCAGGATTCACAAAGCATCATTGACTGTTTTTTGGAGCAGACGAGAAGATTAAAGATCGGTATTGAAGTAGGGCGGGGCATAAAGGCGATCAGGCAGGTCAACAACGACAGGTTGAAAGTGGACTTTATGGGCGGCGACGTGCCAGCGCGAATTTTTGACAAGGTCATTGTCACCACCGGTGGCTCGCCGCGGCGCAAGGGCTTGGAGTGGCTGGAGAAATTAAATCACAAAATCGTCGATCCGGTTCCTTCCTTATTTACCTTCAGTATGCCGGCTGAATCCATTACCGAGCTCAAGGGCATCGTGGTGGAAAAAACCTTGGTGAGCATCCAAGGCACCAAGCTTAAAGCCCAAGGCCCCCTGCTCATTACCCATTGGGGAATGAGCGGCCCGGCGATCTTAAAGCTCTCGTCCTTTGGGGCGCGGATATTAAGCGACAAAGGTTATGAGTTTAAAATCCAGGTGAATTGGGCCCATGAGCAGAACCACGAACGGGTTCAGGAGAGCCTGGCCAGCATTGTCCAGCACCATGCCAACAAAATTTTGGCAAACGTCAGGCCCTATTATCTGCCGGAACGTTTATGGCGGTATTTATTGCAGAAAAGTGACTTGTCAGCAGAGAAAAAATGGGGAGAGCTCGGCAAGAAGGGGCTTCATAAATTGGTGAAGGTGTTAACCAATGATGTCTATGCCGTGCACGGCAGGACATCGTTTCGGGAAGAGTTTGTCACCTGTGGCGGGGTGAGCCTGGAAAGTATCGACTTCAACACCATGCAAAGCAAGGTGTGTAAGAACCTCTATTTTGCCGGCGAATTACTGGACATTGACGGCATTACCGGCGGCTATAATTTTCAGGCCGCGTGGACAACCGGATTCATAGCAGGTAAATTACAGTCGCCTGCTGTTTGAGCAATCTGGTTACCATTGAGTTTCAGCCTTGCCCCGAGTCATTCTTGACATATCAGTTAGATTTATGGATGAACTGCTCCTGCTTATAGATGGAAGTGTGAATACCCAGGCACATATTGGCTATGGGGCCTATCTGGCGGTGACTGAACCGGGGCTGGCGGTGGATTCGTTGCCAGATAGGGTGAAGGTGCGGCGATTTGAGCAGACGTCGTCCACGAGGCTTGAGTTGCAGACCCTGTTATGGGCGCTCAGCGAAGTCCAGGCGGCGGGACGGAAGGTGATTGTCTATACGGATTCGCAAAATATCATGGGGCTCCCGTCCAGACGTCAGCGTTTGGAGAAAAATGATTATTTCGCAAAGAACAACAAGCGCCTCACTAATTATGAGCTGTACAAGAAATTTTATAGCATGATCGATCGGCTGGATTGTCGCATTGTGAAAGTGCGGGGCCACCTGCCAGCCCATCAAAAAGAAGATGTTGATAGGCTTTTTACCCTTGTGGATCGAGCTGCACGGCAGGCGCTGCGAGGGCGATAAGTGGTGCAAAAAATAACAGAGTTGGGGGCATTTCTGTGCATCTCATAATTAGCAATGTCCTCATTGCCATCGAACAAGACGGGATGGATGCATATCTCCAGGCTGCGGCCCAAAAGATGGGAATAGGCGAAGGGCTTGCCATCGTCAGAATTCTCAGTAAGTCCCTGGATTTGAGGGATCAACAACAGTTCTTCTACAAAATTTCATTGGTTGTCAGCATTGATGACAGCTATGCCAACAGGCAAAAATTCCCCGTTTACACCGAGCCCACCCCGCCAGCAAGCAGGAAGGTTCCGGGCAGCACGGAGAGACCCCTCATCGTCGGCTTCGGTCCTGCCGGCATGTTTGCGGCCCTGGAGCTTATTGGTTGTGGGCTTAAGCCTCTCATCTTTGAGCGCGGCAAGAAGATAGAGGAGCGCTCCGTTGATGTGCAGCTTTTTATCAAAGAAAGGCAGCTCAACCCGGAGTCCAATATCCAATTTGGTGAGGGCGGTGCCGGTTCGTACTCGGACGGCAAGCTCTTTTCCCGGCGCAATAACAATACAAGCTATGTGAACCGGGTGCTGAAGACCTTTGTCAAATTTGGGGCGCCCGCCGAAATCGAGTACATCAGTAAGCCCCATTTGGGCACCGATGTGTTGTGCAAGATTGTCCGCAATATACGACTCTATATCCTCGAGAGGGGCGGGGAGATCCATTACAGCTCAAAAATGACCGATATCCTGATCTCAGAGGGTACAGCCTCGGGTATCACCATCAATGGTGCCAAGGAATATCTCTCGGCCAGCATCTACCTTGCCCTGGGCCATTCCGCCCGCGATAGCGTTGAGATGCTCCATCAAAAAGGGGTTGAGCTTGAACAGCGGCCGATTTCTGTGGGGGTGCGGATTGAGCATCCGGTTGAGACTATTAATCTTCTGCGTTATGGCGATAAATATAAGGAGTTCCCGGGCCTGGGGGCGGCCACCTATTCACTGAATTATACCAATCGCGCCATCAAGCGCGGGGTCTACACCTTCTGCATGTGCCCCGGCGGCGAGGTGGTTAATGCCTCATCCGAGCACGGCCTTCTGGTGTTAAACGGCATGAGCTATTCGCGCCGCTCATCTCCCTTTTCCAACGCGGCGCTGGTGGTGAGCTGTCATGTCGAGGACTATCAATCAACCAGTCCCGTGGCCGGGTTAGAGTTCCAAAAGGCTATTGAGCGCAAGGCCTTTGAGGCGGGCGGTGGTAACTGGGCGGTACCGGCCCAGAATCTCATGCATTTTCTTGGTGACAAAGGCGCTGCTGACTT
This sequence comes from Desulfurivibrionaceae bacterium, assembly GCA_041562995.1. Taxonomy (GTDB): domain Bacteria; phylum Desulfobacterota; class Desulfobulbia; order Desulfobulbales; family SURF-16; genus BM506. Next base: position 14,643 of record JBFFNX010000009.1, read on the forward strand.
ACGCAAAACCTCCTATAAGATGGGGGCCGTGGCTGCTGACCTGCATGACATCTTCCCAGGATTTGTGGTCGAGCAGCTGTCGGCGGCCTTTCACAAATGGCAGCAAGAGGTTCCTCTCTTTGTGTCAAGGGAGGCGCTCCTGCTGGCGGCCGAAACACGGACATCCTCGCCGGTGCGGATCAAACGCAATGAAAATTATGAATCGGTAAATACCAAAAATCTCTATCCCATCGGCGAAGGTGCCGGCTATACCGGCGGCATAACAAGTTCTGCGGCGGATGCCATACGGGCTGTTGAGAGCCAGCTATTACAGGGGTAGCCTGTGGGTCGCCCTTTTTTTTAATCTGATTGCCACGGTGTTGCCGCCACTCCCGTGCCCCTCACTCAACTATTTGAAATATAAGGAGTTTTTCTTAGATCATAAGTCCTTCTCTACGAAGGCGGGAAAGACTCGTGAGTATGGCTGAGATTCGCAGGGAATCAGATTTTTTTAATGAACAAATAGCCAATATTTGCTGTACTCTTGTTAGCGAATATGGCGTGGACAACGACGAACGTGTGAGCCCAAAAAAAGCTGAAGAGAGGTATGCCGTTGTGGTCCTTTCGGCCAACAATTTTGCGAGGTAGAATGTATGGGAATTTCGACGATTGTATTTCTGGTCTTTATCGCTGCCCTTGGCCTGGGGGCTGTCAGTATTTTTAACACCCTGGTCCGGCTGCGCAACCGTTTCAAGAATGCCTTTGCCCAGATCGAGGTCCAGCTCAAACGGCGTTATGATCTGATCCCAAACCTGGTGGAAACGGCCAAGGCCTACATGAAACATGAGAGCGCCACCCTGGAGGCGGTTATTGCCGCCCGTAATGCGGCGGCCAAAGGTTTGGCCGCCGTGGCCGCTGACCCAGGCAATGTTGGGGCTATAGCCAATTTGGCTGGGGCTGAAGGTGCTCTGGCCGGGACCTTGAGCAAATTTTCCATGGTTATGGAGGCGTACCCGGACCTCAAGGCCAATCAGAATATGATGCAGCTCAGCGAGGAGCTGACCAGCACGGAAAATAAGGTTGCCTTCTCCCGCCAGGCCTTTAATGATCAGGTGATGGCCTACAACACCTATAAGCAATCCTTTCCCGCCGTCATGATGGCAGGCATGTTCGGCCATGGCCAGGATGCCGGTCTGCTGGAGTTTGCCGACAGCGCCCAGATCCAGGCGGCACCCAAGGTCTCATTCTAGGCGGGGCCATGGACTTTTTCAAATCCCAGGATACCGCCCGCCACAACACGGCCCTGCTGGTGGTGTTGTTCCTCCTGGCGGTGGTCTCCATGGTCATCCTCACCAATCTGCTGGTGATGTTTGTCTTTGGCTACCTTGATAGCGGGAGCATGGCGGTCCAGCCCCTTAATTGGGAGGTCTTTATGACCATTGGCGCCGGGGTTGTCACCCTGGTTGCCATGGGCAGCTTGTATAAAATCATGGCCCTGGCAGGTGGCGGGGCGCGTATCGCCGAGATGATGAATGGCCAGCTCGTGGTTGCTGATAGTGGTGATGCGGATAAGCAGCGGCTTCTTAACGTTGTTGAGGAGATGGCCATTGCCGCCGGGCTGCCGGTGCCGCCGGTCTATCTCCTTGATGAGTCAGGAATCAATGCCTTTGCGGCCGGATTTTCCCCCAGTGACGCGGTGATCGGTGTGACCCGGGGGGCGATCACGAAACTCTCCCGCGATGAGTTGCAGGGCGTTATTGCCCATGAGTTCAGCCATATCCTTAATGGCGATATGCGCCTGAACATCCGCCTTATGGGCATTTTGCACGGTATTCTCCTTCTTGGTTTGGTGGGTTACCATATCCTGCGCTTTACCTCCAGGTCGCGAAGGTCCAAGGGCGGATCTGGCATCATGTTTTTGGGCTTGGGCCTGATTGTAATCGGCTATGCCGGAACCTTCTTCGGCAATATCATCAAGGCGGCGGTCAGCCGGCAGCGGGAGTATCTGGCTGATGCCGCTGCCGTCCAGTTTACCCGCAACCCCCAAGGCATTGGCGGCGCCTTAATGCGCATTGGCACGCCCCGGAATGGCTCCATCCTCACGAACCCGAACAGTGCCGAGATCAGCCACGCTCTCTTTTGCCAGGGACTATCCTCCTCCCTCCTCTCTTTTTTCGCCACCCACCCGCCGTTGCCGGAGCGTATTCGCCGCATTGTCCCGACCTGGGACGGCATATTCCCGAGCGGCGAACGGCCTGCCGCGTCAGCGGTCAAAGCGGTCGCCCCAGGCGCCAAAGAGCGCTTAGGCAAAAAAAATATGGCGCTGATGGCCGCTGGGGCCGCCGTCCTCAGTAAGGATGAGGTGGCAAGCTCTGTTGGTCAACCCACCCAGGCCCATCTCAGCTATGCCCGGCAACTGATCGCTGACCTGCCCCCTGACTTCAAAAAGGCGGTCCATGATCCCCATGGGGCCCGGGCCCTCATCTACTCGTTGGTTCTCGATAGTGATGAGGCTGAGCGCCATAAGCAATTGCACTATCTCCAGGTTGCGGCAGATGACGGCGTTTTTGAGGAGGTCAGCAAACTTGCCAAAGGAATGACCACCCTGCCCAGGGAGTATCGTCTGCCCCTGGTTGACATGGCCCTCGCCACCCTGCGGCAGCTCTCGGCCCCGCAATATCAACTCTTTAAAAAGAACCTCAATGGCCTGATTGCGGCCGACAGCACGATCAGTCTTTTTGAGTGGTCATTGCAGAAGATCGTCTTCCACCACCTCGACGAGGTCTTTGACAGAAAGAGCAGCGATCAGAAAAAAGTACCAAGCCTCAAGCGCTCAAAGGAGGCGTGTACTATCCTCCTCTCCCTCTTTGCCGGGGCCTTAAAGCAAGATGGTGTTACCAGGCAGGAGGCCTTTGCGGCGGCCAAAAATGAAATCGGCTGGCTCGATGCCGATCTTCTGAGCATCAATGCTTTTACTCTCCAAGATCTCAATGGCGCCCTCGATGATCTGGCCAAACTTCAGCCCCGTTTCAAGGCCACCCTGTTGAAGGCCTGCGCGGCCATCGTCAGCGCTGACCAGCATGTTACGGCCGAGGAAACCGAATTGCTCCGCGCCATTGCCGATGCCCTGGACTGCCCCATCCCGCCCCTCATTTCGCCACAGGGCCTGGCGGGCGACCCCTCCAGAGGCAAGGAGACGTGATGCGCCGAATCCACTTAGTTGAACTGGAAGATCAAAAATGGTGCCCAAATTTCATCAGAGACGGCATTACGGATTTTTTGCGCTGGTGGCAAGACGCCGGGCACATATATCACCCCATTTTCCCACTTTTCAAACGGCTGCTGAGTGAACTAAGACCCGTGCGGATAGTGGATTTATGCGCCGGAGGTGGAGGGCCCTTCGTGAATTTCTTCTGCGAACGGGGAAATATCGAAGAGGAGGGCCTGGAGCTCTGCCTGACCGATATGTATCCTAATAAAGAAGCGTTTGAGCATTTACAGGCCAAAGATCCCAAGAGGATAACCTATCGGCTCGATTCCATTGATGCCACCCATGTCCCCGACAGCTTGACAGGCTTTCGGGTGTTGTTCACCGCATTTCATCACTTTTCTCCCGGCGCGGCCCAGGCGATCATCGGTGATGCCGTGGCAAATCGGCAAGAGATCGGCATATTTGAATATACGCAACGGAGCTTGGTGAATATTTTTCTTATGCTCTTTTCTCCTGTTATCGTGCTGTTCACCACACCACTTATCCGGCCATTTCGTTGGCAAAGGCTGTTTTGGACATATATCCTGCCGGTCATCCCCCTTGCCGTTACCTTCGATGGCATTGTCTCATGTCTGCGCACCTATACCCCGCAAGAGTTGCGGGATATGACCGCGGCAATTCCTGGCGCCGACACATATTGTTGGGAGATTGGTCGTAAAGCGGCGGGTATTCCTTTTTGGAAAATTACGTATTTGATTGGCTACCCGAGGTCAAAAAAGGCGCTGGCTGGGGAGTGCTGCCCAAAATGAGTGGAGGGCATGGGGGCGGCGGCGTTGTTTTTGATTGGTTGAGTGAAGCACAGGAATCAGGTAAGCATATATGACAATGAGAGCTGACAAAAAAGGTGATGGCTTGGTGTATTCCACCGGGTTTGGCAAAATGTGTCCAGGGTGCAATAAACCCATTGGCGCCTGTATCTGCCAGCAGCAACAAAGGGTCCCTGCCGGCGATGGTATTGTCCGGTTACTGCGGGAGACAAAGGGCCGTAAAGGCAATGGTGTTACCTTGATAGCCGGTCTTCCCCTCGATGATGCCGCCCTGAAGAAACTGGCTAAGGCCCTTAAGCAAAAATGTGGGTGTGGTGGTAGTTTAAAGAATGGTGTCATTGAAATTCAGGGTGACCACCGGGATGTATTGGAAAAAGAATTAACCACTCTTGGTTACAAGGTGAAACGCGCCGGCGGCTGATGGGTGGTAAGAGTCCATCACCTGGCTTGCTTGGTCAGGTAGCAAAAATAACCAAACCGGTTCATTGGTTAAGGGTATAGGTCACCAAATTATGGCACATACGCATCGTCTCGTTCAGCCTGGTCGCACGAAAGGCATTGTTCTGTCAGCCTCGGGGCAACAACTGACACCGCCGGCGGATTGGGCCTTTCTGCCGGCCGGCGACGCTGCAATAACCAGAAGTGTAAAGGCCAAGGGCGAGGCCTGGGTCGTCCAGGTCCGCAAAGGCAAAAGGCTGATTTCAAAAGGGATCTGGGCCAACGCCGCGGATATCCTGGCCGCAGCTCAGGAGGTTGAGGCCAAGCGCTCAACCCCGGAATATGACCGGCAGCGGCAGATGGCTTTGGCCCGGCGCGAGGCCAAACAAAATGCCTATGTCGGGGAGTTTTGTCTGGAGGTTGTCAGTTTCCTCGATTTTCATCCGCGTTATCAGCACGAGGCCTATCTTCTGGGGGGGAAAATTACGGCCCACGCTACCCCGGTGGGGAGCGGCACCGTGGCGAGGACCGAACGAATTCCCCTTGCCAGACGTGCCGAGGCCGCTGTTATCGCCTGGATGCGCCACCAGACAACGGCCTACGATTCCATGCGCATCGCGCGGGTAAAGGGCAAAAGAAGAGAGATCCGGCGGCTGCTCGCCGCCAAATCGGTCGAGGTGCTGCAGGCCTATCGCCAGGGCCTTGAGGTTGCCGAAAACTGTCCCCTGAAAAAGGCCTTGGCCTGAAAGTTTCCCGGCCACCACTTCTCCACGACACGGATACGTTGCAGAGACAGGGTGGTTTGCTCACCTTATTCTTAGCACGTACCTCATAAGAAGCAGACCAGGCCTGGCTGCTCATACTCCCTCGCTTAGCCCAGAGCCGGGCCCAAGGGATCGAATCTAAGAGGAATCTAGAGGAAATTAAAAATGCAGAGTCAAAAAGAGTTTGTTGAAACAGTAGAGGTGAGGCGCTGGCCCACCGAAAAACCGTTATTTGTTGCCGTCCTCTTGAGTGCGATTGCCTTATGGCTTTTGCTGGCCGTGTCGATCATCGGCTTCATCTATGCCGCCATGATTGGTGTCTTCTTTTTTGTTTCCCATGTCGCCTTCATCACCCATCTGCGCGGCAGTGCGGTCCGGCTCGGACCCGAGCAGATGCCCGATCTTTACGCGCGGGTGCAACAGCTTTCCCGCCGCATTGGCCTGACGAAGACCCCGGAGGCGTATGTCATGCAGGCTGGCGGCAGCCTCAATGCGCTGGCTACGAAACTGTTTTCGGCAAACTTTATTGTGCTCTACTCCGATCTTCTCGAGGCCTGTGGGGACAACACAGAGGCGCGTGATATGATTATCGCCCATGAACTCGGGCACTTGCAGGCGGGACATCTGCGCGGCATGTGGTTTCTCTTGCCTGGCCTGCTTGTGCCGTTTCTGGGCAGCGCCTATTCGCGGGCCCGCGAATACACCGCAGACCGTTACGGCTTTGCAACATGCCATGATAAAAAAGCGGCCCAGGTCGGCTTGGGTATCCTCGCCGCTGGCGGCGCTCACGGCCCCAATGTCAATCTCCGTGCCTTCGCCAACCAAGGGAATGATCTCAATACCATGTGGATGACCCTCGGTCGCTGGCTCGTTTCTCATCCCCCCCTTGTGGATCGAATTGTTGCTGTTGAGCCGACGCTTATCACCAATAAGGAGTCCCGTCTGGGTGGTGCAATTGCGGCCAGCACCCTCATTATTTCCCTGGTCTTGCTGCCTTCGGTGGCAGCTGTCGTTTTTGGCACCAAGATTATGGGAAATATCAGCCAAGGGCAAACGTCAACCCAGGCAATGAGCGAAGCTGATCAAGTTGAACAGCCTCCCGTGGAACCGGGAGATGTCGCCTTGACCACGCAACAAGCCTGGAGAGATATGGAGGCCTTTAGCGCTGCCATTGAGGAGTATCGGCTGACGACAGGTGTGTTGCCCGTCAATGCTGACGCCGCCTACGCTGCCTGGAATATCATACAGCCGGAGTCGCAGCCTCCGGTGGATCCTTTCGACGGCTATAATTACGGCTACGATACCGATGGTGACAGCTACATTATCTGGAGTGAAGGTCCCTCCCCGGACAAACGGGATGATGATATCGTTTTTACGCCGCCGGCTCGGCCCTAAGGAGAATCAAACGGTCTGGCATCTAATGATCGCAGAAGAGCTCGCTTGGGTGTATATATGACAGTTCTTGCACCGCCCAAGCAGAAGAGCAGTTTCATTGTGGAGTACCTTGAGTCCCTATTATGCATGAAAGTCAGAAAAATTTTAAAGCCCCTCCCAAAAAATTTCAGCCCAAAGGGCTTACCGTGCTCTACGAAGATCGTGATATTCTGGTGGTCGATAAGGTCAGTGGCCTTTTGACAATTGGCACCGAGACGGACAAAGAAAATACCGCCTATTATCGCTTAAATGATTACGTGCGCAAGGGGATCCAGAAATCACAAAACAGGGTATTTATCGTCCATCGCTTGGACAGGGACACCTCCGGTGTTCTTGTTTTTGCTAAAAGCGAAAAGGCCAAGCGCTTTCTCCAGGATGAGTGGCCGGCATTCAAGAAAAGGTATTATGCCGTCGTCCATGGCAGGTTGTTGGAAAAGGAGGGTGTCATTACCTCCTATCTTGCCGAAAACAGCATCCATAAAATGTATTCTGTTCCTGATCCCAAAAAAGGCAAACTGGCGCAGACCGGCTACAAGGTTCTGAGAGAATCGAATAAGTACAGTCTGCTCGAAATTGATCTCCTTACCGGCCGGAAAAACCAGATCCGGGTGCAATTTGCCGAAAAAGGATATCCGGTAGCTGGCGATAAGATTTATGGGCTCAAGGGCAAGGGCATTAAGAGACTCACCCTGCATGCGGAATCGATCACCATCGTACATCCCCATACAAAAGAGGAGATGACCTTTGTCTCAAAGGTCCCTGATTATTTTAACCAGCTCCTCAACAGTTAATGACGGGAACATGTTCCCGAGACCTATAACCCCCGCGAGAATCTCATAATTTATGAAGAATATTATCTCAGCCGAGATATGTAAAAAATGTGGGGAATGTTGTCGGCATTTCCCCTTTATAGAGTTGTCTGCCAAGGACATCAAATCGTTAGAACAACTGACCGCCCTCCATCCGCGCGTGTTTACAAATAAAAAAGAGCAGGCCGTGGGGGAATATTTTTTACAATTTAAAGAAAATGGCGATTGTTTCTTCTTAGATAAGAATAAGGGTTGTTATTCCTGTGGTGTTTATGAAGCACGGCCCAAAATTTGTCAAAAATATCCAGCCGAACCCCTCCAGAAAAAATCCTGTAATGCCAATAGGGGAAAACTGCTGACTACGCAGTCGGCTGCCACTAAGCAGCAGGCGCCAGCCACCCCGCAGTTTTTCCGACATTTTGTGGCAACCTGTCAGCTTTTCTCTTTTGCAAAGTTTTTTACATGGTGGTGTAAGTGAGCCTTGCTTTATGGCCCTCAACCGTGAAATGCAGCTGCATTATTTTTCTACTCTTGCTTCCTGTCTATGCTCAGGCCGAGTGTGTTGTCCTGCTCCACGGTCTGGCGCGCTCAGAGAGCTCGATGAAAAAGCTGGAGGGGGCCCTGGTGCAGGAGAATTTCAGCACGGTTAATGTGCCCTATCCCTCGCGTGAGGCCACAATAGATGTGTTGGCTGAGGAAACAATTACGGCGGCCCTCGACCAGTGTCCAGCCGAAGAAAAGGTGAGTTTTGTCACCCACTCGCTGGGTGGCATCTTGGTCCGTCAATATCTGGCAAAGCACCAGATCTCGCGCTTGCACCGTGTCGTCATGCTCGGCCCACCCAACAAGGGCAGCGAGGTGGTCGATAAACTAGGAGATTTTCCAGGTTTTCATTTCATCAATGGTGATGCCGGCATGCAGCTGGGGACCGGCGCCTTAAGCGTTCCCAACACACTGGGCAGGGCCAATTTTGATGTGGGTATCGTCGCTGGCACGCGCAGTATTAACTGGATTTTGTCTTTGCTGATCCCCAACACGGATGACGGCAAGGTGTCGATTGAGCGGACAAAGCTCGAAGGCATGCATGATCACATTGAAATGGCCGTGAGCCATCCCTTTCTGATGAAAAATGACGAGGTCATTGCCCAGGTCATCCATTACTTAAAACACGGCAGCTTTAAACGGGCCGCAAGTCTTAACACCCCAGGCAAAGACGAAAAGGTCGCCACAGACTGAAGCACCCCCGCCTTTGTTCAGGCTGGAAATATCCAGCCTGTCTCCCCGCCCATAACCACTCTCTGTAAATCGCCCCCTTGTTACCACAGCTTACAGGCTTTCCCGGTATTTACGGTAGTTGTCAATGCTGACAAAATAGTCCGGATCCTTGAGCACATTGACGTCACAGATCTCTTCCGCCTTTTTGATCAACCTGATGCAGTCGTGGCTGAGATGGCGGAGGTGGACGTGTTTGCCCAGGCGGTGATACGATTCGGCCAGCTTGTTAATGGTTTCAATGGCCGATTGGTCCATGATCCGCGACTCTTCAAAATCAATAATGACTTCTTGCGGGTCATTCTCCACGTCAAACTTGGTCAAAAAGAGGGTAGTTGAGGCAAAAAACAAGGGGCCGTAGATCTGATAATGTTTGATGCCGCGTTCATCAATGGTCTTCCGAGCCCGAATACGCAGGGCATTTTGCCAGGCGAAGATCATCGCTGACAGCAGGACGCCGCAGAGGACGGCGATGGCCAGATCAAACATAACAGTGAGAACGGTCACCAGCAGGATCACCGCCACATCCCATTTGGGAATCTTATTTATGATATGGAAGGTACTCCAGGCAAAGGTCTTGATGACCACGATAAACATGACACCCACCAGGGCGGCAATGGGTATTGTCTCGATGTAGGTAGAACCGAAGAGAATGAAGAACAACAGGGCGGTAGCGGCCGTGATCCCTGACAGACGACCGCGGCCTCCCGAGGTGATATTGATGATGCTTTGGCCGATCATGGCACAGCCGCCCATGCCGCCAAAGAGGCCGTTGGTGAAGTTGGCCACGCCCTGGGCGACACATTCCCGATTGCCGTGGCCATGGGTGAGGGTGAGCTCATCGATCAGGGTCAAGGTCATCAGGGATTCAATAAGGCCAATGGCCGCTAAAATAAAGGCATAGGGGGTGACAAAGGCCAGGGTTTCCCAGGTCAGGGGAACGCGGGGCCAGGCAAAGGTGGGCAGACCTGCTTGAATGCCACTGCCGCCCTTGGCTTGAATAAAGGAGAGAACGGTTTCGGTGCTAATGTTGCTGAAAAGAACCAGCAGAGAAACCGCAATGATCGCAATAAGAGCGGCCGGCGCCTTTTTGTGGAGCCGGGGGATAAGAACAAGCATGGCCATGGTCAGGGCGACAAGGCCGGTCATGGTCCACAGGGCTTGGCCGTGCAGCCAGGAGCCTCCTGCCTGGAACATGTTGAGCTGCGATAAAAAGATAACAATGGCCAGGCCGTTGACAAATCCCATCATGACCGAGCGGGGCACCATGCGGATAAACTTCCCGAGGCGAAATATGCCGGCCAGACTTTGCAGAATACCCACCAGCAGCAGGGTGAAGAATAAATATTGAACCCCGGCATGGGAGCCTGGGCCACCCATGGCGTTTCCTTCCAGGACAAGGGAGACCATCACTACTGCCATGGCGCCGGTGGCACCGGAGATCATGCCGGGCCTGCCGCCGCCAATGGCGGTGATAATACACATCATGAAGGCACCATAAAGACCGACCACGGGAGAAACACCGGCAACGAAGGCGAAGGCCACCGCTTCAGGCACTAAGGCCAGGGCCACGGTAATGCCGGCAAAAATATCACTTTGAATACTGCCTTTAAAGTCGGAGACCATTAAATGGTTGGATGCCATGAAAATTCCTTATTTTGAATAGGGTTGTAAAAGGGGGGGCACCATACCTAGCGAGGGCGGAAAAGGACAGGGTTATTTTTTTATTTTGGCAGCTTGCTGTCCGGTGGTCAACTCCCTAAAACAATAAGTTAGATCTGTTTTGCCACTTCTGTTCCTGAACGTCGGGAGACGACAAGTGTATTACGTTGCCTGGTTCTGGTCTGTTTCCCTTCCTCGGCATTCCAGGTTTGACCTACCGCCTTCACTTGGTGCTTTATTTTTCATAACAAGATCAGCAGGATAATTTTCAGACAGACTTATCCTGTATATTAGGGCTTTACTTCCTCATTGAGAGTGCCATAGGATAATTTTCAGATGAGGTTTGACAAGGTGGAACAGGGGCTCTATCTGCCTGTCTATTCTGCACGGGTTGGCAAGTGGCCAGGGATGCAACGTGAACAACCCATATTGATAGGGAGTCTACGATGATGAAACGAACAGTAATGGTGTCTGCGGTGGCTACACTCCTGTCTCTAGCTGCTGGGTTCGCGGTGGCAGCAGACCCGGAACCGGCGCAAATAGAGGCGCAGACCCAAAAGCAAGAGCAAGTCTATGGCAGCCAGCTGATGAGCGAACAAGAGCGCAACGAGCATCGTGCCCGCCTTCGTGCTGCAAAAACGGCCCAGGAGCGGGAGCGGATTCGTATGGAACATCACAAGGCCATGCAAGAGCGGGCCCGGGAGCGGGGAGTGACCTTGCCCGACATGCCTCCTGCTGCAGGGGGTGGCATGGGATCCGGTGGGGGTATGGGGCCGGGCGGTGGGGGTATGGGGCCCGGCGGCGGCCGCCGCTGATCCAGGGAATCCCTGACACTGTGCTTGTTGAGGGGCGCGGGCCGATAAGCGGTACCGCGCCCCTGGGCTTGGATGTGGGGTTTTGGCGTTACACAAGGGAGGAGCTACATGGCCAAGAAATCCTTGCCACTGTCCAAGGTCTATGGCCTGCTTGAGCCGGGGCCGGTTGTGCTGCTAACGACTGCCGGTGCTGAGCGCCCAAACATCATGGCCCTGTCGTGGCACACCATGATGGAGTTTGAGCCGCCCCTGGTCGGTTGCGTCATCAGCAATAGCAACCATTCCTTTGGCCTGCTCAGGGCCTCTGGCGAATGTGTTATTAACATCCCCAGCGTCTATATCGCGGAAAAGGTCGTGGGTTGCGGCAATACCTCCGGGGCGGACATCGATAAATTTGCGGCCTTTGGCCTGACGTCCAGGCCAGCTGGCCGCGTCAGCGCACCCCTTATCGAGGAGTGCTTTGCAAATCTTGAGTGCCGGGTGGCGGACACAGGCATGGTGGATAGGTATTGCCTCTTTGTCCTGGAAGTCATCCAGGCCTGGCATGATCCTGCCGTAAAAAATTCGAAGACCATACATCATCTCGGCAACGGCAACTTCATGGTTGGCGGTGACACGATCAGGCTGCAGTCAAAAATGAAATAGCGCTCGTACACCTCAAGCGCTAAGCGTCTCAAGTTCGCAGGAAGGATTATGAAGATTCCACGACTGACAGTGGTTACCCTTGGCGTCGCAGATTTAAGAAAAGCCACGACATTCTATGAAACCGTACTGGGGACACCGCCGAATAGATCCTTTGAGGGTATTACCTTCATTGAGCTGCCGGGCACGTGGCTTTCCCTTTATCCCCTTGCGGAGCTCGCGAAAGACATCTCGGCCGAGGTTCCGCTTGTGCGCAGTGGCTTCAGTGGCATCACCCTGGCCCACAACGTCCGCCGCAAGGATGACGTCAACGCCATAATCGAAGGCGCGCAGTCGGCTGGGGCCCGCGTCATAAAGGCACCACAGGAAACATTATGGGGAGGTTTCAGTGGCTACTTTGCCGATCTGGATGGCTATTACTGGGAAGTGGCGTGGGGACCCATGTTTGCCTTTGCAGCGAATGGTGAATTGACATTTAAAGACAACGGCTAAGAAGGAAAATCCAGCATACGTCCAAAGGCGTGCCGTATGCTGGAAACAAAAAAAGTGGAAGATTTATTATTTAAATCAGCAGGTTAAGGAGAAGCTCGCATGATGAAACTCTACTCATTTCTCACGGGCCCGGATGACGCAGCCTTCTGTAAACGGGTTGCCGAAAGGCTGAACGACGGTTGGGAGTTATACGGCAGTCCCAGCTTGATCTTTGATGGCAAAAAAGTCATCGCCGGCCAGGCCGTGATCAAAGAGGTGGCTGGCGAATTCCTTCAAGAAATAGACATAAAGACGGTGTAATCTTGGGAGGTGCAAAGGCCCTCTAGATGATGGCATGATGGATACCATCATCTAGAGTAAAGCTGTCGCCCTACACCCACCAGATCTGGCGTTTGGCCGGGTTGCCATTTTTTTCAAAGACATCGCCGGACTCTTTGAGCACAGCGGCAAGCTCTTCGACGCTGAAGCTGTAGCCGTCGGCAGCAGCCAATTCGACAAACTCCTCCATGGTTGCCGGCACATCATATTTAGCGCGGACATGTTTATCGTCGCCGCCGGCGACAAGCAGGTCTTCTACATCTTTTTTAGCCATGGTCTCTCTCCTGTAAATAAAAATGATTAATGGGCAATTTTGCTTATGCAGATGCTCTGCACCTCTTTGGCGAGTTCCAGCATTCTGGATACCTCGGCCATGGTGGGTGGGCTGATCTTATAGCGGTCATTATCGCAGATCTCCTGAAAGGCATCCAGGGCCTTGAGTTCGGCGCCAAGATTGGCCAAGTCCCCGGGCAAAAACTCCTCCATGGACTCCACCAGATCATGCATGGTGTGGTTATAGGGGAGGTTGCCGCTCTCCATGAGCAGGGCCATGATCATTTTTTCAATGGCCATACCCACCAGATTGTAGAGGATCTCGGAGGTAAAGACCTCCTGGCGTTTTGCATAGCCGCTGGCGGCCGTGGCCAAAAACTGGTTGCCCTCCTTGAGAAATTCTTGCCAGCCGCCGATGGGATTGCGTTTGATGTCGCCAAAACCCACCAGGTTGACAGGCGGGGCTGCTGGTTTTTTCAACATGGCGCCATCTCCTCTATACTCTTTGAGCCGGCAGCCGTTTGCGGAGACAGACAAGCTCCGTGGCCTGCCAGCCAACGTTGTTATAAAATTCCAGGGCTGCCATCTCAGATGACCTCATCAAACGCAAGGCGGATGGTCTCGTCATCCCCTTGGTCCAGGGTGTATGCCTTGCCCTTGATGAAAGACATGTCCTGGTTGTGGGCCGCGTTGATCAGCCTGCTGATGTCGCGGTTGACCATGGCCTCGTCCGCCTCAGCGTTGGTGTGAATATGGATCACCTTGTCGCTATCGGTAAATTGGAGAAGAAAGCCGTTATGCTCCAGAAAGATCAGGTCCTCATAGGCAAAGGAGATATCCATGCCGACACTCTCTACGATATTTTTGACCACACCCAGGGGGTTATTCGTCATGACATCTCCTCATAAATCTTCTGACTTGCTCAAGGTGTAGATGTCCCGCCATCTGGCGCTGCAGGTCGCGCAGAACATGGAGACATGCACCGTGCCAGCTTTTACCTTTGCCGGTGGCGCACTGGCCTTAATGGCCTTGGATCCGCATTTGGGGCACGCTTCACCGCCGGACTCCAGATATGACTGAAGGGTCATCTGCTGCCTCCTCTATGGGGCGATGAGGTAGTCAGCCGCGGCTTCGCCGTCTTCCAGGCCATCGAGGATGGCGTCGATGGCCTCTTCACTGGCCACTGCCTTGAACCACCAGTTCTCGGGCTGGATCACCATGATCGGGCCGCTGTCACATTGCTTCAAGCAGGTGGTGGCGGTGATCAGGCAGTCCAGACCGCGGTCAAGGACCTCTTCTTCGATGTATTGCAGGAAGCCGTCGGTCTGCTTATGGCAGATGCCTTTTTTGTCACCTGCGACACGAAAGCTTTGACAGAGAATTATTTGTCGTGCTGGGATTGCCATGGTCGATCTCCTTATAATTTTTTGAATCCTTGATCCTGATTTCTTGTTTCTTACATTTACCTTTTTTGCCGCCGCCAAAGAGCACATCCACCGTGCCTTCGACATTGTCATCAAGGAGAACGATGGGCAGGCCGCTGCCACTTAAAATATCACGGGGTTTCTGGCCGGCACTTTCAGCCAGCAGGACAAAGCAATCATCGAGGACCTCTGCCACCTTCTGCCACCGGCCTTCACCGCCGCCAGGCTCGGGCAGAGCGCGGGCCGCGAGCAGGCAGGCCAGGCCGTCTTCCCTGGGCCCGTAAATCAGGGCCTTAATGGCCTGGCCCAGGTGGAGATCGATATCCATACCGTTGGAGCTCAGTACCGCCACGTTGGGGCGGGCCGACGTAGCCTTGGGCAGTGCCCTGGTTTGGCAGGTCTCCTGCGAGGTGCTAGCGCCAAGACCTTCCCTTGGCAACGGCTCAACAATCGTGATGTGCTGTGCCGCTGCCGCGCTGAGGCGCGCTATTGTTGCAGGTGAGGGCAAGGGCAGGGGGAGCTTCTCTTCGTTCTCGGACCAGCCTTGGCCGGCCAGCAGGGTCATGGCTGTGGCGCTAAGGCCGGCGGCGCGGCGGGCGATTTCCTCGACCTCGCCTTCGTTGACCCTGCGGTACACGGTGGTTTGCACCGCCACTTCCAGGCCGGCGGCGCGGCAGGCCGATATACCTTTGCTCTGTTCATCAAGCAGTGTTGCCGCGGCCTGGGCCAGGGGCATATTGCGTTTGTCGGGCCGAATCCAGGCGTATAATTTAGCCACCATCTCAGGTTTTACGGCATCCATGAGCAGGGTGATTTTGCTGATTCCGTGCTCCATTAACTGCTCGGCATTGTCGGCAAGGCCCAGTCCCAGGGTGGTTATGGCAAAGGCAAATTTCGGGTGTTTCTCTCGCAGCAGCTCCAAGATCTCCATGGTCATGGCCAGGCTGGCCAGGGGATCACCCGGGCCGTTGATGTCTATCCCGGCGATTGCGGTCCCGTGGGCCTGGAGATCATCCACCCAGGAGAGGGCCCCA
>JBFFNX010000010.1:0-28275 GCA_041562995.1 Desulfurivibrionaceae bacterium
CGGTGGCAGATAAGACCTTTGTCCTGGTTGTTCTTTTCTCCATGGCTGGGGCTGGTAAATTTTCCTTCTGGTTTGTGCCTGCTATTATCGCCCGGGATCTGACAGTGGCCTTTGCCGCCGGTTATGCTATTTCCCTGCACCTTTGGCATTCGTTTCAGGAGATGGATGCCCGGTGGTCCGGTAAGCTTGCTACCGCTGGTCAGTTTCTCTTGTTTGTGGTTGTGCTTATCTTTCCCTCCCAAACAAATCTTACGCTTGTGGTGGCGGTTCTTTTTAGTTCGGCCGCGGCGCTTGATTATGGTCGACTCTTTGTCAAGGCGTTGCAGACGAGGGCAAAGGAGGGGAGCTAGGATGTTTATTCCCTTGTTGAAAGTTAATGTATCTTACTGAATTTATTGGCTAAAAATTCGGTCATAACTGATTTGCCATTTGGCTGGCCACCAAGACCTCTTGCTGTTGTCGCTCCTCAAGAGCCTTTCAGGCTATGAGGGATTATGCTCCCATGCTGTTAGGTGTTTGCCATGCTTCAGATTTCCAAAAACGTTGCCATCCCAGAGGATGAAATTGAGTTTACTGCCATTCGCGCCCAGGGGGCAGGTGGGCAGAATGTCAACAAAGTTTCATCTGCTGTTCATCTCCGCTTTGATATTCGGAGCTCCTCCCTTCCTGATTTTTATAAAACACGTCTTCTCGGCTTAACTGGTCAGAGGCTTACCAAGAATGGTGAAATAATCATTAAGGCCCAGCAGTATCGGAGCTTTGAAAAAAATCGTGAAGACGCTATGGCGCGTTTACAAGCCTTGATTCAGGAGGTCGCTGTGGTTCGTAAACAGAGAAAGGCTACCAAGGCGAGTTTTGGTTCGAAGCAAAAGAGGCTTGATAAAAAGAATCAACGGGGAAGTGTGAAGAGCATGCGGCGTAAGGTGAGTGAGTAAGGGAGGTGTTTCTTGTTTGCTATTCTACCCGTTCAAGGGGATAGGTTAAAAGATGGAACTTGGGGGCTCATCATTTTTATGTTCAACTCCAAAAAAAAGCGGCTACCCCATCACTGGAGTAGCCGCTTTTTAGCTTGTTTGCCGGATAGGCTTACTGCTGAATAACATTGTCAGCGGCAGGTCCCTTGGGTCCTTCAACAACGTCGAAGGTTACCCGAGCGCCTTCCTGAAGGGATTTGAAACCTTCATTTTTGATGGCAGAAAAATGAACGAAAACATCGTTGCCGCCATCCTGCTCAATAAAACCAAAACCTTTTGCATCATTAAACCACTTAACTGTTCCTTCTGACATCGTGTACTACTCCTTTGAACTTGGTCCTTTGTAGGACCGCTTTTAATATGACCGGCATTATTCAAAATGTCGGCTTGATAGTTTGGTTATCCAAACTGAATAAAAAATGTGTACTTTGTGAGGCATTTAATGCCTTTTCGTTAATTAAAATAGTGGGGTGTGGTGCAGAACAAGGAGAGAGTAACAGGTGAATACTTCGAAGGAAGGATAGGTCGGTACTGCTAGGCTCGGTATGATTTTCCGAACTTCTCTGCGTCTGCATTTTTATTTCATAAAGTCTAATATTCTGTCAATCTATACAGGAAAGTAGAGGTGATTACACAGAGGTGAATAGTGTGACAGATTTGGTTTCCTCGTATTCGTTATGAAGTGCTTCGTTGGTATTTTGTCGCGCTTGCCGTCGGTATAATTATTGTGGTCTTACTTTTAAATGCTTTTCAGTTAAAACTTTTTACCGATTGCTGACGAATCATAGAGAAAACATAAGGTAGAAAACTAAGATGAAAAGAAAATGCTAACAAACTTTTAATACTAAAAAAATATAATAGCATCATTTTTTTTGTTTTGCAATAAAAAAATGATGGAGGTGGGGAAAAGATATTTTTTATTTTTGTATCGGTGTATTCTCCTGAAAATGACAATCCCCTACAGAGTGTTCTAGCACTATGAATTTACTATCCATATTCTTGATAGCCGTTGGTCTTGCCATGGACGCCTTTGCCGTCTCGATTGCCAGCGGGGTGTCCATCAAAAACCTGAGGATAAAGCATGTCCTGGTCATCGCCTTTGCCTTTGGTTTTTTTCAGGGTTTTATGCCCATAGTCGGATGGTTTGCCGGGATGGGATTGAGCACCAAGATCGCCCGTGTTGACCATTGGGTAGCCTTTGGGCTGCTCCTGGCGATAGGTGCTAAAATGATTTACGAGTCTTTCGCCATCCAGGAGGAGCCCGATGAATGTGACTATGACTTAAACGCCACCCGTCTTCTGCTTCTTTCCATCGCAACCAGCATTGACGCCCTGGCCGTTGGCCTTACCTTCTCCTGCATTCGAGTTGAGATTATGACTCCGGCCCTTATTATCGGGGCCGTGACTTTTGTCATGTCCAGTAGCGGCGTGATCATCGGTGACAAAATTGGCCATCTTTTTGAAGGTAAGATCGAGCTTGTCGGTGGCATTATCCTCATTGCCATTGGCACCAAGATACTTTTTGAACATCTCGGTCTCTTTGGCTTCAGCCTTTAATACCCTCCAGAGTGCCATTTGGCTGGCAGCGTCAGGGCAGGGTACAGGGAACCTCCATTCTGTGCTAGAGCAGGGTTGTTCCCATAAGGTTTAGAGTGGCAGCGCTAACGAAGGCAGGCGGATGAGGGGCGATGTGTTGTTACTGGGTGATTTTCAAAAAAAGTGGCGGCTGATATTGCCCAGCAAGAGGTGAAGATGAGGACAAAGAGTGGGGCGGTGGCCCCGAGCTGGGCTCCATAATAGCCAAAACCCATTTTGGAAATATAATTACCAGCATGACCATGGTCTGGGCCATAGCAATCACCATGCCCTTTTTATAAGAGGAGAATTTCCAGAAGGGCGGGCCAAAGGCCAGGCCCCATAGGGTTCCCTGTACCAGACGAGGGGCAAGACAGGGCAGGGAGAGAGCGGGAGTCATCTTAAGACCCAGGGCAGAGGAAATGCCCCGGACGCCTGAACCCCAGAGGCCAAGACTTTTTGCCAGGCCGCCGATAAAGCCCGCCACCAGGGCCAGTACTATTTTGGGGCCATCGTTCTTGGTGCTGTTAGGTCTTGGCCAAAAAGGCATGCAGGGCTTTTTGGGCATCTACCACATGCCGGCCCCACTGAAAGGCAAAGGAGGATGTCCAGTGAAAAACAGCGCTGGCCCTCTTGCCTTCCATGTGGAGATCTAGACCTTCTTTGATCTCCAGATAGATGTTTTTCAGGTCGATTTTGATGTCGCGTCTTTCCGGGAGCTGCTCTTTGTCGGCCAGGGGGTCGATAATGGACTGGTAGTTGTGAAAGGGCAGGCTGTTAAAACGTTCGATAATCTCTGGGGCTTCCCGGTGGTGAAGGCCAAGGAGGTCGATATCCTCATAGCGAGGCTCCACTTCCGGGAGCTGAAGGATCTGTTGGTAGAGGGCAGAAAGCAGGTTCAGAGCAGAATAGATTTCATCCTCATAATCCTCCGGCCCCATCTCAACCCACTCGCAGAATTCGTCGGCAATCTCGGCAAAGGTGAGAATAGCCTCAAGCTCTTCGCTGATGAAGATGTCATTGGGGTCAAGATCGTAATTCAGGGGCGCCATAGGTTCTTCGGAGGTTCGAGAGAATGAAAGACAGGACTTATTTCTTCCTTCTTTTTAAGGTGGGAGCACCTGTTAGCACCAACTGCAGCCACTCATAACCGAAGGAGAGCAGGGATAAGTCGTCCTGTTCAATGGAGCGGATCCGGGTGGCCGGCATCTTAAATTCGGCAAGGATATTTTTGTCGCGCACATAGTCGCGAAAGCCATCGATATTGTAACAGACCAGGAAGGCGAGTTTCTGGCGTGGACCTGCCGCACCTTCCCCGGCCCAGGGATTGGTGGCAAACATGGTGTCCATCTCGGCCCAACGGTCGGCATGGCTGTTGTGGATGGTTAGCTTTTGGTCGCGCAGCCATTCCTTGACCGTCCAGGTTTTGGACTCGTGGTGCCCTTTGCAATAGTCATGGTTGGTGAGGAAGTAGAACTCGTCGGCCCTGCCCTTTGTGGTGGTGCGGTCAACGGCACGTTCCAGGGGGTACATGCGGCAGGCCGCTGGCCTGCTTTCATAGACAGTGCAGCCTCCCGGCGCCAGGAAGGTGCAGGAGTTGAACTCGTTCATCTTCATCATCATGGACGGAAAACTGGGGTTAGGGCCCCGAACCACATTGACGTATCGTTCCAGAAATTGATCAGAGCGGATCTTTAGATGGTTTTTTAGAAGGATAATGTCATAGGGGTAGATAAACATATCGACATTCCGGCAGCAGGTAAGCCAGCAGGAAACGTCAGGGTGGCAGGCGAAGGTAAAGGTGCCCTTGCCTAAGGGAACCATGCCGTCGGGGAATATTTTCTCTTGTTTGTCAGTAGCGCACATTTTAGTATCAGTATAATGCTGGTCAAGGCCAGCTAAAAGGAGCAAAAGAGGTATGTTAATATAGACGCCCTCTTTACCATTTGCACCTCACGGGGTCAAGTAATGCGATTTTTCAAGCCCTTCTTCTTTGTCCTCTTGATTCTACAACCCCTGTCGGCCGATACGATCCAGGCTCAAGATTTAGCCGCCTGGGTCGTCCGTTTTGATATCGACAGCAGAGAAAAAGTGGCTGCCATCTGTAGCCAGGCCCAGCAGAATCATTTTGACAGATTACTTGTCCAGGTCCGTGGCCGGGCAGATGCCTATTATCAGAGCGATTTGGTGCCAAGGGCTGAAGGTTTAGTCCCTGGTTTTGATCCCTTGGCTGCGGTGCTCAGCCAATGCGAAAATGTTGAGATCGACGCCTGGCTAAATGTTTACTATCTCTGGACCGGTGACACCCCTCCTGAGGATGAGCGCCATCCGGCCTTGAATCGGTCTTGGCTCCTTAAGGATGGTGAAGGGCGGCGTGTTGACACCTACAGTGCCCTTGAGCAAAGCCAGCGCTGGATCGAGGGGATCTATGCCGATCCTGCCTCTGAGAGCTATCGGCGCTATTTCAGCGCGGCGGTTGTTGAGCTTGTCCAAAACTATCCTGTGCGCGGCATCCATCTTGATTTTGCCCGCTATCCGGGCTCTTTTTTTGGTGCGGGGGACAGGTTGGCTGAAGAGTTTGAGAAGAAGTACGGCCTTGCCGTTAATGAGCTCCCTGAAAAACTTAGCCGCCAGGATTTTTCGGCCTGGCTCAATGGCAGTTTGCCACCTGAGCAGCAACGACGAATCGTGACCCGGCTGATCTGGGATTATTGGCGGGCCGCAGAGGTAAGTAAGTTAGTGGCCATGGTGCGCTCGGAGCTCTTGGCGACACGACCGGGCATTCGTCTGTCGGTCTCGGTTTTTCCAGATCCTGTCGAGGCCTTTTTAGATAAGGGCCAGGATTGGCCAGAATGGCTTCGTTCCGGAATGGTAGATGAGCTTTTTGTGATGAATTATTTTGGCGATAAGATGCGGGTTCAGGCCCTTTATGACGAGGTTGTTCAGGTTGTTGGCAGCACGGAGAAGCTTTGGCTGGGTCTTGGGTCCTATATCAAATCTCCGGAAGATATTGGTGCAGAAATGATTCTTTGTGCCGGGGGGAACCAGGCAGCCTGTTTTTTCAGCCTGGGTCATTTTTTGAGCCAGCGCAAATCCGTTCAGGCCTATGTCGATGCCGTCCGCAAACAGCACGAGGGTCCAAAGATTGCCCGAGGTGCTGGGAGGGCCAGTCTGCTTGCTACTGCTCTTGAGCAGGTTAAGCATTGTCTGGCAGCCCCTGACTCGGCGACATGTGCTGACGGGGATGATGCCCTCCCGCAGCTGATCGCTGAACAGGGGGGAAGGCGACAAGCTGCTGTTCAGGAAAAAAACAGACTCTGGCTTGATCTGCGTGGGATTTTTCGTTACGTAAATCCCTACGATTCCCTGGGCAAGGCGGAAGAGCAGTTTGAACTTGCCGGCGAGAGCTATGAACTCCTTGTCAAAGGGCAGCCCTTCGGCGAAGTGGCCCGGCAATATTCCCAGGCAGGATCCCGCTCTTATGGCGGGATTCTGCCCCGTCGTTATCTGCACACAGGCAGCCGGGTTGATGAGATTCTTGCCGATCTTGAGCCGGGCCAGGTCAGCCCGGTTATCTCGGTTCATAATGGTTTCTGGGTCTATCAGCTTCTGGCCAAGGGTAAGCTGTAATAAGGCGGCCAATGTCAGTTTGATGCTCAGTTTTGCAGGTGTTTTTTAATGGCTTTCTGCCAAATTGCCTTGGCGAAGATTTTATGGACCTCTGTTGTCGGGTGCATCTCATCCCAGAAAATGCTCGTCGACGTGAAAGGAACCGCTGTGCAGTTGCCGAATTCAAAATAATTCGGATCCTGGAAGAGACAGCCGCTGGCCGGGCCTGCAGCCAAATTGTTTGGCAACTCAAAATTGTCCGGGGCGGCCGCGAGCTTGTTGAAGAGGGCATGGGCGTCGAAAAGAACTACCTTGCCAGCAGTCATACTGTTCAAGGCCGCAATATTCTGAGCAAGGAGCTCGTTATGGGTAAAGGTGAACTGGCTTAAAAGATCGCAGATGCCAAAGATGGAGCAAAACGGTGTCTGGCCCAGATCCGGGAGATTTGCAACCACCACAAGCTCGGCACCTTGGTTTGTTATGGCCGCGACGGCCTCAATGATATTATCAACCACGATAGAAGGATCTGGCATTATATTTTGAGCGAGACTGTTTTGGTAATCATTGGCGCCAGACCACATAAAATAAACGGTATCATCTGTGGTTACGTTTTGTTCTTCCACCTCGGCAATATACTGGACAACCTGGCCCCGCAGACCAGGGACCAGCAGGAAACCAGGGGTGAAATTTGCTATGCCGGTTTCTGATCCCCCATAGCCATAGGAAATGCTGTCTGAGTGGAGATCGACACCTTGGATGGATGGTTTTATCTCTACTTTCAGTTTACGGGCAAGATATTCGGAAACGACGGGGCCATTAGAAAAGTGGCCCCGGTCATAGCGCGTTGTGGGCGGGACAACGAGACCAGGCACGAAACCATTCGGAGTATCCTGGAGATAGGATGCTGAGAGGTCATTGCCGATATCAACAAGACTGTCGCCAAAAACGATCAATTTTAATTTGTCTCCTGAACCGTAAGCAGTGGCATGACAGGGCAGTTGGATGGCAAGCAGGAATAGGATAATTTTAGCAAGGTATTGGCAGTTCATAGCAAAGTCCTCCAAAGGGGGGGAGTCGAGAAAAATGGCATAAATGCAGGAGGGTGATAGTGTACACCCTGACATTGTATATCATTTGAACGGCAATATTGCAAAGGAGGAGAAGGGGCCATGAAAAGGCTGAAAATTGAGATGATACAACGAGAGATGTCAGCTGAGAGATTTTTTAATTTCTTCGGTTTTTATCATGGCCTCCAGGTACATGGAGTTTAATCTCCCTGCTGGCAGCTGGTGCGAGACAGGCTCAGTTACATGGCCATGTTCCAAGGCCATGGCAAGATTCAGATTGGCGCCATATGGGCCGCTGCGATACACCAGAGCGTCTGTCATCTCGGCGGGAAAGGGTAGGTCTTTGACCAACTCTTTCATGGGCTGATTAAGGATGGCGTCGAGGATCGAAAGCAGGCCAACACTATAACCACTGTCCGGTTCCCCGCATTTGAGTTCCTTGGTGAGGGAGTAGCAAAGTTGGGCCCGCACCAGGCCAGTGGTTATGATTTCTCGGGCCTTGACATTCATGCCGGCCATAACAAAAAGAGTGGCCCAGATACGCATTTTATTCAAGCCTATGAAGATAACGGCCTCTTTGATAGAGTTGATTCTTCTGTTAAGACCAATGGCGGCAGAGTTAATGAACCGAAGGATTTTGAAGCTTAACTTAGGGTCTTGGCGGACCAGTTCGGCAAGTTCATTAATGTCACAATCTGGGGCATTGATCCGGGCAATGAGTTTTAGTAACAGAACTTGATTGCTTTGCAGTCTGGTGGTGCTCAAGATTTGTGGCTTGGCAAAGAAGTATCCCTGAAAAAGATCAAATCCAAGGCGGGAAGCAAGGCGGTATTGCTCGTGGGTTTCGACCTTTTCCGCCAGTAACGTCAAGCCTCTTTTCTTAAGGTCAGCAATCTTGTCAGCAGAGGCCTCAATGTCAACATCCAGGACATCAATTTTAATGATTGAGCTGTAAGGCAGGAGAGCATCCCAGCGCCGGGAAAAGTCATAGTCGTCAAGGGCAATCACATAGCCATAGGCATGCATGGCCTGAATGCCGGTGATGACTTGTGGTGTCGGTTCAACATTTTCAAGAACCTCAAGGACCAGGCGTTTTTTATCGAGGGGCAAGGGCTGGAGATTTGTAAAAAAAGTACGGGTCAGGTTGATGAAAACCCGATGTTCGCCCACCAGCCGCTTCATGCCAAATTCCAGGAAGGTGTTCAGTACTGTACGCGCTGTGGCAAGGTTGCCTTCTGTTTCGGCTTCAGGGCCTTTGTCTTCATGACGATAGAGTAACTCATAACCATATACCTTCTGGTTGCGGTCCAAAATGGGCTGGCGGCCCACCTGCACAATCTCGGTCGGGCATTCTTGGGCAAATATTTGATGGATATTCTGCATAGAAAGGGTACGTCCTGGGCTCTTTGGGATTTCTCCTGAAATGTGATGAGAAGTCTAAACTATAACACATCGGTGGTGGATAATGGCAATCGGTTTTGAGGTGTTCGTTTTTTTTTAGGGACAGCGATTAAAAGTATTTTCCTGACATGATGGCCCTGTTTTTTTTCACTACATACAAAGAGGAGGGCGAGAATTTCAAAATAATAATGGTGGGATGAGTTCTTAGGCAATATACTTTTATTTTTAACAACCCTATGGCTTTTCCGGAGGTGCCATGAAGATATGTTCAGCTGAACAGATGCGGTTTTTAGATCACACGACCATTGGCGAGAACATCGTTCCTGGCCTTGATCTCATGGAGAATGCCGGTAAGGGCACCGTCGATCTCATGCTTGATTATTACGGTGACTGCACAGGCAAGAGGGTTGTTGTCTTTGCTGGGCCAGGAAATAATGGTGGGGATGGCTTTGTCATCGCCCGCCATCTCCATGATCTTGGGGCCGAGGTCATGGTGTATCTACTGGTGAGTCCTGAGAAGATGAGTGGTGATGCCGCGGTCAATTTTAAGCGTCTCCCTGCAGATATTATCTGCCCGCTTCTTCTTGATGAAGAAACGGTCAGCAGCCTGTCCCTGCATTGTGACATCATTGTTGACGCGCTACTCGGTACCGGTTTAGCCAGGGATGTTGGCGGTGTTTTTGCTCAGGTTATTGAGCTCATTAATAATAGCCGCCTTCCGGTTGTTGCGGTGGACATCCCCTCAGGATTACATGCCGATAGTGGCGCGGTGTTGGGCTGCTGCGTTAAAGCGACCTTGACGGCTACCTATGGCCTGGCAAAAACCGGACTCGTTCAGTATCCCGGCCTTGATTACGTAGGTTTTCTGGAGGTGGTTGATATCGGCATCCCCCTGTCGGTGATTGACCTTGCTGACATCAAATCCATTTATGTCCAGGAGGATGTGGCAGCAGAATTTATGCCCCAGAGAAATAATATGGGTCATAAGGGCAGTCATGGTCATGTCCTACTCCTGGCTGGATCAAGGGGCAAGACCGGGGCGGCTGTCCTGACCAGTGAGGGGGCGCTGCGCAGTGGTGCTGGTCTGGTGTCCCTGTGTGTCCCTGAGAGGTTGAATGTCATTTTTGAGATCCATTGCCTGGAAGCCATGACTGTTCCGGTGGCTGGCCTGGGGGGCTCTGCACTGGCAAACGGTGATTATCACGAGATAGTTACGGCAGCTGTTGGCAAGAGTTGTCTGGTGGTAGGGCCCGGGCTTGGCACCGCTCCCGAAACATCGGCCTTGGTTAATCAGGTGGTGAAGAATTTTTCCCAGCCCCTGGTCCTTGATGCCGATGCCTTAAATAGCCTTGAGCTTGACAGTCTTGCCGCTAAAAAAGACAATGCGGTGCGGATTATCACCCCCCATCCCGGTGAAATGGCGCGGTTAACCGGCCTCAGCACAGCAGAGGTGCAAAACAATCGCCTTCACATTGCATCCGGTTTTGCCATTGAGCATGGGGTGGTCGTGGTACTTAAAGGGGCAGCCACGGTGATTGCCGGGCCGGATGGCAGGCTTGCCATTAACTCCACCGGCAATCACGGCATGGCTACGGGCGGCATGGGAGATGTCCTTGCCGGTCTTATTGCCGGGCTGGTGGCCCAGAATGTTGAGCCCTTTCAGGCTGCCTGTCTGGCCGTGTATGCCCATGGCCGGGCCGGTGATCTTTTGGCTGAATTGGGGCCCTATGGCTATCTGGCCTCGGAACTGGCCGCCATGCTGCCCCAGGTCTGGGCGGAGTTGTAGCTCGTCTGCTGGGAGGTGCTGCCTGTTTACGAGGCGGTTACCGGTGTAACCTGAACCAGGCCTCTAACCGAGTTGCCCAGATAGAGGGTGGTTCCCGGGGCCATAAGATCTTCTGCAAAAAGGGTTTTCTCCCTGACTTGATCCGGAAAGGTGGCCAGAAGATAGCCCCGGAAGACACCTGGCAAGAGTCCGGAGTTAACCGGTGGTGTAAAGAAAACACCTTCTTTTTCAATAAAGATATTAGTGATGGCCCCTTCGCTGATTTCGCCCCGTTCATTTGTGAAGATAAGATCAAGATAGCCTTTGGCACTTGCCTCCTGCCAGAGACGGTCGTATATCTGACGCTGGGTTGTCTTATGGTAGAGGAAGAGGTCCGAGGAATCCGTGCGCTCTGTGGCAAAGCATATCTTGGCCAATGGGTTCGGGCTGGCAATAGGCGGCAGGCTGAGGTTGCCGGGGAGGGGACAAGGGGTATGGGAGATGGTTATCCCACCCTCCCTGTGCAGCAGGAAGCGAACCCTGGCTGCTCCCTCGGTAATGTCGTCTTGATATCGGTTAAGGGCCGCCCTCACTTCTTTTTCATGGAACGGATAGCCGAAATAGCGGGCCGAGGCCTCCACTCTTTCAAGGTGCTGATTGAGGAGCCAGTAGCCCGTGGCCGCTGACCAGAGCATGGTTTCAATGAGCTGAAAGTCTGGTCGCGGTTTGCTGAGGAAATGCCCCTTTAGGCAACACTCCTGCCATTCTTTTTTGGCGCTGGAGTCGGCGACGATTCCTGAGCCGATCCCCATCTCGCCCTTTGTACCCTCAAGAACCACAGTGCGGATAGGTACGTTAAAAAGGGCGTCCCCATTGGGGGCAAGATAACCGATGGCACCTGTGTAGACACCGCGACGATCTGTTTCAAGTTCATGGATAATTTCCATGGTTCGGATTTTTGGGGCGCCAGTAACCGAACCGCAGGGGAACATGGCCTTGAAGAGATGGGTAAGGGGAAGATCGGCAGCGGTTTTGGCGGTAATGGTGGAGGTCATCTGCAATAATGATTCATAGCTCTCGACATCGAAGAGGGATTTAACCTCAACCGATCCCATGGCCGCTAGTTTGCCTAGATCGTTGCGGAGCAGGTCGACAATCATGACATTTTCCGCCCTGTTTTTTTCATCGTTTTGGAGAAAGAGGGCGTGCTCTTGATCCTCGTTCAGGGTGCGGCCGCGCCTGCTGGTGCCCTTCATGGGGCGTACCGTACAGAGATCTTTGTCCTTACGGAAGAAAAGTTCCGGCGAAAAGGACATGATCTGTTGCTTGTTGTTGGAGAGATAGGCACTGTAGCTCACCATCTGATTGCGTCGAAGCTGTAGGTAAAGTTCGTCTGCGGAGCCGTGAAAGTCGAATAGAATTTTTAAGGTGTAGTTGACCTGGTAGGTGTCGCCTGCTGCGATAAGCGACTTGATTTTGGCAATGTTTTGCTCATATGCCTCCTGCGTTTGGCTGAGGCGGATGTTTTCGATCTGGCAAGATTCGTGCTGACTGAGCCCTGCAGGGATGTCGCCATGGCTCCAGCTGCCCTGGCGATGATCGTACGAGTAAGGGGCATGATAAACGCCGAGATCCGCCAGAAGAATGTCTTTGGTGGGTAACAGGTGGTTTAAGCGGGGTTCAAGTCCCAGGCCGAACTCGTAGCTGAACCAACCAGCCAGATAGAAACCTCGATCCAGCATTTCCTGGCATTTATCGAGGAATTTGACCGGGCTGATGTTGCCAAAGCATTGCAGGCGATCAATGGGTTTATGAAAGAGGAGACTGCTGAAGTTGTCATCTGTGATTTTAGCTGTTTCCAGTAAGACAAAATCATCCTTTAGGCCGGCCAGGAGCGAGGTTAATTGCTTGTGGGAAAAGGGACGAGGATGCTGGGTCATAGTGTTGGAAAAATATCGGCAAAAACAGTGAAATAGACGATGATGAGAAGGGTAGGTTTGTGGTAATCAATGCATTGTCAGAAGTTGTGTCTCCTGTGGCCGACAATCTACACATGGAAAGCCAAAAAAGCAAATAATGTCAGGGGGCCGAAATAAGGCTGAAAAACAGCAAAACAATGTTGGTGGTTATCTTTTTACTACTACTGGATGGGATAAAGTGATTTGTCGTGGAGTTCGTCTGTCAGAAGTGTTAGGCTACTAGGTATAAATACTTGCAAAATGAAGGCGCCAACATTGTTGCGAGAAATGTCGGAATATTTTATAAAGATATTGAAGACAAAGCAGCTGATTTGTAAGCAAAAGGCTCTGCCCTTTTTAATGTTTGAAGGATATATTTTTTGTGGATAAACCGTCTCAAGTGAGGAGAAATTAATATGTTGATTCAAGATTGGATGGCGAAAGATGTGTTAACCGTTGATGAGAATACTTCTCTCATGCGTGCCACCCGGATAATGAAAGAAAATGTTATTCGTCGTTTGCCTGTTGTTTCCCACGGTAAGCTGATTGGTATCGTCACCGATCGTGACGTCAAAGACGCCTCTCCTTCCAAGACCACCTCTCTGGATGTCCATGAACTTTATTATATATTGAGCGAGATGAAGGTTAAAGAGGTTATGACTCCTAATCCCGCCACCCTGAACGGCTTTGATTCGCTGGAAAAAGCCGCGGTTATCATGTTGGAAAAGAAGATCTCCGGGCTTCCTGTGGTTAACGATGAGGGCCAGATTGTCGGTCTGGTCAGTGAGACTGATGTGCTCCGCGGGTTTATTCATTCCACTGGCATTAAGGATGGCGCCATCCAATATGTTTTAGATCTTGAGGATGTGCCTGGCTCGGTGACCAGTGTGGTTCAAGCCCTGCGTGACCACCATGCCCGGGTGATCAGTGTTTTGACTTCCTTTGAGGATGCCGCTGAGGGCTTTAAAAGAGTGGCTATCAGGATTATCGCCGAAGCAGGCTGTGATTGTGAGAATCTTACCACCGAGCTTAAGAAGAAATTTACCGTGGTATATCATGGCATGGATGAGCTGCAAGAGTAGCCGTCAAAGTTTTTTCATATCTGATAAAAACCCCCTGCTCTTTTAAGGACAGGGGGTTTTTAATTGTCTTTTAGGGACTGATTTTCAGACCTTTTATTTCTTAGCTGCGATTCGATATCGCGGGTCCAGAATGGCAGCCAACGGCCTTTGTTGCGAATATGCGGGGTGTAAACACCGGTGTCGCGGTCTGTGGGCAGAAAGGTAATGCCTTTTGGAGTCAGGAATTTTTCCGGTTTCATATCTGCCATGGCCTTCTTCATAAAATCAAGCCAGACGGGGGCGCAGGCTCTGCCACCGGTTTCTCTTTTTCCTAAATTTCCTTTCAGATCAAAGCCCATCCACACGCCGGTAACCAGGCTGGGGGTATAGCCGATGAACCAGGCATCCATGTTGTGATCAGCGGTTCCTGTTTTGCCGGCCGATTCACCGGCAAGCCCCCAGGCATTTTTGCCGGTCCCTTCGCGAATGACGTCCTGCAGAAGCCGGGTCACCTGGTAGGCAGCCCGTTCATCAAGGGCTCTGTTTTGGCGAGGAATATTATTTTCAAGAATCCTGCCGTGTGGGTCGCGGATTTGGTTAATAAAAATAGGGCGACAATAGTTGCCCTCATTGGCAAAAGCTGTGTAGGCGGCTGTGAGTTCCAGTAGAGAGAGTTCTGAAGCCCCAAGGGC
Organism: Desulfurivibrionaceae bacterium; assembly: GCA_041562995.1. Taxonomy (GTDB): domain Bacteria; phylum Desulfobacterota; class Desulfobulbia; order Desulfobulbales; family SURF-16; genus BM506. The sequence goes on from JBFFNX010000010.1 coordinate 14,103, forward strand.
CAGGGAGAGATTGGGGTGAAGGCTTGATTTGATCCCCATTTTGCGGGCCAGAAAAATAACATTCTGGATGCCTATTTCCTGAAGGAGCTTAATAGTAACAATATTTCTCGATTTGATAAGGGCGGTGGACAGGGTTGTGAGACCGAAGGTTCTTCCTGAGAAGTTTTTGGGCTGCCAGAAAACGCCATCTCGATTACCGGGAAGTCGGAGAGGCTCATCAAGGACAACGGAGGCCGGGCTGTAACCTGAACTGAAGGCCTGGGCAAAGACGATTGGCTTAAATGCGGAACCCGGCTGTCTTTTGGCCTGGGTGGCCCGGTCAAACTGACTTTTGGCGAAATTGACGCCGCCGGTAAGGGCCCGGACTTTACCGGTTTTGCTTTCCATTGCCACCAGGGCACCCTGCGGCGTGATGCGTCTGCCCCTGCCGCTGCGCAGTGCCCAGGCAGCCACGCCCTTTTCAATGGACTGGGCCGCCTGTTTTTGGAATGACAGGTCCAGGGTCGTGTCAATGGTAAGGCCGCCTTCATAGAGCATTTCCCGGCCATAGCGTTTGCTAATGTCATTGCGGACAAATTGCAGGAAATAGAGGGCTTCAGGGTGATCGTTCTGGCGTGGCGCCCAGAGAAGGGGCTGGGCAAAGGCCTTGCTGGCGGCCGACGAACTGATAAAACCTTCCTCGGCCATCCGGTTGAGAACATATCCCTGTCTCTTTTTTGCCGCCGCATAATTATGAAAGGGGGAGTAGCGGCTTGGGGCTTGGGGAAGCCCTGCAATAATGGCAATCTCAGCTAAGCTCAGTTCAGTCGCCTTCTTGCCGAAATATGTGTAGGCGGCAGCCTCTACACCGTATGATCTTTCGCCGAGATAGATCTGGTTGAGATAGATATGGAGCACTTCCTTTTTGGTCAGAACCTGATCAATGCGATAGGCGAGAATTGCCTCTTTGAACTTGCGAATATATGTTTTTTCCCGGCTGAGTAAAAGGGCGCGGGCAACCTGCTGGGTAATAGTGGAACCACCCTGGCTCCTGCCCCCGGCCCGGATATTATTAATAAGCGCCCTGAATATGGACCAGGCGTCTACCCCCGAATGGTCGAGAAAGCGGGCATCTTCAGCGGCAATAAAGGCCTTTGGTAACAACGCAGGCATGGCGGAAAGTTGAATGACGATCCTGTTTTCGGTGTATACCCGATCAACAATACGGCCATATCTATCTTTGATAAGAGAGGTCTGCTTAGGCTGATAGACGGTCAGGGTGTCAATATCAGGTATGTTCAAGGCAACAAAAAGAAAGAGCAGTCCAGCGATAAAGCCGGTGAGAAAAACAGCCGTTGATAGCAGGAGAACGCCGATATGGAAATGATTCCAATACCAGATGCGGGGTTTTGAAGAAGGAGTTGGTGACGACCGACGAGAAGACATGGTGGTCAATTATAGCGTGATATCCCGTAACTGTCCGCAGACAAATAGTGTCTGGTCCAGAGAGATGTTCTATGGGAGAGGCAATTGGTAAAGAGACATAAAAAAAGGCTGCCTGAAAGAGGCAGCCTTTTTTTATGTCTAACTAGAAAAAAAGCAGGGAGGAATTAACAACCCTCAATGGCTTTTTTTGCTTTGGGGTGGCAGGTGTCACACTTGGTGGAAACACCTTTGGTCTTGTGACAGGACTTACAACCCTCTTTATGGGCATAGTCTTTCTCGCTAGCCATCTTCTTAACGTCAAGGCCCTTGTGGCAGTCATCACAGGTGACCTTGTCGCTGGTCTGATGCTTGGCATGGGGGAAAACAGCAGGCTTTTTGCCGGCTTCAGTCTTCAGGGTCATCTCGGCGGGACCTTTGTCGTCACTAGCCATGGCACCACCAGCAAGGGCGAAACCGAAAAGCATGGTAAAAGCAGCTGCGCAAAGTACTAATTTCTTCATTTTCTCTTCTCCATTGTTTGTTATGTGAATTTCAGTAAACACAAAATAAAACAGGATAATAATTATTCTGTTCAGTGGACTTTGTCAAGTTTTAAGCATAGAATTTTTTCGAGAAAAATGACGAAAAATTCCGTTGTGTCCGGGCGTGTTTTTCACCTTATTGAGCACCGTAACTATGCAGGCCAGAGAGCAGATAGTTGACCCCGTAATAGGTGAAAACGACGGAGAGAAAACCACCAATGGCGAGCCAGGCAATACGACTGCCATGCCAGCCCCGGGTGAATCTGGCATGGAGGACGGCAGCGTAAAAAAACCAGGTGATCAGGGACCAGGTTTCCTTAGGGTCCCAGCTCCAGTAGGTGCCCCAGGCTGAATTTGCCCATATGGCCCCGGTGATAATGCCGGCCGAGAGCCAGAGAAAGCCGTAAACCATGCTTTTATGGATAATGTCGTCAATGACCTTGAGCTCCGGCAGGGTGGCAAGCAGGCCGGTACTTTTTGGAGAATTACTCTTGATGAGATACATGACAGCAATGCCACAGGCCACGGCAAAGGCGGCGTAGCCAATGAAACAGGTGACCACATGGGCGATGAGCCAATTGGACTGCAGGGCCGGGATCAGGGGATTGATGTTTTGGTCAACCCAGCCTGAGGAGGCGAAGGCCATGGCCAGAAAGGCAAAGGGGATGGCAAAGGTACCGAGATTCTTGTTCTTGAATTTATACTCCAGGACCAGATAGAAAGAGGCGATTGCCCAGGAGAAAAAAACCAGGGATTCATACATATTGGTCAGGGGCGCATGACCGGCACCAATCTGGTACGATTCGTACCAACGCAGGCCTAAGGCTCCGGTCTGATCAAGAAAGGTGAGGGCCGTCAGGATGGTACCAGCAAGCCCAGCTTTTTTTGATTTAAACAGGAATGCTGCCAGGTAAGCACCTGAAGCAGCGAGGTAGCCAAAGGTTGATAAGCTTAAGAGCAGAGAGCTATCCATTATTGCGCCTCGATTTGGTTAATGTCAGCCACAGTATCACTGATGGTATTAAATTCAGTTTCAAAGCCAGACTTGTTTTTGTTGGTGGTGCCGGTAAGGGAAATATGGGTTGTATTATTCTCGGTGCGAACCAGGATCCAGATTCGTTTATGAAAGACAAAGAATGCCACCCAGAGACCGATTAACATGAGAATACAGCCAATATAAACGATCCAAACCCCTGGATCCTTTGAGACTTGGAGGCCGGTAGAGTAAAACTCTTTAATATGAAAGGTGTATTTGCTGTTGTCTGCAAGTTGGATGGTCATCTGCTGGTTGTCATCAACGACATAGAGACTCTGGTTGCCGGCACTGTCGGCTACCAGAAGTTTGTATTTATAGTTGCCCCTAATTGACGTTGGGATAAGTTCCTGGATGCCGAAAAGAAGGTTCTCGTTTTGCCAGCGCACCGGTTGCTGGGGAGGAGCCAGAAAGCGTTCTTCTGCCTTGGTGACACTGTTGGCTACCGAGATAATAAATTTTTGATGGGACTCATAGCTGGATTGGTAAAATGTCCAGCCCTTATAGGTCAGGGGGCCATTGACCTCAATGGTTTTAGTGAGGATTTCCTCGCCGTTGTCAATGATGACAAGCTCCGACTCATATTCCTTGGGAGCGCCATTAGGGTATTTGGTCAGGTGAAACCAGTTGCATTTCACGGTGAAACCTAAGTCGATGGGGGTGCCTGAACCAAATTGATAGATCTTGTCAGTGGTCAAGGTCTCAGGGATATTGACACCACCTTTTTGTCCCCAAATAGAACCGATAAGGGCACCGGCGAATATCATTAATATGGAGGTATGGACCACGTAGACCCCGAGCCTGCTCCAGGGTGCCTTTTGGGCAAAGAGCAGGGTACCCCCGTCGCGCTCGCGCTGGCTGGTTTTCCAGCCGCTTGATTTCAGTTTGGCAGAAATGGCCGCGCAACTTTCTTTGACTGTCAGCCCCGTTGTATACCCTTTGCTGTTGCGCATGGTGGTGATACGGTCAAGGCTGGTGTCGAGATTATCGAGGACAACCAATCGCCAGACATCAGGCAGGCGCTCAAGGGTACAGACAATAAGATTTAGAGAGAGCAGGAGAATGAGACCTCGGAACCACCAGGATTGATACATGCTGTCCAGGTCAAGGAGTAAGGTGACTTTGGTGAGAATGTCGGCGCTGTGGGCACTCAGGCCAAGATTGGTCGTGTAAAATTGGCTGTAAACGCCTGCGGCTTCCCCCTGGGGGAGGATGGTGCCGATAATGGAAGCGGCAGCCAGGAGAAAGAGGATAGAGAGCGCCAGTTTAACTGACGCAAAGAACATCCAGAGGCTATTTTTTTGATTGCTCATATGCTTTAGGTTGGGTTTGTCGAAACCGATAAGGGGACGACTCATTGTTTGAGGTTAAAATATGTTATAATTACCATGACTTTTGTTGGGGTGTCAAATCTTCTTGCAGAAGAGGTTGATTGGTGCCGGCTATCTGCGGCCCTGATCGGCAGGAAAAGGTTTCACGGGCTGTCTCATAGTGATATTTTGTGCGGGTAAAGTTCCTTATAAAAAATAATTGTTAATAGTATGTATATGGCTGACAAAAAAAGGATAAAAATCTTGCCAAGAGCCGTGGGACGGATTATATACTTTCGTTTTCTTTCTCGATAATCGAGATAGACGTTTTTTTTAGCTCATTTGTAAATAAATAATCGATCGGTTGCCCATTCAGATAGATGGCGCTGGTTTTTCCTTGTAGGGAGATAAAGTTATGGCTCGTGAATGTCAAATATGTGGAAAGAAGCCGATTACCGGTAATAATGTAAGTCATGCCCATAATAAAAACCGTCGGCGCTGGCTGCCAAACTTGCAAAGTGTCAGAATGGCCACCCCTAGTGGTAACTCCACAAAGATCCGGGTTTGTACCAGGTGTCTGCGTTCCGGTGCTGTTGTAAAGCCGATGGCCAAAACCGTATAAATTTTTTTCATAGATTGCAAAAAAAGCCCACTGGTTATACCAGTGGGCTTTTTTTATTTAATCGTAACATCGGGAGGTTCATCTCCTCCTTTTCAGAAGCTGACCTGGCCTGGCCCCTCGCAGCGTCCGCATGTTTTTTCCCATCATCCGCCCCCCTACAATTGCCACGATGTACTTAAGGCTGACAGCATATACTCTCTACTGGCGTTTTGCCTCCATCACGCCGTTCAGTTGTCGTATTCGCTGCAGGACAGCTGAAAGATGATCAAGGCTGACTACCTCTACAATAAGGTTGAGGTGGGCAACCCTATCTATTGAAGAATGGGCGTCAATGTTGACGATGTTGGCATCGGCATCACTGAGGACATTACAGAGTTCAGCAAGAAGTCCTTTGTGATCTTGGGCAATGACGTGGATCTGGGTTCGGTGGCTGTTCTTGGTTTCATTCCAGCGCACCTTGAGCCAGCGTTGCGGGTCGGTATTAAGGAGATTTGGACAGCTTGCCTTGTGGACGGAAATACCTCGGCCGGCGGTGATAAAACCCATGATCTCCTCACCTGGCATGGGCATGCAGCATTGGCTGATGCGGATCATCAGATCGTGGATGCCGTCAATGGTGATGGCATCGTCGGATTCCTTTTCCTTGGCAACGGTTGGTGGGATTTCCTGGCCCTTTTGTTCCTGATCCTCGGTCTCGTTCTGGTTGGGAAAGAGGATGGTGATGAGCTGTTTGGTGGTCACCTTTCCTGATCCCACCCGGATTAAAAGATCGTGCAGGGAGTTGCTGTGCAGTTTCTTCAGGATCGATTTGAGCTCACCGCTTTTAACCAGCTTTTTAAGGGAGAGGGAGTGCTTTTTGAGTTCTCTTTCACAGATTTCTTCGCCGATACGCAGGGATTTTTCTTGTTCTTCCTGGCGCAGCCAGTGACGAATACGGCTTTTTGCCCGCCCGGTTTTTGCCAGATTAAGCCACCCCTGATGGGGATGCTGATTCGGGCTGGTGATAATCTCGATGGCGTTGCCATTTTTGAGTTCGGTCTTGAGGGACACCATGGAGCCGTTGATCTTGGCACCGGTACAGTGGTTGCCTACTTCGGTGTGGATTGCATAGGCGAAGTCAAGGGGGGTGGAGCCAGCCGGTAATTCCTTTACCTCCCCGTTGGGGGTCAGGACATAAATCTTCTTGGCATGGGCCAATTCGTTTTTGACGGTATCGAGAAACTCCTTGGGATCTTTGAGTTCCTGGAGCCAGTGGACAAGCTGTTTGAGCCACTGGAAGGTGGAGGCGTCCTGTTCAGAAATCTTGGCGCCTTCCTTATATGCCCAATGGGCGGCGATACCCTCCTTGGCGATCTTGTCCATCTCCTCGGTGCGGATCTGGATTTCCATGAACTCGCCCGAAGGTCCGATCACCGAGGTGTGCAGGGACTGGTACATATTGGGCTTGGGCTGGGAGATGTAATCCTTGATGCGATGGTCAATGGGGGTCCAGAGGGAGTGGACCATGCCCAGGGCCTGGTAACACTCGCGCACCGTATTGAGAATGATGCGAAAGGCAACCTTGTCATAGACCTTGTCAAGGGTGATTTTTTGGACCAGGAGTTTCCGGTAAATGGAAAGCAGGTGTTTAGGACGGCCAAGAATTTTAAAATCGGTGATGCCGTGCTCGGCCAGTTTTTCCGTGAGGAGCTTCTTGATGTCGGCCACATATTTTTCCCGGTCACCCAGAGAGGAATCGATTCTGCTTTCGAGCTCCTTGTACTCCTTGGGGTGAAGAACCGAAAAGGCACGGTCCTCAAGTTCCCGCTTCATCCAGTCAATGCCCAGGCGGCTGGCCAGGGGCGCATACAAGTCAAGGGTCTCCTGGGCAAATTCCACCTGCTTGTCAGGGGGAAAGTCAAGGATCTGCATATCATTGAGCCGGTCGGCAAGCTTGACCAGTAAGACCCGGATATCCGTTGACATGGCAAGGAGCATCTTGCGGATGTTCTCGGCCTGATAATCTATTTTTGAGTTGTACTGCACCTCGGAGATTATGGTGGCGCCACTGACAATATGGGCCACATCCTTACCGAATTTCTTGCTGATCAGAGCCTCGTCAACACCGGTATTAGGGTCCTTGAGGATACCGTGGAAGAGGCCGGAAATAATGGTGTCCACATCAAGACGCATTGCCGTTAAGATCTGGGCTACCGAGAGGGCATGGGTGATATAGGGATCACCATTGGGCCGGGTATATCCCTCATGGGCCTTGGCCGCAAAGGCGTACGCCTCCTCGATAACCGGGATATGCTGGGCCGGGAGATAGGCCTTGGCTCGGTTCAGGAGGTCGTCAATGGTGACATGGTGTTCTGCTTCTGACATCTTTTGGTTGCTGATCTCTGTTGTGAAGGGGGCTGAAATTAGGCCACTGTCTTGGTGATAAGTTCCACCACAGTGGGAACCGTGTCGGCAAGGGGCATGTTGAGTGTCTCGCCATCTGCCCGGCGCCGCACCTCGATTATTCCTTCCTTACTGAAACTCTTGCCCACTGTGATTCTAAACGGAATACCAATAAGATCGGCATCCTTGAATTTGATGCCGGGCCGTTCATCACGGTCATCAAGGATAACCTCGATATTGTTCTTGCGCAGTTGGTCGTAAATGTCGTTAGCGGCTTTGCTGATCTCTTCATCCTTAGGCGACAGGTTGAGAACCAGGGCCTGGACCGGGGCAATGGCGACAGGAAGTTTGATACCGTCCTGGTCATGGTGCTGCTCAATGGCAGCGGCGACCACCCGACTGACCCCGATACCATAACAGCCCATGACAAAGGGGGTGTCGATTCCCTGGTCGTCAAGAAAGGTCGCCTTCATGGCGGTTGAGTACTTGGTGCCAAGTTTGAAGATATGACCCACCTCAATACCCTTGGTCAGCTCAAGTGCGCCGCCGCATAAGGCGCAATGATCCTCGGCCGTCACCTTGCGGATATCACCGATCAGGGTCGGGCTGAAGTCCCGGCCCATATTGACGTTGAGAAGATGGAAGTTTTTCTCGTTCGCCCCCACTGTGAAATTGCGCATGGTGGCGATTTCCTGGTCTGCCACGGACCTGATTTTAAGATCAATGGGGCCCAGGTAACCGGAGGGGGTACCGGTGGCGTCAAAGAGCTCCTTGTCGTCGGCCAGGCGGATATCCTCATCGCTGACATTGAGAATATTGGCAAGTTTGATATCTTCGACCTCATGATCGCCGCGCAATAAAACCGCAATCGGTTCATCCTTAACGATGAATACCATGGTTTTGACGAGCTCAGCGGGTTTGATCTCGAGAAAATCACAGACCACCTGCACCTTGCGTTTGCCCGGGGTTTCAACTTTCTCGATCTCCTTGAGGGCGATATCCTGGGGAACACAGCTCGTTTGACAAATCGCCTTTTCCATATTGGCGGCGTAGGAGCAGGACTTGCAAATCACAATGGTGTCCTCGCCGGTCTCGGCCAGCACCATAAACTCATGGGAAAAGCTGCCACCAATGGCGCCAGAATCGGCATCCACCGCCCGGAAGCTCAGGCCGCAGCGGCTAAAGATCCGGTGGTAGGCATGCTTCATCTTTTCATAGGTCTCTTCAGCGCCTTGATCCGTGGCGTCAAAGCTATAGCCATCCTTCATGATGAATTCCCGGCCGCGCATGAGACCGAAGCGGGGGCGGGCCTCGTCACGATATTTTGTCTGAATCTGGTAGAGGTTGAGGGGCAGCTGTTTGTAGGAGTGGATGTTTTTCCTGGCCAGATCGGTAATCACCTCTTCATGGGTGGGGCCGAGGCAAAAATCACGGTTATGGCGGTCCTTGACGCGGAGGAGCTCCTTGCCATACACCTGCCAGCGCCCAGACTCCTGCCAGAGATCAGCAGGTTGGACCATGGGCATTAAGAGCTCCTGGGCCCCGGCCCGATTCATCTCTTCGCGGACAATCTGTTCGACCTTGCGAATGGCGGCAAGGCCCAGGGGGAGGTAGATATAGGATCCACTGGTGAGTTTGCGGATGTAGCCGGCCCGGAGCAGGAGTTTGTGGCTGATTACTTCCGCCTCAGAGGGGTCTTCCTTCAAGGTAGGGATGAGAAGCTGGGAGAAACGCATGATAGATCCTGATTATCTGAAGATGTTATTTAATTATTATTGGGGCCACGGAATCCACGGAACACACTGATTTTTATGCTTTAGTGTCTTCTGTGGATTTGGTGACCAATCCATTAAGGTATTCTTGTTTTTCCTTACTCATGGCATCAAGTTCTTTAATAAAGACCTCAAAAAGTTCGGCCTCAGGCACCTTTTTGTAGAGCACCCCTTTTTTGAAGATAATGCCGAGCCCATTGCCGCCGGCCAGGCCGATGTCGGCCTCCTTAGCTTCGCCGGGGCCGTTGACTACACATCCCATAACCGCAACCTTGAGGGGGGTTACCATCTTCTGGATATGGGCCTCAATCTTTTCGGCCAGGCCAAAGAGGTTTATCTGGCAGCGGCCACAGGTGGGGCAGCTGATAAGCTCTGGGCCCCGTTCACGGATTTTTAGGGAGCGGAGGAGCTCGTAGCAGACACGAATTTCTTCAATTGGATCGCGGGTCAGGGAGATACGAAAGGTGTCTCCGATTCCTTCATAGAGCAGCATGCCCAGGGCAACGCTTGACTTGACTGTGCCGCCGATGAGCCCGCCTGCCTCAGTGACCCCTAAGTGCAAGGGATAGTCGGTGGCCTCAGAAAGCAGACGATAGGCGTCAATGGTGGTGAGGACGTCGGATGACTTGATGGAAATTTTAATCTCATGAAAGCCAAGCTCTTCAAGAAGGGCGACATTTATGAGAGCGCTCTCCACCAGGGCTGCCGGGGTGGGGTGACCATGTTTTTTTAAGATCTCTTTTTCCACCGAGCCGGAATTGACCCCGACCCGAATGGGGACATGATGTTGATTGGCGGCATCCACGACCTTCTGTAGCTTTTCTCTGCCGCCGATATTGCCTGGATTGATACGGATTCCCTGGGCACCATGCTCCATGCTGGCCACGGCCAGGCGATAATCAAAATGGATATCGGCAATGAGCGGAATGGTGATCTGCGCTCTGATTTTTTTTAGGGCAGCCGCAGCCTCAAGGTCAAGAACAGCGACCCTGATAATCTCACAGCCGGCATCTTCAAGGGCATGGATCTGGCCCACAGTGCTGGCCACATCACGGGTATCCGTATTGGTCATCGACTGGACAACAATGGGGGCATCGCCGCCTATTTTGACATTGCCGACAGCTATCTGACGTGTTTTTTTTCTGGTAATCATGATGGTTCACGGTGATGAAAAATAATAAGCAAAGCTTATACCTGAAAAAGGTATTTTCGGCATTATTTATCAGCGAGGAAGGAGGGGGAAGGAGAGGGGCAGAAGAGTTTTTTTGTCCTTGAGGGTAGAGTGATGAGCAAGCAGTTGAAATTGAGGGCGCCACTTGCTACTATGCCGCCATGAAATTATTCATCTTACTTATCGGCATGGTATTGATTTTCGAGTCATTACCCTATATCGCCTGTCCCGATTCCATGCGCCAGTGGCTCAGGCAGCTTTCTGAGATGGAATCAGCGGTTCTTCGCATTTTCGGCTTTTTCGCCTTGGCTGCCGGTTTGCTTCTCTGTTACCTGGCCCAGCGCACCTCTCTGTTCTCTTAACCACTAAGCATAACGTGAGCCAAGATACCTTTGACATACGGGCCTATGATTTTCATCTGCCCCCTGAATTAATTGCCCAGCATCCCGCCGCCAGTCGTGATGCCTCAAGACTCCTTTCATACTCTGCCAAGAGCCGAATGATTGCGGATCTGCCCTTTCGTGCCGTGGTAGATTTTTTTTCGGCAGGCGATGTTTTGGTGGTCAATAATACCAAGGTCTTTCCTGCCCGTCTGCTTGGTAAGAAGGAGAGTGGCGGCAAGGTGGAGCTTTTATTGCTCTCCTTTCCTGCCATGGAGCCCCAGGAAGTCTCCGGCCATCCTGGCTGGCGTCAAGTGGAAGGGCTGGGGCTGGTTAAAAGTTCCAAACGGCCGCGCCCCGGAACGGTGCTGCTCTTTGGTGAAGGGCTCAAGGCCGTTGTCCGTGAGATTCTGGCCGACGGTAAGGTTGTTGTTAATCTGCACTTTACCGGGGCGCTCCATGACCAGCTTGAGCAAGTAGGCCAGCTGCCCCTGCCCCCCTATATCAATCGCGACCAGGGTCAATCGGCTGAGGACAGGCAGCGCTACCAGACGGTCTATGCTGCCCATACCGGTGCTGTGGCAGCTCCCACTGCTGGACTTCATTTTACGGATGAATTGATAGAGTCCCTCAAGGCCAAGGGGGTGATCATTGCCCCTGTTACCCTCCATGTCGGCTATGGCACCTTTGCCCCGGTGCGGGTGGAGGATATCCGCGATCACCAGATCCATTCCGAGTATCTGGTTGTTTCAGAGGAGACGGCAGCATGTGTTAACAGGGCCAAGGCTGATGGTGGCCGGGTCTGGGCGGTGGGCACCACCAGTGTCAGGGCCCTGGAGTTTGCCGCTGACGACCAGGGACGCCTGCACGCCAGGGAAGGTGCTTGTGAGCTCTACATCTACCCAGGCTACCGTTTTAAGATCGTTGAGAATGTCATTACCAATTTTCATCTGCCCCAGTCGTCATTGCTTTTTTTGGTGAGTGCCCTGATGGGGAAAGATGAACTGCTCCGTTGTTACCAGCATGCCATTGAGGAGAGGTATCGTTTTTTTAGCTATGGTGATGCCATGGTGATTGTGACCGTCTAAGGGGATGTCTTTTCAACTTGGTTAGGCGGGTGGGGATCAGGGAGATAAAAAAAGCTGCCAACCGTGATCGGTTGGCAGTTTTATTAGTCAGGTGACGAAATCGCTTTATGACGCGCAGGGACAGGTAGCGGCCTTGGGGCAGGCTGCTTTTGTCTCGGTGCTGCTGGGGGCAGCTGTGCTTGTCCCGGCACTGCCATTGCTGCTGTAGCCATCAGCATACCAGCCACCGCCTTTAAGGTGAAAGGCGGTCTGGGAGATGATTTTTTTTACTGAGCCACTACATTCCGGGCAGGTGGCGAGGGGTGCTTCAGACATAGATTGCCACATTTCAACAACCTTACGGCACGCTTCACATTCATATTCATAAATGGGCATTGTTTCACCCTCCAGTTGAACTACTTAAGTTTATTCAGGAATTTTATAGAGGTTTTTTATCAGACTTAATGGTACGTAAACATAATGTTGAAGCTATTCTTTGTCAATGCCAACAGGAAAAAAACAAATTAACGTTCCATTCGCTGTTTCCGATAGATTATATGTTAATTTTTATTGCTAGTATTTGCCGGCCATCTGTATATATCCTGTCTTGTAGGAACGATAATTCCCGAGTAATTCAAACCAAAATTACAGGCTAAAACGTGCAACAAATTCTTTGTCAACAAGCTCGTGAAGGCATGGTGCTGGCCAAGGATGTCCAGACACCAGAGGGTCGTACCCTGTGCGGGAAAGGCACAGCCCTTACCGAGACAATGATTGCCCGCTTTGTCAAAATGGAAATCAGCCATGTTGCTGTGGAAGGCCATCCCGTTAAGGTAGAAGGCGAAAAAACCATAAAAGAAGAGCTCCAGGATATTGAGACACGGTTCTCTCGCGTGAAACATGTTCCCCCCCTTATGTTTTTGAAAAAAAGAATTATGGAGAGAATGGTTGCTTCACGTAAGGAGCAGGAGGGCTGATGGACAACGATCGCAAAGCTGAATTTCGTAAGGCCCTTCGCGAGGTAAAGAATCTTCCAACCTTGCCCGGTATTGTTACCAAACTTACCCGGATGGCAGAAGACCCTGATACAACGACAGAACAGATGGGCAAGGTGATCAGTAAGGATCATATTCTGGCTGCCAAGTTGTTAAAGCTGGTTAATTCAGCATTCTATGGTTTCCCGCAGAAGATTAGCTCCCTGTCCAGTGCCATTATTCTGCTCGGCTTTAATGTTATCAAGAGTTTGATCATCAGCGCCTCTTTCTTTGAACTCATGGAGAGTTCTGATGTGGAGTTATGGGAACATTCCCTCGGTACGGCGGTTGCCGCCAGCATCCTTGCCAAACGCCTGGGGATCAAAGACCCTGAAGAGGTGAGTACAGCCGGTCTTATCCATGATATCGGCAAGGTGGCGGTGAAGATGGAGTTGCCTGAACAGTATGATGAGATTCTCAATACTGTCGAAATGAAAAATATTTCCATGTTTGAGGCGGAACGGATGGTTCTGGGTCTTGATCACGCCGAGGTCGGGGGCTGGCTTGCTAAGAGCTGGTTTCTCCCCCAAAAGCTTGTTGAGCCGATAGCCTGCCATCATTTGCCGAAAAAATCCAAGGACGTCCCCCTTGCCTCTGCCATCCTGCATTTCAGTGACGTTCTGATTCGTGGCCTCGGTTATGGCCACGGCGCTGATATCTGGGTTCCCCCCTTGAGCAAAGTTGCGTGGGAAGAGATGGGCCTTGGGGCCACTGATCTTGACGAGATTCTTGAGGAGGTTGAAGAAAATCTTTGGGATGTGAAAGGTTTCAGTCTCGATATTAAGTCTGAATTAGGTGGTTCTGGCCAGAGCTCATAGGCGAGAGGCCGAAATTCTCATTTTCACGCCTACACGACCCTTTTGGGCGCATCTTTTATTCCAAGAGCATTTGTTTTTCACCCATCGTTTTCTGTGTTCTCTACTCATTTCAATAGCTTGTTAGGCTAACAGGAGTCTTTCGTTTATGGCCCGCCTTCTTTTTGCCGGTGATGTCTTGGTCACCGAAGAGCCGAGTCTCATTTTGAAGGCCAGTGGCTATCAGCTCCTCAGCTACACCACCTCCCATGCTGCCATTGCCGTTGTGTTGGAAGACCCGCCTGATATGCTCATTATTGACAAGGCGCTTCCCGGTTGTATGGATCTCCTTGATGCGGCCAAGGCCTGTCTGCAAAAGACCAATATGCCCGTGCTGTTGGTTGTTGAGGCCCGAGAGCTCAGCACCCTGGACTGGAATGAATATGCTGTTGATGATATTCTTATCAAGCCGGTGGATTCAGAAAATCTCTTTGCCCGGATTCGTCTTGCCGAGGCACGGATGGACAGGGTCTTTGACAATAATCCCTTGAGTCGTCTTCCCGGTAATACCTCTATTCTCCGGGCTACCCAGAAAACGATCGAGTCGGGAGAGAGTTCCGGCGTCTGTTATGTGGATATTGATAATTTCAAACCCTATAACG
>JBFFNX010000011.1:0-27399 GCA_041562995.1 Desulfurivibrionaceae bacterium
GCTGTTTCCTGGAGCAGGGCCATGGCGTCCTCGCGGCTGGCGGCACTGAACCTCTTATTAGAAAGATGGACAATGCGGGCGAGGGGCAGCTTCATTTCCCGGCCATTTTGATTCATGACCCGTAAACGCTTGCCCTCTTCCTCCTGGACCAAGGCACAAACAAATTTACCCTGATCTACATATTCAACAATTTTTCCCAGCACGTTCTTCCCGTTAACTCGTTTCTCTTATTTCAGTCACAGCACAACAGAGTTCCCTGCACGCTTGCGGGATATGGTGACAAATGGTAGTTTGGCCTGAGAAATCAGGATGTACCAACTATCTCCCCCTTTGTCACTGTGAAACCGCCCATGAATACCCTTGAAGAAAATGTCAAAACCGGCGTCGTTGCCCTGGTGGGCCCACCCAATGTCGGCAAGTCCACCCTGCTCAACACCCTGCTGGGCCAAAAAATATCCATCGTCTCCCCCAAGGCCCAGACCACCAGAAACCGAATTTTGGGCATTGTAAACGGAGAAGACTACCAGATCCTTCTTCTCGACACCCCCGGTATCCATCAGGCCGATTCGCCCCTTAACAAAGAGATGGTGAAGATAGCCTTGGACTCCCTGCATGACGTCGAAATCATCATCCTGATGATCGATGTCACCTACCCGCTCCCGGAACGCCTCAAGAGCGCCAAGCAGGTCCTGGAAAAAACGGGTAAGCCCGTCATCCTCTTGATCAACAAAATCGACTTGATTGACACAAAGACGCTTTTCCCAATCCTTGAGGCCTATGGCGCCCTGTTCCCCTTTCAGGCCATGCTGCCCATCTCAGCGCTGAAGGCCAACGGCTGCAAAGAGCTCATCGCTGAAATCCTCAAACTTCTCCCGCTCCGCCCCCGCCAATACCCCATTGACATCCCCACTGATGTCACGGAGCGTTTTATTGTCAGCGAGCTGATCCGGGAAAAAATATTCAACCTCACCCATCAGGAGATTCCCTACTCCACGGCAGTGGTGATTGACAGTTTCAAAGAAGAGAAAGGCAGGGTGGTGATTCATGCCACCATCCAGCTTGAACGAAGCTCCCAGAAAGGGATTATTATCGGCAAACAGGGAAAGATGCTGGCCCGCATCGGTCGTGAGGCCAGAAAAGATATGGAGGAATTGCTCGGCACCAACGTGGTGCTCAAGCTCTGGGTGAAGGTGGTGAAGGACTGGTCAAGAAACACGCGCTCCCTGCGTGAACTTGGCTTCTAGTCAGCACGTCGAGGCAAAGCATGCGGCTTGCCTACTAAAAACCCTGCTGTAATTTTGTCCTTGCCTCGACAAGGCACTGAATCTTTTCCTGATCACGCAAGGATATATCATGGAACTGGCAGCCTGCCGAGATGACACCCAGAAAATCCTGATCGATCACCCAGCGCACCTCCATACGCACCGCTTCGACATCATGCAACTCAGCCAGGCCGTTTAGACCCACCAAAACCACCTGATCTCCGGGCTGGACAACGACAGCGCCCTGGCGCTTCTGACTAAACTGTAAACCACCGCTACTGATATTGAGAATATCAACAAAAAAAGGTTCGCCGCCGTTACCGTTGATGGCGCCAGCTATCTTCTCACCGTTATTAAAAAAGGTGCGAGGTGAACTTCTTTTTTCTTCAAACGATGTTCCCATAATCTTCTCCATGTCAGAATGTCACATCATGGTAAAGCTATCAAAAAAGATAGTTCACTGGCAAGCAGATAAGTTAACAGAGGGAAAAGAGGTAGAAGCATTTTGCTCCCACAGCCGAGTCTACAAAAAAAAAGCCCCTCCAGAAAATGGAGGGGCTTTTTTTGTTTTGTAGTGATGAACCTTAAATTCTTTTCCAGCTCATCGCGATGAGCCTAAACCATAACATCTATTTTCGGCTGAGAATTTGCAGGTGGCGATGGTGGTTGAGATTTTTCCTCATAACGCTCGGTACTTGACTCCATACGATTTTCATCCGCCCCCTGGGAGGTCTCCGCAGTAGCACGAGATGTCTCCAGGGCTGCCGCTGAAAAATTGGCAACAACCGCCGTCCCCGAATCACTGGTCTGGCCCGCCCGGTTCAATTCATTTTCCCGGGTAGGAGTCTTAATCCTCGTGCCGCTATCTAAATTTTGGGATCTGTTATTATCCTGGACAGTGGTAAAACTTGCGCCATCAATAGCCATAATGTCCCTCCTTAACTCTTTTATGCTCTACAATTGATCTCTTTATTTTAAGTATCTTTTTACTATTTTGCTAGTGTTGGTTTTTGTTTTTTTCTTTCTCTTTACTTTTCAGACACTTGCCCCTTGGCCACAAGCCCCCACCTCTTGTTTCCCATCAATTAAATGACTCATACTCCGCCAAGAAAGATCCCTTGACCTGGGCCGCCTGTTTTTTTGTTAGAAAACAAACGTTCTTTCATTGTATTTTGGAGCTAAACTATTTATGACACAGTGTCAAAAAATGCTATTTCACAACCTGTCCGCGCCATGCATGACAGCTTGTCACTCCACCTGTATCAAGGATATCTATTATGGCTAACGAAGTAAGACTCCGCTTTCCCCCAAGTCCGACAGGATATCTCCATATCGGCGGGGCACGCACTGCTATCTTAAACTGGCTCTATGCCAGAAAGCATCACGGCAAGCTCATCTTACGCATTGAAGACACCGATGCTGAGCGTTCCACCGAGGAGTCTATTCAAGGCATTATTGACGGCCTCAACTGGCTGGGTATCGACTGGGATGAAGGCCCCTATTTCCAGACCGACTTTACCGAGGATCACCAGGCTGCCGCCCAAAAACTTCTCGACACCGGCAAGGCCTATAAATGTTTCTGCACCAAGGAAGAGCTTGATGGCAAAAGGGAGGCCGCCATGGCGGCCAAACAGGAGGTCAAATATGACGGCACCTGCCGCAACCTGACCCCTGAGGATATTGCCGCCAAAGAGGCGGCAGGCATCCCTTCGGTGGTCCGCTTCAAGGTCCCTGACCGTGACGGCTTCGTGGGCTATGACGACCAGGTGTTGGGGCGTATTGAGCAGGAGTATCGTGATATTTCCGACTTTGTCATTGTCCGCTCCAACGGCAAACCCCTTTATCTGCTCTGCAACGTGGTGGATGATATCCGTGACCGCATTTCCCATGTCGTCCGGGGTCAGGATCACAAGGACAACACCAACCGCCAGATTCTTCTCTATGAGGCCTTGGGGGCGCCGATCCCGATATTTGCCCACATGCCGCTGACCTTGGACACCAACAAGGCCAAGATCTCCAAACGCAGTCACGGCGAGATTGTCGCGGTTCAATGGTACCGCGACAATGGCTTTCTGCCCTGGGCCATGGTCAATTTCCTCTGCCTGCTGGGCTGGTCCGCCGGCGACGACAGGGAAATATTCTCTAAGGAAGAATTGCTCGAGGCCTTTACCCTGGAGCGCATCAATAAATCAAACGCCATCTTTAATTACAAAAAGGATGATCCGAAATTCATCACCGACCCCAAACTCCTCAACATCAACGCCCATTATCTGCGCACCATGGACCTTGAAGAACTGGCCGTCCTGGTCAAAAAGGAGCTGGAGGCGGCCGGTATCTGGCAGGCGGCCTACGAGGGGGAACGCCGAGAGTGGTTCCTGCAGACCTTGGATATGACCAGGGAGCGCTTCTACACCCTGAAGGATTTTGCCACCCAAGGCCGGGCCTGGTTTGCCGACGATTTTGAGATGTGTCCCAATGCCTTAAAGAAAAATGTCCGCAAACATCCACAACTCAAAGAATGGTTGCCGGAACTCTCCGAGAAAATGGCCGCCCTCGCTATTTTCAGCGCTGAAGAGACGGAGAAGGTGGCCCGGGACTTTGCCGAGGAAAGGGATATCAAGCCCGGCATCCCCATTAACGGCTCCCGTGCCGTCTTAACCGGCCAGATCAAGGGGCCCTCGATGTTTGAGGTCTTTGCCCACCTGGGCAAAGAGACCGTGGTCCGCCGTTTGCGAGAGGCTGGAAAGTGGTTTGAAGAATAGGCCAGCTTTCAGCTGTCACTACTTCGTGGCAATCGAAATCGCGGCACCCTGAAACAGAGACGAAGATATAAAACGAGGGTGAACAAAATCACCCTTGAGAATCCACCTGACCACTAACTACTGAAATAATCCTATGTCCGAAATTGACACAAGCAATCTAGATTTTATCCGTACCATCGTTGCCCAGGATCTGGCCGCCGGCAAAAATGATGGCCGCCTGGTGACCCGATTTCCGCCTGAGCCAAACGGCTATCTCCATATCGGCCATGCCAAGTCCATCTGCCTTAACTTTGGCCTGGCCCAAGAATACCCCCAGGGTGTCTGTCATATGCGTTTCGACGACACCAACCCGGAGAAGGAAGACGTGGAGTACACCGAGTCAATCCTGGCAGATGTTAAGTGGCTGGGTTTTGACTGGGGCGACAACCTCTTTTATGCCTCCGACTATTTTGACAAGCTCTACGACTATGCAGTGCAGCTTATCAAGATGGGCAAGGCCTACGTCTGCAGCTTAAGTGCCGAGGAGATGCGGGCCTACCGTGGTACCATGAAGGAACCGGGCAAGAACAGTCCCTACCGGGACAGGAGTGTGGAGGAAAACCTCGCCCTCTTTGAAGGCATGAAAAATGGCAAGTTCAGTGACGGTGAGCATCTACTGCGGGCCAAGATCGACATGGCATCGCCCAATTTCAATATGCGCGACCCTGCCATCTACCGGATCCGTAAGATCCGCCATCACCGTACCGGTGACAGGTGGTGCATCTACCCCATGTACGACTTCACCCATTGCCTCTCCGATGCCCTGGAGAAGATCACCCACTCCCTCTGCACCCTGGAGTTTGCCGACCATCGCCCCTTGTACGATTGGGTGCTGGATACCCTACAGACTCCCTGCCATCCCAAACAGATCGAATTTGCCAGATTAAACCTCAACTTCACGGTGATGAGTAAACGCAAGCTCATGCAGCTGGTCAATGAAGGCTTAGTCAACGGCTGGGACGACCCGCGCATGCTGACGATCTCCGGACTGCGGCGGCGGGGCTACACACCAGCATCGATCCGCAACTTCTGCGCCGGGATTGGTCTTGCCAAACGAGAGAGCCGCATCGACATGGGGGTCCTGGAAAACGCCATCCGCGATGACCTCAACGATATTGCTCCCCGCCGTCAGGGCGTTCTCAACCCTCTGAAGGTGGTAATAACCAACTACCCGAAAGACATGGAAGAGGATTTGGAGATTGCCAACCACCCAAAGGATCCTGAGATGGGCAGCCGGATGATTCCCTTTTGCCAGGAGATTTACATTGACCGCGATGACTTTATGGAAGAGCCGGCCAAGAAATTCTTCCGCCTCTCCCCGGGACGCGAGGTACGTCTGCGGGCCGCCTATTTCATCACCTGCGATGAGGTAATTAAAGATACAGGTGGCGAGATTGTCGAATTGCACTGTAGCTATGACCCGGCCAGCCGCGGCGGTTCATCACCGGATGGCCGCAAGGTCAAGGGAACCCTGCACTGGGTTTCAGCCCGCCATGCCCTAGATGCCGAAGTGCGCCTTTACGATCGCCTGTTTATCAAAGAAAACCCAGAAGATGACCCTGATGTTGACTTTAAGGAAAATCTCAACCCTGACTCCCTGCAAATCCTTGCCAACTGCAAGCTTGAGCCCTCCCTGATCAAGGCAACCACCAGCGACCATTTCCAATTTGAGCGGGTGGGGTTTTTCTGCCTGGACAGCAAGGAAAGCAAACCGGGCAAGCCCGTCTTCAACCGCACTGTCACTCTGCGTGACACCTGGGCAAAACTGGCCGGCAAATAATCTAAGCCGCACCCATCCAGAGCCCTGGCTGTCATTTCCCCCTCCCCATTGCGCATCAACATAATGGGGATTCACGAAGACAGCTTCCTCAGCCACGTTCCCCCTTCTCCCACATAAAAAAGGCAGCCGGATTGAGGCAGAAAGCTCATGGTGTATTGTAAAAACACCCCCAAGCCCAGCAAGAAAGGCCTGAATGAACAAGGGCTCACTGTGGCTGGAATTGTCAGGGCTGATAAAAAATCAGAATCCGGGATTGCACCCAGCATTGGGAATGACCATGGATTTTGGGGAGGAAAATATCCTCAGCGGGTTAAAAACTCTTCCGCCTCATCGACATCGAGCTTGCTGCCGATAATGAGCGGCACCCGTTGATGGAGGTCCTCCGGCTCAATATCAAGGATATTCCGGCCGTCATCGGTGATGGCGCGGCCACCGGCCTGCTCAATGATCATGGCTAGAGGTGAGGCCTCGTAAAGCAGGCGCAGTTTGCCATAGGGCTTATTGGCTTCCTTGCTATCGCGGGGATAGGCAAAGATACCGCCGGTGATCAGGTTACGATGAAAATCAGCCACCAGCGAGCCGATATATCTGGCGCTGTAGGGCCGCCCCTTGCTTTTGTCCGGCTGGTTTATCATTTCGAAGAACTCTTTAACGTTCTCCTGCCAGAAGGGTTGGTTATAGGTGTTGACACTGACATACTTAGCCCGCTCAGCTGTCCTGATATCGGCATGGGAGAGATAAAACTCGCCAACACTGGGGTCAAGGGTAAAGCCATGGACACCATCACCGGTGGTGAAAACCAGCATGGTTGACGAGCCATAGAGGATGTAACCAGCCGCCACCTGCTTACGTCCGGCCTGCAGGAGATCGCCGATGTCGCCCTGTCCATCCTTGGAGATACGACGATGGACGGAAAAGATGGTACCGATACTGACATTGACATCGATATTGGAAGAGCCGTCCAAGGGATCGACGGCCAGGGTGTATTTCCCTTCATAGCCCTCCTCCACCGGGATAATGTCGTCCTCTTCCTCAGAGGTCATGACACAGAGATAGCCGGAACGGGCCATGCGCCTGACAATGGTGCGATTGGCAAACTCATCGAGTTTTTGAACCTCTTCGCCCTGGATATTCGTCTTGCCGGACATCCCGAGAATATCAGCAAGGCCAGCCATATTCACCTCAGCGGAGATAGTCTTGCCGGCAACAATGAGTTCATTGAGCAAGCCGGAAAGATCACCTGTGGCTTCTGGATGCAGCCGCTGGCTATCAACAATATGTCTATGGACTGTTACTCCAAGTGGTCTTCTCATCTACACCTATCTCCATCTTCTCAGCCAAATAAATTTTCAATGCCACACCACGGGTCTTGCCTTGCTGGCAAAACTCGGAAAGGCATGACTAAAACAGCTATCACTTCCTCTGTCACCCTATTGAAATCACTAAAAGTTCCCTGTGCAACTACTTTTTTGTTTTTCCAGTTTTTCAAAGCGGAAACAACGCTGTAGAATGACAGCCGGAACATCATTGACCCAAGAGCCCACACCCCTCATAAAATCGACTAAACACCTGGCCGTAGGCTCTGTCCTTGACCTAGGAGTTGGACCACGCCTGGTTAGGGCCGAACTGGCATGCGGTATTATCCTGCCCGGCCTGGGTTGGACCCTGAGTGAGCGCCGGCGCTGCCAGTACTAATCAGCTAAAAAAACAATAGGGATCTTTCTCGGTAAAGACATCCAACCCCATGCCATGGGTGACGGCAAGACAACCACCACAGACAGCTCGTATTTTGCATGCAGTGCAGGCCTGTGAGCCCGCTCGATAGCGCTGGGCAGCCTCGGAATGATAGATCTCCGACAGGGTGTTTTCACAGATATTACCGATATAGGACGGAAACTTCCGGCAGGCATGAACCTCGCCCTCGGCCAACAAGGAGAGAAAATTAAAGGCTGCCCCACAGCCATAGCCGGTACAGCCGCCAAACGATGCCCTGCGGCCATCACGGGCAAACACAGCGTTTAAGTGGTTGTCCTTGAGCCCCATACAGGGGTTGGCCAGCGAGGCCTCGTAATAGCGCTGCAGGAACGTATCATACCCTTCGGTGGGGGCGGACAAGAGCTGGGCACCTTCGCCCACCATGGCCAGTCTGTTGAAGTTAAAGAGATCAACCTTGTCCCTGAGAACCTCAGCCAGGGGCAAGACCTGTCCCTGGTTCTCCCTGGTCAGGGTCAGCATGACCATGGAATAGATGCCCAGCTCTTTCAAAAGGGCCAGAAAATCGATGATCCGCCGAAAGTGGCCGGCGCCACGGATATGGTCATTATGCTCGGGAAGGCCCTCCAGGCTGACCTGGTAGAACTCCAAGGGCTGGATGGCCTGCAACTGCTCAATCACCTCCCTGGGGGCAGGGTTGCCCAAAATAGCCAACTGAAAACCGCGCTCAGAGGCGGCCTGATAGAGCTCGCTAAAACGAGGATAGAGCAAGGGGTTGCCGCCGGTGAAAGTCACCTGCCCAAACACATGGTGTTCCCGGCAGAACGCTCGGAAATCATCAAGGATGGTGAGGGCCTGCTCAAAATCGACGGCATTACGGCTCGTCCGGTCATAACAATGCTTGCAATGAAGATCACAGGCTTGGGTAATATGCCATTGCAGGGTAAAGGCCGAAGAGGAGAGATACTTCTTCGCGGTGAAATCAGTTACCTTGAAAACAGCGGGATCCCGACGAATGGTTGTTTCAGGAACGAGGATATACTCCTCATTCTCCGCCCTTGCCAAGACACGATCCAGAGAGGCCAGGGTCACCTTGTGCTCGCTGGCCGCCAGGGCCAGGTCAATACCCTCTTCAATAAGCTTTAGGGCCAGAAGATCAAGGGGACCGGCATTCTTGTAGCGCACCGCGCCATTGGCAAGCTGCCAGATTAATACGAGTTGCTCGCCTGGTTGCCCCTCTTCATCACGGCCCGCCAGAATGGGCGCGAGGTTCTGCCAGTCAAACTGAGCAAGGCGGAGGGTGGGATTGACAATGCTCCTTTCGACAGGAGGGAGCAAATCAATATTGAGCCGTTCCACTTCGGCGACCACCTGCTCCAGACGTGCAAGGTCCGGAAGAAAGGAGGGCAAATGAAAATCATCAACATGGTTGGCCAACCAGGTGGCCATGTCCAGGGATGTCGCATTGTCCTTGGCCTGAAGGCATTGGCCAAGAATTGCCAGGGATCGCGGGTAATCGGAAATCATCTCTCTACGTACCACCTGATAGTAAAACTCTAAAAAAAATCGGGTTTACCGCCACCTGCGGTAAACCCGATGCAAAACGTGAGAGTGCAACCTGCACTCTGCAATAGAAACCAAGTCGGCAGTGGATGCCAGTAAGATTTCTATTTACTGCTGCCTCAACTGGAGCCTGCCGCATCTTTTTTCTTTTCGACACTCCCGGTGTCGTCTTTGGTACCACCTCAGCTGGAGGCGGCTGGATCAGCCTTTTTCTCATCAGCGCTCACGGCGCTGCCTTTTGTGCCGCCTCAGCCCGATCCTGTTGTCTGCTGTTGCTCCTCGTCGGCGCCAACTGCGCCAGTTTTAGCAGGGCCTCAACTACTGCCGGCAATTCCTGCCCCGGGAAGAGCAACTCCTGCTCCGGCAATAAGTCCGGCGAGCCCGAACCGTGCCAAAGTTTTCTTGAGTTCCTTGATTTCCACGTCATTCCTCCTTTACAAAGGATTTAGTGAGATGCAGAGATTGCAGGGAAACAACCTCCACCCTTCATGATAGAAATCATTATGTCATAACCTATCAGCTTTTTCCACCTAGTTTTATTCATAGATAGGCTTTGCCGATTTGTCGTATTTTCAAGCTAAGGCTTGCTGCCAGGTATCCACCTTATCTTGGTAAAGCAGAGCCTCGTCAACATGGCCATGCTTACGACACCCCTGCTCATGGATACCGGCCTTTCTGACGATTTCATGGGCCAGGGCCTGTCGTTGCATGGGTAAACAACTCTCCAGGTCGGCAACCTTTTCCATGGCCCGAATCTGCAAACGGCCTATCCCGACGCGATACAAAGAGGAAACCTGATCTGCACGTCCCCCCTGTTTATAGGTAAGGGGCTCCTCAATTTTCAAAAAGGGCAGAGAGATACTGGCCCGCAGCCAGAGTTCATAATCCTCACAGCAGGGAAAGGATTCGTCAAAGAGTCCCACCTGCACGAAAAAATCCCGGCGGGCCATGACCGTTGACATCCCAACGCAGCACAGGGGCAGACAATGCTTAAAGATATCGCCGTGGGGCC
This sequence comes from Desulfurivibrionaceae bacterium, assembly GCA_041562995.1. Lineage (GTDB taxonomy): Bacteria > Desulfobacterota > Desulfobulbia > Desulfobulbales > SURF-16 > BM506. The sequence continues at coordinate 10,132 of JBFFNX010000011.1, forward strand.
GGCTATGTTTTTTCTTCTGATTGACAATGCCCTCTGGCCGATACCAAATTTCATTGCTATGACTGATGAGATACTCAGGCTGCTCCGTCATGGCCCGGGCCTGGGTGACGAGTTTTCTATTGTCCCACCAGTCGTCGGAATCAAGGAAGGCCAGCAAATCGTGACTGGCCCTTCTGATCCCTAGATTTCGGGCAGCGGCCGGACCGCTATTTTCCTGGCGGAGAACGCGGATTTGTTTGCCATAGGAACGAAGAACCCGCGGCGTTTCATCGTTGGAGCCGTCATCAACCACGACCAATTCAAAATCCACATCGACCTGGGCCAGCACCGAATCAATGGCCTTTTCAAGAAGCCCCCCAGCCCTGTTATAGGTTGGGATAATGACAGATACCGGCGCCAGCAGTTTATCCATTGCCATTAATCCAGATAGATGATTTCGCCGCCATACTCAACCACCTCCACATCATCTTGAAGATGGCGGAGAACGATAGCGCCATCATCCCTGATGGACGTCACTGTGGCGGTGTACTGCGGGTTATCCTGGGCATTGAAACCAAAGGAAACCCGGTGGCCACAACTGGTGCACAGGGTGCGATAGGAGGCCATGAAGATGCCATGATCCCCCTCAGCCTCTTCTTCACCATAGGTAAGAAGACCAATATTCCAGCGCAGCTTGGCAAGAAGATCCACGGCCACCCGACCAAGGTCGAAATCGTGGCCGGCGCATGTCTTCATACTGGTAGCAAGGGAGGTCAAGTCTTCGGGAAACTGGGTATTGTTGACATTGAGGCCAATACCCAACAGGATAAATTCCTCAGCCGACTCCTGGCAGGTAAAGGTTTCGCTCAAGATTCCGCAGATCTTTTTCCCACCGACAAGGACATCGTTTACCCATTTCAGCTCAGCCTCCAGGCCAAACTGCTGGACAGTCTCACAGGCACTCATCCCGGCGGCCAGGGGCAAAAGCTGGGTAGTGCGGGGGAGCCATTGATTAAAAAGGGCAACAACCAACCAAATCCCCCCAACAGGGGCATGCCAGGGCCGCTTAAAACGGCCTTTGCCGCCGGTGAGGGTTTCCGCAAACAATGCCGAACCGCTGGCAAAACTGCGATCTTCCCGGGCTGCCGCGCGGATATGATCACGCACCTCATCCATGGCGCGGGGCAGACTCCGGTAGGGCCGAATATGGGAGGCAACAATGGCCCCATAGCGAAAGATATCGTGGGCAGGCAAAGGAGAACCGGCAGAACGCCGGCTCATTTCTTCCTGAGCTATGTAGGAGGTAAGGAGATCAGCAGAGGGGAAAGAAACTACTCCCATTCCGCCTTGACCCGGGTGATGATTTTTTCAACCAGGGGAAGAATCTCGGGCGGGCAGATTCCCACCAGGGGTTCACCCTGTTCAACATTCTGTCCGGGGGAAAAATAAACAGAGTGGATGATGCCGGCCTCGCCTTCATAATAGACCGGCGTATCACGTTTCATCAGGGACATGGTAAAAATCTCATCACCCTGTTTTACATTCACCGAGCGCTGACCGAACTTGTCGATACGGTTCTGGATGTCCAGGGCAAAATAATACTTGGCCTTCTCAGGAGAGTTAAAAGGCACAAGAACCTTGCGAAGGATGCGTTCGATAATCTCCCTCTTTTTTAAGGGATGGCGGATGGTCATGATTTTTTCACCCGCTTCGACAAATTTTCCCTCAAGATCGGAACGGAGAAAAGAGACCTCGCCATTGGTCTGGGCATAGATTGACTTTTTATTACGCTCTCTCGTCAGAACACAGAGCATGGTCCCTTTGATATGATGAAACTCGCCGGTTATCCCCTCAACCTGGGCCCCTTCCCGGACATTAAAACGGATCTGGCCGGTATGCTGGGTGTGGATATCCACATAGGCAAAAGGATCCTGTCGGTACTGGCTTAATACTTCATCGTAATCTATTTCATTTTGCATGAACACAACCTACAAAAAACGGACTTATTACCGGTAATACAGGCTCTTGCCGCCCATTGTCATTAAAGATTTGTACAGGTTATGGCGGAATTCCCGCCGATCCCAGATGCCGTGAATATGCCCCCGCTTCAGGGCATGCTGGGCACTATGGTAATCAGGCGGTATTTCCTCACCGGTGGTGTCCCGGATAACCCGGGGACCGGCAAAGCCAATGCGGCTTGAACGAATAGCAAACTGATAATAGGAGCATCCCAGAAAGCTTGCCACCGGTCCGGCATAGGAGTTGTTGTCGTACACGACCATATAGAGGCCGCCAGCATCAACATATTCCCGCACTGCCATGGTGCATTTCGGCATCTGGGTAACCCCCAGGGTTCCCTCCTGGATCCGAATACCACCAGTGGTGTGGACATAGGAGAGCAAGGGGCGCCGCATCATCCGGGCCCGTTCGGCCGCCTGGACGAATTTCTCACCCTCGGCTGAGCCCACTGTGCCGTTGCGAAAATTAGAGTAGAGCATGGCAACCACCACCTCAACGCCCATTACCCTGGCATCAAAGGTGATCATGGAGCTGTTCCGCCCTGTTTTTTTCTTGGCATCCTGCACCTTCTTTTCAAACCCGGGAGCCTCTAAGGGGTTACCAGCCGCCAGGTCTTCGTTAAATTCGCGGATGGAATCACGGTCAAAGAGATGCTTGAGATACCACTCATACTCCAGGGGGAAATGATGGCCACATGTTTCACAGACACCGCCGAATTCCCCATAGAGGTCGGGAACCCACAGGTCTTTACAGCCAGAGCGCTCCGCGTTGGGACAGGTTACGGTACGGTCCTCGTTGGCCAAAGGACTGGTATAGGTGTCATCATAAAGTTCTTCACTATCAACCGGCGCTGACAGGGTCTTGATCTCTTTGGAGTCGGCCTTCTTGGTAAAGAAATCAAAAACTCCAGCAAAGGGGCTTGTCACCTGTTTGATGACCGCCGTGCTTTCACCGGTTACATCACGCATGACCTGTTTGACCTGTTTGCTGTGGCTGTGCAGGAGATCGTAGCGGATATTGTAGAAATATTGACTGGTCTTACGACGCATCCGCTTGGTCAGATTGCCCAGCACGCTCCCCTTCTTGCAGAGACCGTGACAGGCCATGTCGCGATATTTCTTGGACCTGAGTTCCAGCAGCCTGCGCAATTCATCACGGTTCAGCTCCCAGGACACGTCAATATGGGGATCTTCAGGATTCTCCTCTTCCGAGCGTTTCACCTTCAGCTCATAGGCCCGAAAGGCGCGCAGGCTCTTGGTCTTTAACACGACCTCGTCCGTGGCGCGAACCATCTCAAACTTAACCTGTTTAAAAAAGGCGAAATCATCCCGCTTGCCACCAAGACGGGGCTCTTCAATGATCCGGTCAATGGTGCGCAGGTTTAAATTATCCTGGGCCGTGATCTTCAGACGCTCGGCGCAAGACTCAACTATTTCCGGCGGCACCTTCTGCCCTTCGCGGATCTTGCCCTCAATGGCGGCAGCGCCCTCCGGAGAGATAACCGAGTAATAGCCGTGGGAAAACATCATTCGGTAATCAGAAAGACCTATGGCCTCGGCACCACCGGAGCCACCCTCAGAAATCAGGGAGATAATCGGCACCCTGAGCTTGGTCATCGCATATATATTACGGGCAATCTGCTGGCCGGCACCGGGATAATCCTCAATGGGAAAGGAGCCGGGCGTGAAGATATAGGAATGGATAGGGATACCCTCGGTCTGGGCCACATACATAAAACGCATGGCCTTCTCATTTCCCCAAGGCCTACTGCAGCCGCCGTTGCGATACTCCTCGCCATGCCCTTTTTCATGACCGATAACCATGACCTGTTGGGTGACGGTTTTGCCCTTCACCTGGGCGGAGATAGTCGCCTTGGCACAGACCATGGAAGGATCAATGGAGGCCTCCTCCTCACCTCCGAGCTCGGTGAAGTCGTCATAGACATTTTCCAAGATATCCTTGAGGGAAAAGCGCAAGGGGCTGCGAACAATGCGGACCCGGTCCATGCTGGTCAGGCTTTCTTCAGCCCGCTTCTCAAGGAAGGTCAGTTCATCCTCAAAACCAGTAATTTTGGCACGCAGGGCGTCGAGGCTGAGATCGAAAATAGCGTCACGCACAGAGCCAAAACGCTCCCGCAGGCTATCGACGTTGCCCCATACCGCAGAACCTTTTACCTGGATGAGATAATTGATTCTCTCATCGATTTTTAGCAATCGCTTTCGTATTTCTTGCATAAGATATAAAACAGGTGCTTTTTTACAAATCTTGCCTCAGCGGCATTTCTTAATCCAGCAAAGCTGGGATTTTCCCTTACCCTTCGGGTAGAAGATCCTTTCCAGTCCCAAAACCATTCCTGGGACCAGAGAAGCTATTCTAAAAATATAGGGGATCTAAAAGGTTAACAACCTGTCAATATTCTCCTTTAGATACTCAAGATTATTCATCATTGGTTCGCCATTGTTGGTCTCGCCTTCAATGGTTACCTCGCGTAGAAAACGTAAACCCCGCTCTTTAGCCTCGGCAATGGACTTGCCCCAGACCAGGGCCAGGGCCAGGTTGGGGTCAAAATCACTGGGAATGGCATAGGGGCGATCCATGGGGACTTGGGTATAGACTGCCGACCACGTATGCTCAGGGAACTTAAAGGTTTTAATCGTCCCGATCCAGGGGGCAAAATCACGATTGACGTCCTCAGCAACGATCCGGAACTCAATACAGGCACCCTGAAAATCAATACGGCGCTGGCTGTAGCCGATCTTCTCGCCAAGGGCCACCCTGATCTGTTCCCGGATCAGATTCGGCTGTTTTTTCTTATAATAAGAAATCCTGGCCGACACATCATTTTCAACCTGAATACGTGTATTGACCTCAAGCAGATAAGGTTGGCCGTTACGGGCAACGATCCACTCCCAGGTTCCGACGTTGTCATAATGAACATGGCTGGCAAGCTTCAGGGAATACTCAACGATCTGCTCCAAAACCTGTTCAGCATCAAAATCATAGTTAAAGCAGCTCTTATCAAAGCCAGGGGCTGCCTCCAGACGTTTCTGACGGCCCGTTGACTGGATGGTGCAGTTTCTGGTCCCAAAATGAATCCGTTCCCCATGCTGAGAACACAGGAGCTGCACCTCAAGATGATTATAATCACGCAGGCATTGCTCAATAAGCACTCCGGCGTCACCAAACTGGCGCTTGGCGTAATTCTTTACTTGCCGGTAGGTACGCCGAAACTGCTCAATGCGGTTCACCTCTTCAATACCCATACCACCGCCGCCGGCAGCGGCCTTAACCAGGATGGACGGGTTATCAATGCCCTGCGCACGCTGAGCATTCAGAAGCTTAGCGGCAATGGCCTCCGCCTCCATTTCATTATAAATGGGGGCATCAGTGCCTGGGATGGTGGGGATACCAAGACCATTGGCAACCTTCTTGGTGTTAATCTTGTCACCGAGGTCTTTAATCACCTCCCATTTCGGGCCGATGAAAACCAAGGGGCGATTGCGCAGGGTGACCCGCCGGGCAAAACGAAAATCCTCCGAGAAAAAACCATATCCCGGATGGATGGCGGTACAGCCGGTGTGATCGGCAATGGAGAGTATTTCATTGGGGTCGGTATAACTTGAGATGCGCCAGACCTTCTGATTGGCGCCGCTACCGCCTTCGTAGCGCCGGACATGCTCGGAGTCCTTGTCCGGCTCCGTATATACCATTACAAAATCAAGACCAAGATCTTCACAGGCAGTAGCTATCCTGATGGCGATCTCCCCTCTATTTGCAATCAATACCTTAGCTTTCAATATGAACCTCGGGTAAAGTAGGGTCTGCCAGAGATGGCATTATTAGATTTTTTCAAATTTGGAAAATAACGGTGTAGTCAAAAAAATCTTGCTGACACAGAAGCTAGCCTGATCCATCAGGCAGTTTTTATTATTGTAAGGAGCTCTCATCCAAAGTCAAAGTTATCATTTCCAGGCCGAAAAAAGAAGCCTTTCCTGCCAAAAAATGAAGCTCGCTTATACCTTTTTCCCTACCAGTGGTCAATTTTTTTGTAAATTAACTGGCTTTTTACCCCTGCTCTTCTTATATTTTGCCAACCCTAAAGAGCCTCTTTGGATAGAGACGTTAATATCCTCTTTTAATTAACAATTTTATATTTTTAGCCATTTCGCCGGTCGCCCCGCCACAGACGGGACACGATTGACATTATTTGCCGAAGGGACGCCTCATTTTTTTTAAGGCCCCTGATATCTGAGGTCGTTACCCCAACTCCCATGCCCGACAATTCAACATCCAGCCCCCCATCTCTTTTCAGGAAAATCCTTTACAATCTCGGCCTGGCCGGCAGCCCCGATCCTGCCGAAGACCTGAGCAACGAACTTCAAGAACTCATTGAAGAAGGGGAGGAACAGGGCCTGATCAGCAGCCTTGAGGGCGAAATGCTGACCTCCATCTTTGAATTCAGGGATACCAAGATCAAAGAGATAATGACCCCGGCTACGGAAATCATATTAGCCCCTATCACCTCATCGCCCTGCGATATCATCAAACTTATCACCGCCCACGGTTTTTCCCGTATTCCGATCTATGATGATTCCCCAGATTCTATCAAAGGCTTTATCCATGCCAAGGATCTGCTGACCTGCCCGGATACACCGCCGGTGGTCGAGATTGCCCCCCTTCTGACGCCGATGATCTTTGTTAACGAAAATGCCAAGGTCATGGCCCTTCTCCAGAATTTCCAGACCAACAACACCCATCTGGCCATTGTTACTGACGAATTCGGCGCCACCCGTGGCCTGGTAACCCTTGAGGACATCCTTGAGGAAATTGTCGGTGAAATTGCCGATGAATCGGACAAGCCTGAGAGCCGGTGGCGGATCATTGATGAGCAAACCGTGATCACCGATGCCAAAATCGACATTGAGGACGTCGAAGAATTTTTCAACGTCGCCTTCCCAGAAGGACCCTATGAATCCATCGGCGGTTTTATCATTGACCAGCATGGCCGGATTCCAGAACGCGGCACCATTGTTTCCTATCCGCCCCTCACCCTTACCGTCCTCAAGGCGGATAAGCGCCGGATCAAGATGGTAAAAATCCATACCGGCCCTGACAAAAAATAAATGGCTGTCACCCTCCTTCCTTTTTTTTCCGCACTGCTCCTCTATCTCGCCTCGCCAGGCCCTGGTCTTGCCTTTCTGGCCTGGATAGCCCTTGTTCCTCTCTTTATCTTCTGCGTGAAAACCTCCCCGCTAAAGGCGGGCCTGTGGGGCCTGGTTGCCGGCACCCTCTACCACCTCTTTTTGGTCTATTGGGTAACCATCTCCATGGAAACCTACGGCGGCCTGCAACCCCTGATCTCATGGCCAGCCCTCTTGCTGCTTGCCCTGTATATGGCCCTTTATTTTGCCGTCTTTTGCTATTTGATCAGCAAGACCAAGGATCGAATCAACCTGCTCTGGCTCAGCCCCCTGCTCTGGGTGAGTCTCGACTATATCCGCGGCCTCCTTCTCACCGGCTTTCCCTGGATGGATTTTGGCTACAGCCAATATAACTATCCGGCCCTGATCCAGACCGCCGATCTCACCGGTCACCATGGCATCACCTTCATCTTGGTCCTCACCAACGCCATCCTGGCCCAGTTTTGCATCGCCAGGCAATGGTTCAGGCACAACAAAATACAGGTTGGCGCAGCAATGGCTCTCCTTGCCATCTCCTTTAGCTATTCCGGGGCCCGTTTCTATCAGGTCAAAGAAGATATGCAGACAAGCCCTGCCCTCAAGGTCGCCGTGATCCAAGCCAATATTGATCAGGCCTTGAAATGGCAAAAGGGCCAAAAAAAAATCAGTCTGGAAAGCCACCTGCAGCTGACTCGCGCCGCCCGCAAGGATAATGATGCCGCCTTGGTTATCTGGCCGGAGACCGCCCTTGCCTTTTACCCCAGCCACGATCCGCTGATGGGCCATGTTGAAAAGGAAACCGTACACAGCGCCCCCTTTCACCTCCTCACCGGCGCCCCTTATGTTTTGCGCCAGAAAACCGGCTATGCCTATTACAACAGTGCCATGCTCTTAAAGCCCCACGGCAAGACAGAGATCTATTTCAAGCAGCATCTGGTTCCTTTTGGTGAGTACATCCCCATGCGTACCATCCTGCCCATTCCAAAACCCATTGTCGAGAGCATGGGCGATTTCTCAGCCGGCACCTCCAGCAGCCCCCTTGATATGGGAGTGGCAAAAATCGGAGCCCTTATCTGTATCGAGGCCATCTACCCGGATCTGGCCCGCCGTGAAACGTTTCAGGGTGCCACTCTCCTGGCCAATATTACCAACGACGCCTGGTTTGGGGCCTCAAGCGCCCCTGTTCAGCATCTGGCCATGGCCATCTTCCGCACCATTGAAAACAAACGCAGCATGGCACGGGCCGCCAACACCGGCATCTCCGCCCTTATCCTGCCCACCGGAGAAGTTCTGCAGAAAACCGGCCTTTTCCAGCAAGGTTATCTCAGCGCCAGCCTGCCCCTGCTCTCCACCACCACCTTTTTCACCAGGGTCGGCTTTCTCTTTCCCCTCCTCTGTCTGGTGACCACCCTGTTGTGGCTGGGATTTTGTTTGAAAAAGAGAGTTCGCCAGGTAATATAATTGACGAAGCAAGACCCTTTTGGGTATAGATGCACTCATCATTTCTAAAGGCCGTATAAATTCTTCCTCCCTTCTCTAAAAATCAGGTTCCAGCAACCAGACCTGCAGGTTTAAAAAAACATGTCAGCAGAACTCCAACAGAAACTTCACGGTTACAAAGAACGCCTTCTCACCTTAAAGGTGCATCTTTGACCTAGTCCACAAGCAAGAACAGCTCGCCGAACTTGAACACCGGACCATGAATCCGGACTTCTGGACTGATCCGGACAAGGCCCGCCAGACCCAGATTGCCATTGGTCGTCTGCAGGATCCCATTGATGGCTGGCAGGGCTGCTATGACATTGTTGAGGATGCCGAGGTTCTTCTGGAAATGGCACACGAGGAAGAGGACGCCGACACCGAACAGGAGGCGGCCGACACCATCGCCGCCCTTGGCAAACGCCTGGAAAGTTTCGAGCTTGAGTGCATGTTCAGCGGCGAGCATGACAGCAGTAATGCCATGCTCACCATCCATGCCGGGGCCGGCGGTACCGAGGCCCAGGATTGGACCGATATCCTGTTGCGCATGTACCTGCGCTGGTGCGAGAAGAAAAATTTCCAGACCGACATTCTCGATTTGCAGCCCGGCGACGAGGCGGGAGTCAAGAGTGTCACCTTGATGATCAAGGGCAAATATGTTTACGGCTATCTACGTTCCGAGATGGGCATCCACCGCCTGGTCCGCATCTCCCCCTTTGACGCCAGTGGCCGCCGCCACACCTCCTTTGCCTCGGTCTTTGTCTTTCCAGAGCTTGACGATGATATTGAGGTGGAAATTCTCGACAAGGACCTCCGTATCGATACCTACCGGGCCAGCGGCGCCGGCGGCCAGCATATCAACAAGACGAGCTCGGCAATACGCATCACCCATATCCCCACCAATATTGTCGTCCAATGCCAGAATGAACGTTCCCAGCACCGCAATAAGGATACGGCCATGAAGATGCTCAAGACCCGCCTCTACGAACGGGAACAAGAGCTGCAAAAAGAACAGCATGATGTCATCAGCGGCGAGAAAAAAGAAATAGGCTGGGGCAGCCAGATCCGCTCCTACGTCATGCAACCTTACCGCCTGGTCAAAGACCACCGGACCAACCAGGAAAGCGGCAATGTCGATGCGGTGATGGATGGCAATCTCGACCCCTTTATCAAGGCCTACCTCCTATGGCAGGGCAACAAGAGAAAATAACGCAGAGATGTGCAAAATGTGGGGCCTGTGCCCCGGTTTGCCCGGTCTTCCAAAGCACTGGTCGCGAATCGCACACCGCCCGCGGTAAACTTCATCTCTTTCAGAAAGGTGGGTCTTTCGACTCCGCCTATTTTAACGACCTGCTCTCCAAATGCATCCAATGCGGGGCATGTGATGATGCCTGCCCGCGCAACTTGACTCCCAGTGCCGATATCCGCAGCTGGCGGAGCCGCCAACCCTTTGGCCGTGACCGCCACGGTTTCATCAAATTCCTCAGCGAAAAGATGCTGGCCAGCCCCAAGCTCCAGGAGGGCGGTTCCCATACCCTGCGTGCCCTGCTGGCCAACCTGCCCAAGGCAAGCGGCTTGAGGAAACGGCTTGACCTCCTTGTGCCCGGTCTGGCAGCAAGGACGGCCCTGCCCCTGCCCCCGATAAAGAGGGGCGCCAAGGTCATCTCCTATTTTCCCGGCTGCCTGGCAGAACATCTGTATAAGGACATTAAAGGGGCGACAACCCTTCTTGCCGGCCACTGCGGCTATGAACTGCGCACCCCCGCCGCCCTTACCTGCTGCGGTCTGGCCTCCCATGCCTCGGGTAATATCAAAGAGGCCCAAGCCGCGGCCCGCAAAAACATCCTGGCCTTCGACAAGATCACTCTCGGCCTTAGCACTCCTGGCACTGTCGCTCCCGGCACTGTCGCTCCTGCTGCTGACTCCGATCACCCCATTCTCACCTCCTGCGCCTCATGCACCAGTCATCTCAAGAGCTACCCCACTCTCTTTGCCGACGACCCGGAGATGCAGAAAAAGGCGCTGGCCTTTGCCAGTCGCATCCAGGAATTTTCCAGTTTTTTTCTTGGCCAGGAGGGGCTGCACTCCGCGTACCCCCGGGAAACCCTTTTTTATCACGACCCCTGTCATCTTCGCTTTGGCCCCTGTCAGGTCACCAAAGAACCGCGGCAGTTACTGGCAGAGATGAACGGTTGCCCACCGCTGCCCCTGCCTTCGCAGTGCTGCGGCCAAGGTGGTCTTTTTCATCTGACCAACCCTGATATTTCCCAGGATATCTTCACACAAGCTTTACGTCTCCTTACGGAACTTTCAACAGCTCAGGTGGTCACCACCTGTAGTGGCTGCCTGCTGCAATGGCAACAGGGCCTGGCCCGTGCCAATAGTCCGCTTACAGCGGAGCATCTTGCCGTTTTCCTTGCCAAAATATGCAGGGATTGATAGTTTGAAATACTGTTTTTCAAAATGAAAGGAGAGTGTATGAAACTACGAAAGCATAGCTTTATTATCCTTATCGCCCTCTGTTTGCCGGCGCCCGCTCTGGCAGCAGTAGATTGGTCCGTTGATAAAACCATTGAGACCAAGGCTGCCATCAAAAATATGGCGACATCTTTTGATGGCCAAAGTTTTTTTGTCCTCACCAAGGCCGGCGAACTCATCATGTACGATGATTCAGGAAAACCCCAGGGCAGCATGAAGGTTGAGCCAGGCATGGACAAAATATTCCTGAGCGGCTTTCAGAAGGCGGGCGTGCCCGAACACATTTTTGTCGCCAACTCAACCACCGGCCAGATCCAACAGCTCTCCTTCAGCGTGGTGGCCCAAATCGACATCAGCGGCAGCCCCTTCTTAGGCAATCCTGAGGCCCCGGTGGCCCTGGTTGTCTTTAGCGATTTTCAATGACCCCACTGCGCCCAAGCAGGGGCGTTACTCGAGCAGGTGCTCGAGCAAAATACAGACACCGTGAAAATCGTTTTCAAACATTTCCCCTTAAACTTTCATAAAGAGGCCCAAGCGGCATCCCAGGCTGCTATTGCCGCCCACCAACAGGGAAAGTTCTGGCAATACCACGACCTGCTCTATGAAAACCATAAGACCCTGACCGCTCAGAGCTATGAAGCCTTTGCCACCCAGCTTGGCCTTGATCTGACAGCCTTTAACCGTGACCGTCAGAGCCCCCAAACCCGCCAGCAAATGGTCACCGACATGAATATTGCCAAACAGGCCGGCGTCACCGGCACCCCGGCCATTTTTGTCAACGGCCACCGGGTCCAAAACCGGAGCCTGCAGGTCATTCAGACAATGATTGACGCGGAACTCAAAAAGCGCTGATGGTCGAGCCATTCTTCCCTTCGACAGGCTCAGGGACCGTGGACCTTGCTTGCCAGCGGTTGGCCTGCCGTTCGTTCATTCTGTCGAGACGTCTTCAACACGCTTAGGGTACGGCATGGAGTAACGAGGTGGAAAAATAAACAAAGAACTCTCCTTCACCAATAACGACACCACCCGCCTGCTCTACGGTGATCTGAACAGCAACCTCCATGAGCTGGAAAAAGGCCTCGGCGTCAAGGTCAAGGCCCGTGGTACCAATCTCACGGTGAGTGGCGACGAGCATGGGGTTGAGCTTGCCGCCCAGACCCTGGATCAGCTCTATATGCTTATTGAGGCCGGATACCCCGTGTACCCCCAGGATGTAGCATACGCTATCCACATCCTGGAGAAATCGGCCCGGGCCGACCTTAAAGAGATCTTTCTCGACCAGGTCTATATCACCTCCAGGCAACGGGTTGTTTCACCAAAGAGTCTCAACCAAAAGAGCTATATCGAAGGGATCCGCAATCACGACATTGCCTTCGGCATTGGTCCGGCCGGCACCGGCAAAACATATCTGGCCGTGGCCATGGCCGTGGCCGCCTATACCAGCCACCAGGTCAAATCAATCATCCTGACCAGACCGGCGGTCGAGGCTGGTGAGCGCTTGGGGTTTTTGCCGGGCGACATGGCGGAAAAAATTAACCCCTACCTCCGCCCCCTGATTGATGCCCTTAATGACATGCTGGGCCGGGAAAAGGCCAGCGAACTGGTTGAGCAAGGGGATATAGAAATCGCCCCCCTGGCCTTTATGCGCGGCCGTACCCTCAACAATGCCTTTGTTATCCTCGATGAGGCCCAGAACAGCACCTACGAACAGATGAAAATGTTTCTCACCCGGCTGGGCTTTAACTCCAAGGCGGTTGTCACCGGTGACATAACCCAGATAGACCTGCCATACAGCCAACAGTCAGGCCTGGTGGCCGCTGCCCGTATCCTGCAGAAAACCCCTGGTATCAGTTTTACCACCTTCACGGAGACGGATGTGGTGCGCCACCCCCTTGTCAAAAAAATCATCATGGCCTATGAGGCCTCGGAACAGAAGGCCGTCGCCAAAATGAAGAAAGGTTCCTGAGAATGGCTGTTCTGCTGAGCAATAAATACACCGGCCCCTGCCATATCTGCCTCGGCCTCCTTATCAAAAAGGGGGCAGAACTTCTTGGCCTGGCGAACCTTGAAGGCCACGAACTCTCTCTGCTTCTCCTTAATGATCCCGCCATGCAGAAAATCAACAAGCAATGGCGCCACAAGGATAAAGCCACCAATGTCCTGTCCTTTCCCCTGGGCCTTAACGATGATTTTGATCAGCACCCCATGCTTGGCGATATCATCATCTCCATTGACACGGCGCATCGAGAGGCTCAGAATAAGGGGATATCCCTCCACCAACACCTGACCACCCTGCTGGTCCATGGTTTTGTGCATCTGCTGGGTTATGACCATGAACGCTCAGACCACGATGCCGATGAAATGTTTGGCCTCGAACACTATTACCTACAAGCACTTGGAACAAGGAGAACGAAGATGGTTAAACTCGCCATAAATGTTGACCACGTAGCCACCCTGCGTCAGGCCCGTGGCAACACTGAGCCAGATCCAGTCACGGCCGCTGCCATTGCCGAACTTGCCGGGGCAGTGGGCATTGTTGTCCATCTCCGGGAAGACCGGCGCCACATGCAGGACCGCGACATCGACATCCTGCGCAAGACCGTGCAGACCAAGCTCAACCTGGAAATGGGGGCAACGGAAGAGATTATTAAGATTGCCCTGGAGCTGGTGCCGGATATGGTTACCCTGGTTCCGGAAAAAAGGCAGGAGTTGACCACCGAGGGTGGCCTTGACGTGGCCGGTCAAAAGGCCAAACTCAAGAAGGTCATTGCCCGGATGACCAAGAAGAATATCCCGGTGAGCCTCTTTATCGATCCTGACTCAGCCCAGATCCAGGCCGCAAAAGAGGTGGGCGCCACCTTTGTGGAGATCCACACCGGCCGCTATGCTGACGCCAGCAGCGAAGAGGAAGAGGATAAGGAGTTTGATCTCATTGCAGCGGCAGCCGAAGAGGCCTATGAGGCGGGCCTGCGGGTCAATGCCGGTCACGGCCTTAACTACGTCAATGCCGCCCGGGTGGCAGCCCTTCCCACCATTGAGGAGCTTTCCATCGGCCATGCCGTTATGGCCCGGGCTATCTTCACCGGTCTGGACCAGGCGGTGCGCGAGATGGTTGATACCTGCCGATTCGCCTGAAAACCCCATGCAATACATAAAAAAAAGCCCTGCTCACCTTTATGGTGAGCAGGGCTTTTTTTTATGTAATTTTCAAAAATCGAGAAGGACTAGCCGAGGGTGGCCGCCCCTCGTTCTTCCGGGGTCATGGCCCGGATATGGATAGCCTGCTTGTCCCGGTCAAAGGCAATAACCACCCTCTCTTCCGGGGAGGTAAGAACCCTTCTTGCCTTGCCAATGACAATATGGACACCAGGATGAACCACGCCATAGACATAGATACATTGGGTGGCTGCCTTTTCAATTTCTTCATCCAGCTTTTCTTCAAGATCGGCAAGATGGTTATTGGCCTCCATGACCTTGGGCAGCAAGACGTTTAGCTTTTTGAGCTTTTCATCTTTTTCTGGGGAAAAGTCCTTGCCCTCTTTCTTCTTCATGGCTGAAAGGGCACTGATATCCTTCAACATCTCGGTAAGACGCGGGGGCCAAATTTCCTTGGCCGCCTCTATCTTTTTTTTCTTATGCTCAAGGCTGGGGTTAAGACCCACCACAATTTCAGTGTTAACCTCGGCGTCAGAGCCAAGCTCAAGGGCATGGAGAGAGCCGCCAAGGACATATTTACCACCAATAAGGGCGCCTTTGCCGCTCAGGGCCTTGAGGTCCTTCTCCACCCTCATATCACCTTGGACTACAAAATCAGTAATGGTCATGGCACCCCGGGTCTCAATGGGACCGGTGTTTTCGCAGAAATCAACCTCCATATCTCCCCAGACACGGATTGAACACTCCTCGCCGATGAGGCCGCCATGAATATTCAGATCTGCACCGGCAATGATTTCGGCGTTGTTTACCCCCTCACTGATGTCGATACTGCCCATGCATTTCACCTTGAAGCCGGGGAGAACTTGACCATTGATGGTCAGCTTCTTGCCGCTGAAGGTAATATTGCCGACACTCATATCGACATCTGAATTGACAGTATGCTCCTCATAAACGGCAGGCTTACCCTCAGCCATCACGAACTTACCCTTGACCGTGGATGTGACCCGGAGGCCATCTTCACTGAGGGTAACACCGGGCCCACATTTCAGGATGACATCCTTGCCATCCTTGGCGGGAATCTCTTCCCCCAGGATATTGCGGCCCGGGATGCCCGGGGTAGCAGGAATTTTCTCAAGGAGCAGCTGGTCTTCGGGCACATTGACGATGTTGCCAAGCTCACGAAATTCTCGCCGTTCACTGCGTGCCTCGTCATCCTCTTTGCTCTGGATAACTGCCGGACGGACATGGGGTCGTATCTTGGCATTTTCACCGTGTTGCGCAGGGGTTCCTGAGGCGATTACGGCCTTACCATCCACCATTTCCAGAGGGGGCCTTCCCTCATTGAAGCCGTGACAAACTCCGGCAGCCAGGACTATTGTCACCACATCCTTCCAGTCCGCCGGATCAAAACTATCCGCCTCGTGGAGGGCAAGGTAGAGCTGGAGCTTATCCTTAGAAAGCTGCAAGATATACTTTCCACCACAGATTTTCTGTGGCTTGACCCCCAGGGTGATTTCTGACATCAGATCAACCTAATTCCATAAACTTTTTTAAAATATTCCCTCTGTATCAAGGCCTCTTTCGGCCTCTCATTCCAGCTTGTCGGCATAGTTACCTCTTTATTAAAACTTTTTAGCCGTCAGACCTTAATGAACACCCTTATCCTGTGCAAAAATGGCCGTGCCCATGGCTGCTTCAGAGGGAGCGTAAATTAGTTTAGTATAAAGTATGTAAATTTAGCAAGTTACTTGCTAGAGGCCATCTTAAAAGGCTTTCTTTCATCCCACTGACCAGATGAGGGGGAAAAACCAACAAATCCAGCCCCCCTGGTAATACAAAGCAACATTAAACCAGCAACATGCTTTTTTCCAGCCCCTTAATCTGCTCCACTTCACCCAGGACCACAAGGGTATCACCCTCCTCGATCGGCGTGGTGGGAGTAGGATTGAAAACGGATTGACCGTCTTTACGCTTGATAACAACGACAATGAGATTGAAATTTTTGCGGATTCCCGACTCCATCAAGGTCTTATTCACCAGGCTGGTGGCACTGGCCGTGACAACAAGCTCTTCCAGACGCAGACCAAGGCTACTGCCGCCTACGGCCAGATCGATAAAATCGGTAACCGTGGGGCGTAAAATAAGATTAGCCATCCGAAAGGCCCCAATATACTAGGGGGAAATCACCTGGTCGGCCCCGGCCCTTTTCAGCTTTTCCTCGGCCCGATTATCGCCGCTTGAACGGGCAACGATATAGAGATCAGGGTTCAATTCCCTGGCCGACAGGGAAATATAGACATTCTCGGCATCTGAAGAGACAACCCCCACCAATCCTTTGGCCCGGGCAACCCCAGCCAGAATGAGCATATCATCATCAGAGGCATCCCCCTTGATGGCCATATAACCAAGTTCATTGATCACCTCTATCTCTTCATCATTTTTCTCAATAACCACAAACTTCTTGTCATTCTCCTCAAGGAGTTTGCAAATAACCTGACCAATACGGCCAAAGCCGCAGACCACATAATGATCTCTCATTTTTTCGAGTTTTTTTGACATAGTTCGTTTCCCCAGAGCCGATCTGATCCCCCCCTCGACAACACTTTCTGTAATCTCCCGAAATACAACCATCACATAACCGACCCCAATAAGGATAAGGATCATGGTGAAATGGCGCCCGGCAGGGCTGAGATGGACCATCTCGCCATACCCCACAGTGGTAACGGTAATCATGGTCATGTACAGGCCATCATCAAAGGAGGCGTCCTCAAGAATCATGTAGCCCAATGATCCAAAGCTCAAGATGGCAACCAGAGCAATGATCGATAAGATAGTTTTTTTCATGTGCCTTCAAATAATTTTTCATTCACGAGCCATGGACTCGTGGCCGATAACGATAGTAACAGCAAAAGTATTGATCGCTCTCTCGTCATCACAACCAGGAGGTTACGTCATGACTGCCAAGGATGTTATCAAA
>JBFFNX010000012.1:0-27001 GCA_041562995.1 Desulfurivibrionaceae bacterium
AGGGAATGGTCTGGCACCGGCGTCTCGTCAATGGCAAAACCTGCCATCAGGGTGAGGCGATTCTCCAACATCTTGTGGGTGACTCCGATGCGATAGGCGTTCGCATCGTTGAAATCTTTAGGGACGGCATTGTCAAAATTATAGAAAGGATGATTAACAGTTGGAACTATCTGATAAAGGAACGATTGGTCATAATCAAAGTCCAACTCGGCATAATCTGACCAAAAGGTGCGATCCCAGGTTAGCTCAATGGTAGTATCCTTGATGGTATAGGCCACTGCCACCGTGAGCACTTCCGGCAAGGGTACCGTAACTTCACCATATCCATTATATATGTCAGATAGAAAGCTGTAACCACCTGATGCCATAGATTGCAGGGTAAGATCGTCGGCTTCAAGAGTGAGGTCTACCTTGGAACGCCAGGTGATGGAGGTTGTCAGGTTGTCCATGGGCTTGACGGTAAGGGCCAGGTTGTACCCTTCGTCAAGAGAATCTCCTTCCAATTCCCGGGAGAGACTGTCAAGAACACTGCTGTAAGGCTGTACGGCAGTACTACTTACCCGACCTTGGCTATACACGAGACGGACACCTGCCGCCACCGCCACCATATCATGGAGTTTATAGGATAGAGTGGGGTTAAGCTCGAGAACCTCCAGGGAAAATTCCCCTGCTGAGGCCTCTTGGTAATTATCATCCCAACGCTTGGAAAGGCCACCGGGCACGGTGAAGGAGAGGCCAAAGCGCATATTGCTGAACTCAGGCGATACCAGGTGGAAGAGAGGAAGCAGGAAATTCTCCTTCTTGGAGTTGCCATCCATGGCAGGAGTCGTCAGATGGGTAAACTCAACAGAGGTGAGATGGATATACATGGCATCAACTTCGAGCTGCCAGCTTTCCTTATCCTCTTCAAAACTCATGTTGGCTGGGTTGAAGTAAGCGGCATCGGCGCCATGGGCATTGGCAACATAGGCGGCGCTTAAGGCTGTGGAGTTTACAGACTGCTCAGGAATACGCCAGCCAGAGGCCAGGGCAGTGCCCGCAGTAAAAACTCCTGTTAAGGCAAGTAAGGCAATTTTCTTCTTCATCTCTCCCCCTTGGCTGTCATGGCAGCCCTTATAAAAAATAAGTTGTTGTCCCTTCTCCTGATTTACTGGCCATCAGCATAGAGATACCGTTTGATTTTGTGGGTAGCCGTCTTGATAAACGGTTCTTGACGTTCTGTAAAGTGGTGAATCTTGGAATAGGTCGGCAGTTGGGCGTTAATCTCGGTTTTCAGTTCAGCCATGAGGATTTGGATGTAATCGAGACGTTCCTTGGCTGTTTTATTGGCAGTGTCGCGGTCGATAACATCGCCATCAAGGTGAATCTTGGCCTCAAGTTGGTTATTATTTTCGATCACAAGTGACTCTGCCACCCATTCCACCGCATTTAATTTTTCCTCAATGGTCTCTGGGTAGATATTCTCGCCGCTGGATAGGACAATAACGCTCTTTGACCGTCCCTTGATATGTAAAAAGCCTTTATCGTCAAGGCGACCGAGATCACCGGTGGCAAGCCATCCCTCGGGTTTCAAGACCTCTTTGCTGGCATCAAGATTGCCCTCGTAGCCCTGCATGACATTGGCGCCTCGGGCCCATATCTCGCCGATGGCGGTTAGTGGACTGGGCTGATGGATGCGGATTTCCACCCCGGGGATGGGCATACCGCAGGAACCGATGGGGATATCCACCCCGCTAATAGGACCACCGGTGAGCAGGGGGGCCGATTCGGTTAGGCCATAGCCCACCATGTAGGGCAGGCCGGCCTCCTTGAGAAAATGTTCAGTGTCGTGATTTAAGGCGGCACCGCCAATGGCCAGCAGCTGAAGTTTGCCGCCGAAAAAGGCGAGGAGTCGGCCGCCGATTTTTTGCATGATCCTGCGGCGCACAGGGCCGATCTTGCAGGCAAGGCGCAGAAGTTTGTTGTCGTGCAGGGCGGCAAGAACGCGTTTTTTGTAGATTTTTTCCATGACCATGGGCACAACACACATGGCGGTTGGTTGCTCTTTCTGGCAGATGCGCTCCAGGAAAGTAGGGGTGGGTGGTTTGCCGGCATAGACCACCCGGCACCCCTGGCTCAGGGGAATGAGCAGGCCAACAGTGAACTCATAAGTGTGGCTCATGGGCAGGATGGAGAGAAAGACCCAGTCCGGTGTTGCCGCAGTCAGGATCTTATTGCCGGAATGGACATTGGCGCAGAAGTTGCCGTGGGAGAGCATCACCGCCTTGGAGTGTCCCGAGGTGCCGGAGGTGTATATCACCGAGGCCAAATCGGCGGCGGTCACATCGTGGCCAATTTTCTCCACCTTGGCCATGATTTTTGCCTGTAGATGTTCCCCTTTGTCAAGAAAGATAGTTAGGGGTTCCACTTCATGGGATGCTGAGGGGTCAAGGCTGTCGTCAAGGGTGATAATAGTCTTTAAATAAGATCCCGTCAGCTCATAGGTCTTTTCGATGTGGCGCTGGCTGGTGAAAATGATCCTGCACTTGGCTTCTGAGAGGATATGGCGCACATCAGCGTGGGGGAAATCGGGTAGGATCGGCACGGCAATGGCGCCCAGGCGGATGATGGCAAAATAGGCAATGGCCCAGTTTGGCGAGTTTTCTGCTAAGATCGCCACCTTGTCCTTTTTCTTAATCCCCTCCTGGTGGAGAACCGCGGCAAGCCTTATGACTCTGGTGAGGAGCTGTTCGTAAGTTAAAGGGGTTTCAAGGGCCATGCTCAGTGCTGGCCGGCTTGCAAAGTTGCGGCAGCCTTGGTCGAAAAGTTGGTTTAAAGTGGTAAAGGGCATGTTCTGATATTTGTCGGCCACTATATTTTTTAAGGTCGCCATTGATTTATTGAGTCTTTCCGGGGGTTGACTCCAGGGAAGATAGTCATTTCTTGGTTGTCACCTGGTGCTGTTAATCTGCGGCAGGGATGGGGTGTTTTTATATGCAGACAGCCCATGACAGGTCGCTTAGGAAGCAGCTTTGAACTATGCGCTTACCTGATCTAGATTGAAAAATCTAATTTTTTAAGGAATTTTTTTAGAAACGCTGAAAGCTCCACTGTACGGGATGGCCGTCTTTATAGGGCATATAACCATGGAAGGGGCGAGGGTCTTTGTCGAAAATAAGGGGTAAAAAATGACGATCTCCCGGCCACATGGGGAGGGTGTGTAGTTCCTTTAGGGCGTGCCAGGCCAGGGTGCCCTCCTTGTTGGCCGGCCTGGGCTGCCCCGAAAAGGCGGTGATCAGAAAAATAAAGCCCAACCAGCTTTCGCCCTTGGGGCCGAAGTTGGGCCAGTTGACTGTGCCACGTAACTGCATTTTGGTAGACGTTAGACCCGATTCTTCATGAATTTCTCGCTGCATGCAGGTGGCGATATCCTCGCCTTCCTTCATCTTCCCCCCCAGACCATTGTATTTGCCGAGATGGTGATCATCATTTCGACCAACGCGATGAACCAGCAAGGTCTGGGAGGCATCAGGTGAGAGAATGTAACCAAGGGTACCGATTATGGGGGTGTACATAGGAAAGACCTCATGTGAAAAATGACAGGTTCTCTTTACGAAAAATTGGCGCTTATATGCAAGAATTTTCTTGGTTCCTTGAAGGTGCGGAAATCATCGAAAGTCTGAATGGCGAAAAGGCTGTTAACAAACGGAATTTGCAGGCCTATTGAACAAGGATGTTTATTGACAGTACTGCAAGAAGTTGGTATCCACAATCTGATAACAATCTCTTTAGTGAGGCTTTTTTTAAGGGATCCGGTTCATTTCGCCGTCAAAACATTTGCTGCCAAATCCCGCAAATGGAAATTTTCATGACTATCAAGCAATAACGCCAGTGATTCAAGGAGCGCCTTTCCTTTTAAGTGTATGTTGTTGCTGTGTGATTGATGAGCAATCCCCATGGTTGATGACTTTGCTGCAGGGGATTACTAAGAAAAAAGAGATTGGCGAGAGGCTGAGGGAATTGAAATTATAAAACATGTAAGCTGGAATATCAGAATATTGTTGGTAATTTTTTTGTAATTTCAACATGTTCGCCTCTTGACAAGGCCTTTGGCCAAATCATAGAATGGGTAATTGATCGTTTCCTAGAGAGTTGACCTGTTTCAAGACAGGATATCGTTGGTGAAAGTATAAGAAGTTAAACTATTGCTTGAGCGGTTTTATGGTGTTAGCACCCCGTTTGGTGTTTTGTTTGGCTCAAGAAATAAGGACTTTAATAAGAATAAAGTAGGGGGAGAGTACGTGCCAGACATGATTTTGACAGCAGAGACTGTCGATGCTGTGAAGTCAATAGTCAATGACAAGCTGATCAGTGAAAATGTTCAGACTGTTTTGGTTATTGATGGAGCTGGGAATATTTTGGCCCATTGCGGTGAAGATACTGATGGATTGGATGCTATTTCGTTGGCAGCGTTGACTGCTGCAAATTTCGGCGCCACCTCTCAGATAGCCAAGCTTATAGGTGAAAATGATTTCTCCCTTCTTTATCATAAGGGTGAAAAGGCCAATATTCATTTTGCCAGGTTAGGTGGCGAGATGATCTTGGTGAGCATTTTCGGTGATGATGTTTCCCTTGGCTTGGTTCGAGTACGGGTTGACGAACTTGCCGAAGATATTAATAAGATTTTTGAACAATAAGATTTGTGAAGGATAATCAATGGCCTTAATTGACCTTGGCAGGAAGGAAGTACACTGTAAAATTGTATATTATGGTGCGGGAAGATGCGGCAAGACAACCAATCTTCTCTACATCTATAATGCCATGAGCGACAATGATCGTGGCAAGATGCTGACCATTGACACCAAGGGTGATCGGACACTTTTTTTTGATCTCCTCCCCCTTAACCTTGGTAAGATTAGTGGGTTTGATATCCGTATCCAGCTTTACACCGTTCCAGGTCAGGTAATGTATGAGGCCACCCGGAAATTGGTGCTTAAGGGTGTGGATGGTCTCGTTTTTGTCGCTGATCCCCTTAAGGTGAGGCAGGACCGTAATATTGAAAGTCTCGACGATTTGCGCCGCAATGTCGCTGATCATGGTTTGGATCTCAAGGATATGCCCCTGGTTCTTCAGTATAACAAGAGGGACCTCTGTGATACCCCAGTGCCGACCTTGACGGTGGAAGAGCTTGAGCACGATCTAAATCAGGAATACAAGGTTCCTGGCTTTGAGGCTATAGCCACCAAGGGTCCCGGAGTTTTTGAGACCCTCAAAGAGATAAGTAAACGTACAGTCAATTATGTTGCCAATAAGCATCTCTTTAATAAGAAATGATGTTTTTGTGAGGTTGCAGCAACTCTCAAAGCGGCAAGGTCGAATTAAAATCCTTTTAAATTATGCAGAGCACGATTCTTTAAGGGATTACCAGATAAGGAGTAAGGGCTGATGGGCAGTGACGAACTAGACGATCAGGGTGATTTTAATGCGAAGATATCAGATGCCGTTGATGATCTTTTTAGTGCGGTTCGCCAGATTGAAATAGACCCGGCTACCAATGAGGTGCGGGATTTAGGGGGCCCGACTACCAAGGTAGCAAAAGAGACTCCTGCTCTGGAATTAGAGCGCAAGGGCGCTAGCCAGCCTGCATCTGCGGCAAGGGCAACGGCGGTCCCTAATGGGAGTGCGCTAAGCCATCCTATCCTGTCGAAGCTCGATCAGTCTCTGATGACTCTTGACTGGGAGGTGAGCCGTTCCAATGCCGGCAATATGCGTGATCTTCTCGATAAGGCTGCTCGCGAGTATGATCTTGGCCCTTTGGTGGGTGAGGGCGGTGTGATCGCCTTGATGCATAAAGTTCTGATCGCCATGAGTGAAGCGCCCGAAAATGTTCCTACCTCTGGCCCCCTAGCTTTGAAAAGCAGTTTGACAGCCTTGAAAACAGCAGTCCTTGAGGGCCAACCATACAGTCCTGAAACAAGAAAGCAGTTGGAACGGGCTCAAAATGCCTTGTTGTCCGTGTTGCCTGAGCAAAGTCCCGTATCTGTTGCTTCGCAGGCAGCGGTTGGAAGTGCCCCTGCCGCTGCCCCCATTCCACAGGAGTTTCAGGTTACCCTTAAAAATCATATCGCCCGTCTTGATCAACTTCTCAATAAACGTCTTATCCCCGTTGAGAAGTTTTTTGGTAAGACTGCCAGTCTTTCTAGGCTCTATGTCGTCATCAAATCTGTCCGGGAACAACTTGCCGAACAGTGTGATCAACTGAAAGCGGCATTAGGTGGGCGTTACGGTAATGTCATGCCTGTGGCTGATCCGGTTAGTATCAGTATTAATCTTGGGAATGAATGCCAGATGCTGATGCAGTATCACTTGCAGGTGCTTAACCATTGTGCCCGGCGCGTTGCCCCCATCGAAAAATTGTTCGCCGACATGGCAGGGCAGCAAAAATTACATGCCATCCATTTTGATATTCGCAGTGGTTTAATGACGCAGCTCCATTATGTGGCGGCTGCCCTGGACGGCGATTTTGGTCCCTTACCGCCGCTGCCGAAACTTGCCGCACCGACATCAGGAGCTGCTTCCCGGCCATCTCAATCAGCGACAAAATCCGCCTGTCCATGGCCTACACTTCTGGTGGGACGTTGGCGGGGAGAACATATTGCCTTTATTCCCGGGCAGGTCTGTTTTGAGGGCAAACCAGGTTTTGGCGCGGGCAATGTCGCTCGCCAGCAGTCGTTAAAATTGAATAAATTAAAGCCTTGGCCTTGGTCGGGCTTGAAATCGAAATTTCGAGGCGGTCTGGCAGATAAAAGCAAAAAGGAACTGGCAAGTCTTGAGTTTCCTGTTTTAGACTTACCCTTGTCTGTCACCGGCCGGGATGGAAAACATATTGTTGTTCTTTTTCAGGCAGCTAAAGGCGGCGTTGTTCTAGTGGACTTTCCACTTGAGGCTCTTGATATGGGCGACCAATACAAGTGGAATCCCCGAAGGACTAATGAGGGAGACCTTGTGAGTGGTACGGTTTCTTCTGATTTTGGCGACCCTATTCCCGTGGTGGATATCAGCAGACTGTAGCCTATCAGTCGATCCAGGGTTTGAAAATGCACATCAGTTAAGATGTGTTTTGGTGTAGTTCCCTCAGCTTTTACCGTAGATATCAATGTCGGAATCTAAACAGTATTTTGAAGATCGGTTAGCAGAAGCGGAACTCTATAAGACCCATGGCCTTGATAATGAGGCCTGTGCCATTTATGAGGAACTGCTTGCTAAGATTGATGCTGAAAAACATGCCAAGCTCTATAGCCAGATCACAGAACGTTTAGCATCTGCCCGCGGACCGGCCGAGGTTCATGTTAAAGAAGTGGCACCGGCAGCAGGTGCCTCTGATGAGCATCGTCTTGAGAATTGTGATGGTCTTGTTGAGGCAGGTTTCTTTCAGGAGGCCATTGATGAACTTCATAAGCTTTTTGATTCCTCCATTCAGCCGGGGCTCATCAGTTTTCGCATCGGTCAATGTTATAACCGCCTTGAAAAGCCCTATGAGGCCGTTGATTATTTTGAAAAGGCTTTAAGTGATGTCGGGCTTCATGATAAGGATCGGTTAGATATCCTTGACCGGCTCGCTGTTACCCAGGAACAAAATGGCAACATGAAGGAGGCCATGCGGGCTCTGGAAGCCGTTTGTTCTATGGATTCCACCTTCCGCGAGGCCGGCAAAAGGCTTGAGCATATCAAGCAAAATGCCCAAAAGTCAGGTCGTTTCTTCCGTCTCATCAGCGCCGGCTATCTGGTTGCCAAGGACCTTGAGCAGGCCCGCAACACAGCCAAGCAGCAAGCGAAATCCATCGAAGCTGTTCTCATTGAGACCTTTAGTGTTGACAAGGGTGAACTAGGCAAATCCCTAAGCGAATACTACGGCTGTCCCTTTATTGAATACACTGAAGGGAGTGTCGGTCCCAAACCAGGTTGCGTTAAGGGCATCAGTGAGAAGTTCTTTCGAACCAACAAATGTATCCCTCTCTACGACGAGAATCACAATCTCCTCCTGGCCATAGACAACCCCACGGACAGTGTGCGGGCCGACAATGTCAAGATGTCGCTGAATGCCAATGACCTTGAGCTTGCCGTTGCCCTGAAGGATGATATCGATAAGATTATTGACGTCTATTACGGCATGCAAGAAACGGTTGCCGAGATGGATGGAGATGACGATCTCTTTGATCAGCTTGAGCTTGTCGATGACGCGGCCGAAGAAGAGGTTGTTGATGATACTGGGGCGGTTGCCGAGGGTGTTGTTGTCCAGATGGTCAACAAGATTATTGAGGATGCCTTTGCCAGGGATGCCTCGGATATCCATATAGAGGCCATGCCCGGCAAACGAGGTGTTCTTATCCGTTTCCGCGTTGATGGACAATGTCTGCATTACAAGACTGTGCCCGCCCAGTTTAAACGTCCGCTGGTGGCCCGTATCAAGATTATCTCTAAACTTGATATCTCAGAACGGCGAATGCCCCAGGACGGCAAGATAAAGTTTAAGACACGAGCCGGCAAGATCATTGAACTCAGGGTCGCAACCCTGCCCACCGTGGGCGGCAATGAGGATGCGGTTCTTCGTCTTCTTGCCGCCAGCGGCGCCATGCCGCTCGAGAAAATGGGACTCCTTGACCATGTCTACGCCAAGTTTATGGAGGTTCTGGCCATTCCATATGGTTTGATCCTCGTCGTTGGCCCCACCGGTTCTGGTAAGACCACCACCCTCCATGCGGCCTTGGCAAAGATCAACACCCCGGAAAGAAAGGTCTGGACTGCCGAGGATCCAGTGGAGATTGTCCAGGATGGTTTGCGCCAGGTACAGGTACAGCCTAAAATTAATCTTAATTTTGCCAGGGTATTGCGGGCCTTTCTCCGTGCCGACCCTGACGTCATCATGGTTGGTGAGACACGTGATGAAGAAACCGCTGAAATTGTCGTAGAGTCAGCTCTGACCGGTCATCTTGTTTTCTCGACCCTGCATACAAATTCGGCTCCGGAGACGGTAACCCGTCTTCTCGGCATGGGCATAGATCCTTTCAATTTTGCCGACTCACTTCTCGCTGTTCTTGCCCAGCGTCTTGTCCGTCGTCTCTGTGTTCATTGTAAGGAAAAATATCAGCCGGATAAGGAAGAAAGGGAGCTTATTCTCACCCTCTATGGATCCCATAAGGTGCATCCGTTGTCAGAAAGCGATCTCAGTGTTGACATTTATCGCAACAAGGGATGCCCAAAATGCCAGCATTCCGGATATAAAGGTCGTCTGGCCGTGCATGAGCTATTAACGACCACTGAGCCATTGCAGAGAATGATCGCTACAGCCGCTCCTGTTGGTGATATTCGTTCTGCTGCCATGGACGCCGGCATGTTGACCTTGATGCAGGATGGCATCTGGAAAGTAATTCAGGGCCACACCGATCTTATGCAGATCCGTGCCACCTGCGCTAAATAAATTTTGAATCTATGCTGTTCAAGGAAAGAGTATGAAAAAGATATTGATTGTTGATGATGAAAATAATTTTTTATTGAGTCTTGAGGATGGCCTGAAGGAGTTCAGTGATTCTTTTTCCATTGCTACTGCCAATAATGGTAAAGAAGCCGTGGCAATTATGGAAAAGGAAGATGTCCATCTCGTAATTACGGATATTAAGATGCCTGATATGGATGGTTTCGAGTTGCTCGCCCATTTAAGTGTCACGCATGCTGATATCCCGGTTATTGTAATGACTGCCTTTGGCTCTTCTGAAATTGAAGATCGGCTCGATAATATGGGAGCCTTCCAATACATTGAAAAGCCAATTGATTTTGATGTGCTTATTGAAAAGGTTAAGGATGGTCTTGCTGCTGCAGAAAAAGGCCATATCTCCGGTGTATCTTTAGCCTCATTTATGCAGCTTCTCTCCCTTGATAAAAAAACATGCACCCTTAGCGTTACCTCAGGTGAACATGTAGGCCGAGTCTTTTTTCTTGAAGGTGATTTGCTCAATGCCTTTACCGAAACTTTGCAAGGGCAAGATGCTGCCCTTGAAATTTCCTGCTGGGATCCTGTTGAAATTGAAATACAACATCTTTGTCGCCAGCGTGAAAGGGTGATTGATGCTCCGCTTGGCTTTATCCTCATCGAATCTGCCCGCATGAAGGATGAGCGTAAAGAGCGCGAGGCCGGGGGGAAGGGACTTGAAGAAAAGAAGAGCAAGGACAAAAAAGCAGCACCTGCTGAGGGCGTTGTCCGCGAAATAGATCCAGCCACCCTGGCTCAGCCCGCGCAAACAGCAGAAGGAGTTGCTCGAGAGATTGATCCCGCTTCACTGGTCTCTGCTCCTGAAAGTGCATCGGTTCACCCGGCGATTTCTCCCATGCTCGAGGCCTTGAAGTCCATGAATGGTGTCACTCGGTTGGCCATTTTGAACAGGGACGGTGTCCTACTGGCTGATTATAAAAATGGCAGTGAATTTGGTTCATACATTGCCATTTTGCTTTCTGAGACAGAAAAGCTTAATGTTGATCTTGGCATTACAGCACCTCTTAGTCTCGTGGTTAACAAAAGGACGGGAAGTAAATTGCTTGTCATTGCCGGGCCTCAGATTATTGTCGGACTAGAGCTTTCAAATGATGCCTCAGCTGGTTCAATAGCTGATAGTATGCGCCCCATGGTGCAAAGGGTTTCGCTGTAAGGTTTTTTTAAAATTGTTTTGCTTAACAATACAGCATTTAGTCACAGCTGATTTTTTTAAAATTTGGGCGAAGATTTAGATTAGGGAAATACATGAACGACTTATTGCAAGAGATAAAAATGCTCAAAGGAGTGCTTGGGGCATTTGTTTATACGGATAAATTCGGGTTGGTGGCCAGTGATATCCCACCTTCCGCCAACTTTACTGTTTCCTCAATGGAAAGAGTCGGCCTGTTCGTGAAGCGTTTTTTTGGCAATCCTGCCACCATAGAATTAGGTGTCATGAGTTATGAGATCAGAAACAAGGACTCGTTAATTCTTCTGAAAAAGATTGATGACCATGCAACTTTGGTTACACTCTGCGAGTCAGATGTCAGCAT
Organism: Desulfurivibrionaceae bacterium; assembly: GCA_041562995.1. Classification (GTDB taxonomy): domain Bacteria; phylum Desulfobacterota; class Desulfobulbia; order Desulfobulbales; family SURF-16; genus BM506. The sequence goes on from JBFFNX010000012.1 coordinate 11,059, forward strand.
GCCACTGGTTAATATGACCACCAGTATGTTGATTGCCGAGTTGAAAGCTTCTGTGGACTTAATTTCCGAAAAGCCTGATCTGTCTAAACAGCAAATTCAGAAAAAACCGGAAACGGCGGCATCGCCACAAGCACAAAAAAAAGCAGCCCAGCCAGCCAAGCCAACTGCTGTCCCGCAGCCCAAGGCAAAGGCCGTTGACGTCGAGAAATTAATGGCTGAAGGACCTTTTGCCGCCATTGCCAGAAAATTGGAGGATTCAATGGCCAGGGCCATCGGCCCGGTTGGCAATATGGTTGTTCGGGACTGTGTTGAAAAATGGGTGACAAACGGCTCGCCCTCTAAAGATCGCTTTGGTGAACTTATGGCCCTCCTCCTCAAAGAAATAGGGGATAGCCGCCTGGAAGAAGAATTCCGACAGGAGGTTGGTTCGCTTTTAAGTTAATTTTCTATATTGAGCAGCACGTTCTTTAAAACACATAAAAAAAACCTGATTGGAAGTTTAATCCAATCAGGTTTTTTTTATGGAGAGGATAAGCCTTTTTTAAGGTTCCCTTAGGACAGGGAACTGACTGGATTAGTCAGCGCCCATCTGGCTGTCGTCAAGGCTACCGGTGACGTCCGAGTGTCCTGTCTTGTCAAACTGCATAGCCTGAATAGCCTCAGTTTCCATGGGGTTGATGATTATTGGTTCCATAACCTCTGGATCTTGCATGATAAGAGCCTGAGTGGGCTCGTAGGGTAACGGAAATCCTTCAGGTTTTTGGGATTCCTTAGTCGCTTCAGGGGGAGCCTTTTTTTCAACCTTGCTTGTCTTAAGTGGATTCACAAAGGCAGCAACATCATTATCATCGACAGCCGATTGTGTCTTGGCCAAGGCCTTTGCCTGCTCAAGAGAGTTTTGGGCCCGTTTGTTGCCTGGTTCCAAAGCCAGGCCGGCCTTATACGCCTTGACCGCATCTTCAGGTCTTTCGAGGTTCAAGTACATATCACCCATTCCAAAATAACTTTTACCATACTTGGGTGCAAGCTTGGCAGCCACCTGATAATGTTTGAGGGCAAGTTTATATTTGCGTAAACGCTCCATGGAGTAAGCGTATTCGAAATTGATAATGGGATCATTGGGGCAATCGTTAATGCCCTGTTTCGCCAACTCCTTACGTTGCAGAATGTCAGTTTCCGCCTCAATTTGCTTACGAATAGCCAGGCAGTCCGCTGCTAGAGCCAGGCCGCTAAAAGTCTGAAGAGCAAACAGAGCGATGGAAAGCCCGGTAATGATAAGGGGATTTTTTTTCATGTTAGCGCCTAGTAAGCATCCGGGCTACACTGATCCGCAGCCTGTCAATAGCCCTTGAAAGAGAGCCAATCTCATCATTTGATTTGATAACTACTGGTTGGTCGAGGCTTTTGCCCAGACTGATTTCTTCGGTGCGGCCGTTTAGTCGTATGAGGGGCTGAACAACCCCTTTTTCAAGGAAGATACTGATGACAAAAAGAATGAAGACCATACAGCCCGCACCGATACCTAAGATAACCATGGCTGTTTGTTTAGCCTGGGCAATAGCCTCGGAAATGGGAATATAGACCAACAGACTTGCGACAATCTCATTCATCTTCCAGTTGTAGCCGCTTTCTGAGCCATAAATAGCGACCTGATCCTTGGGTGCTGTCGCAGGATCAGAGTGACACTCAAGGCATTTTTGATTGTCAACCTTGAGGGGTATAGCCCGGTAAAAGAAGTTGATGCCATTCTTGGTAATGGTGCCGGAAGTCTCTTTAAGTTTTTGGTCTGCCTTGAACTTGTTTGTGATTTCAACCTCAAAGTCATCAGCCCTGTTGGTTTCCTTAATGGGATTAGCTGCCGCGTACTTAATGGTGAAACCGGGCATTCTCTGGTTGAAATAATTGAAGGTGGTGCTGGTGGCAGCAAAACCTGACATCAGGTTTGGGTAAAAACGATCTTTTTCAATAAGTTCGGAGATGAGAGGGGTTTGATTCTTTTGGAAAAAAAGACGATGGGCTTGTAGATAATTAAAGATGATTTCACCCTTATTTCCAGCTTCTTTCAGGGCCACCCGACGACTAAATTCATAACTAGCCCACCCGAGAACAACAAGGGTGAGCAGGGTTAGAATGCCAATAATGATCAAAAAACGTGTTCGAATACCCACTTATATTCTCCTGGCTGAAAAGTTGTTTTTAACGCTACACCTTATTAAAATTACTTTGTTTTTTATATTAGAAAACATGAAGAAAAGTGTCAAGCACACCCTGTACGCCATAATATCCAAAAGAGATGGCGATAGCTTGAGAAAATTCTGTCTCGGTATGTCGTGATGGCTTGAATGTGCATAGCACACGATGTGCTTAACCGTGACAGGTGAAATTTGATATGGCTGCTTCTAGGCGTTAATTTCGTAGGATCTGGCCTTTGGGATGGTGATGGTAACCGTAGCCCCTTGTCCTTCAGTGCTTGTAATATCAATGGAGCAACTCATTTGAGCCAGCATTTTTTTTGACAGGGCGAGCCCGAGTCCGGTTCCTTTTTCCTTGGTGGTGTAAAAAGGTTTAAAGACATCGTGTATGGCTGCTGCTGCAATACCGCAACCGTTATCGGTAATTTTCAGTAGCGTGCTTGGCCCCTGGGAGTGGGCGGAGATAACCAGGCGAGCCTCTTTATTTTCCTGCATGGCATCCATGGCGTTGGCCAAGATATTCATGGTGACCTGCTGCAGGGCCCTTCGGTCAACCTTGACCATCTCTGATCCTGGTTCGATATCAACGCTGATTGCTATCAAGGTATCTTTGACACTGGAGTAGGCCGTGATGAGCTGGGTGTTATGCATGATGAAATCTGAAAGATCCATCACCGTTGTCTGTGGTTTTTCATACATGTTGAAGTTCTTGAAGGACTTCAACAGTTGTTCAATCCTTGCAATTTCTTCAAAAACACGGACAAAATAGACCTCGATTTCGTCAGGTGAGTACTTGTCTATATTTTTTTGAAGAACCGTTAATGCCATTTTAATGGAGTTGAGCGGATTGCCGATCTCATGACGGATGCCGGAAAAGATGTACCCGACATTATTCATGGTGACCACGGCCTCGGCTATGGAATCCATCCTTTTCTGGTCTGTAATATCCTGAAGAAGGATTGAAATGAAACGACGCGATTCCTCCGGGGCATCAAGGGTGTAGCCGATAAAACGCTCGCCATGTTTTTTGACGGTCTTTACTTTCTGAGGGCTCGCTGAATCAATGAGTTCATTTACTGAAGACTCAATTACAGGATAGAAAGATTCAAAGTCAGGAGAAAGCTTAATGAGATTAAAAATTTCTGAGGCTTGCTGGTTACAATATGAGACGAGTTCTTTTTTAACGTCAAGAATGACAAGCCCGAGATGGATTTCGTTGAGGATATCCCGAAAAATCTGACCGTCGCAGTCATCTGGTTGATTGGTCATGGGGGTTAGGAAATAGTATCAGGGTTCATCAGAGAGAAAGGTGTTCAATTAATCATTCATTATTGCCCTTATTTTTTTTTTGTCAAGTGTGTGAAGAGAATACATTGTGGAAACAGCTAGTTAGGAGAAAGCGTTAAGGCCGTAAGATGTAGTAGCAAGAAATCAGGTTGCGTTAATCATCAAGGCAGGATAGTCGTAGGTATAGTTAATAGAATATATATCTTTAACTGACTGTTTTGTTAGTCTTTTTAAATAAGTCTTCCAGCCGGTGTGTACCTGGAAATGTCGATGGTCTGAATGTTTGTGTTGGTTGCCCATAACACACGATGAATGAGGGTTATATGGCAAAAAGAGTACGGGTAAATAGTGATAATCTGGCGGCAATCAAGTGCCCGCATTGTCAGAGCATGAAGCTTATCTCTGTGCATAAATTTAAGGGTCTCAAACATTCACTCAAGGTGAAATGTACATGTAATAATAGTTTCTCTGTTTCTTTGGATTTTCGTGAGAGATATCGGAAATCAACAAATATTGACGCTAAATATGTCAAGATTGATAAGGATATAAAGAAAGCAGAGATGCAGGCTGAGCCTAATTTGAAATGCAAGGTTGCTGACCTGTCTTTGAGTGGACTGGCCTTGACCATAATCGGCGCCCATAATCTGCAGGTAGGTGATGAGCTCATGGTCGAGTTTAGCCTGGATGATAAGGCCAATACCCATATTAAGAGAAAGACCATTGTCCGTGTTGTTGGCCAGGGTTTTGTTGGCTGTCAGTTTGATGAAACGGCTTCCCCTGCCTATGACAAGGCCCTTGGTTTTTATTTGATGCCCTGACGCCTTGGGGGTTATGTGTTGTTTTCGGGCCACGCTTTTATATGAAAAGTGTGGCCTTTTTTTATGAGCTCTTCAGTCTTTCTTGTATATTACGCAGGCGATCTGCTTGCAACCCGAGCATCTTTAAAAACAGCGCATTGCTGAAACTGCAGTTAGCCGTAGCACCCCTTGCCGGGGGGAGATTGTTTCGGGGTGGGAGTGTGCACTAAATGAGTGCCGTTGTCTGTGTTGCCAATATACGCGGCGTCGGTAGTGGATGAATCGATCAAGTTGTGAGCGTGATGGAAGTGATATATATGTTGTGGCAGGGTCTGGCCCTGCCTTTGATGAAATTAATCTTTTATGTTTCCTTGGGGCTGGCCTTTGCCAATTTTATTGAATCACTTAATTGGACCCATAAGATTGCCCGTGTTTCAAGACCTCTTATTCGCCTCGGGCATCTTTCCAGTGACATTGGTGCGAGTTTTTCCATGGCGTTTTTTTCAGGCATTTCGGCCAACAGTATGTTGGCCGAGGCCTTTGACCAAGGGCGTATCGATAAAAAAGAGCTTATTTGTGCCAATCTTTTTAACTCGTTGCCCACCTATTTCCTGCATCTGCCCACCATGTTTTTTATTACTGCACCCCTTATTAAAGGCGCTGCCCTAATTTATGTTTTTATTACCTTTATGGCTGCGGTGTTAAGGACCTTTATTATTCTGGTGGTGGGGCGGTTTGTGCTCGAAGAGAAAAAATATGAGACCTTGGCGTTTGCTGAAGGGAAACGCGTGAGTCTTCAAGAGGCCCTTGTCAAAACATGGAAGAGGTTTCGTAACAGGCTGAAAAAAGTAGTTTATTTTACAGTGCCAATCTACACCCTGATTTTTATTATTAATAAATCAGGTGGTTTTGAATGGCTCGAAGGCTTTATGGCCGATCATCTTAGTATTCTTTCCTGGCTTCATCCGCAAAGCCTTGGTATTATTGTATTGCATTTAGCGGCAGAATTTACCGCCGGGCTCGCTGTAGCAGGTGCTCTGCTTGATGCGGGAACCATGAGTTATCGCGAGATCGTGCTGGCTTTACTGGTGGGGAATATCCTGTCTTCGCCTGTGCGTGCCATACGCCACCAGTTTCCCTATTATGCCGGGATCTTCGAACCCCGCATTGCCCTGGAGCTGATTTTGTACAACCAGAGTTTTCGAGTAGGCTCTCTTGTTGCTGTGAGCCTTGTTTATTACCTATTTTTCTAAAAAGATGTAAATTTATGCGTTGCTTCTTCTCCCTCTTCTTGCTGGTTTCCTTCTTCCTTGGTGGATTTGCCTGTCCGGTGTCGGCAATGACAAGCAGGGATCCCTTTCCTGTCCATGTCTCCATGCGGCCCAATGTGGAATTCTGGAAAAAGATCTACTCAGAGTATCCTTCCACCAAAGGCGTTGTCCATGACAGCAATAATTTAAGTATTATCTATGAAATTATTGACCTGGAACCCCATGGTCATGGCAGCAGCCGCATTAATAGGGAGCGGATTAAGAAGGTAAAGAAGCGCTATTTGACCATGCTCGGCAAGTTTGCCAAGGGAAAGGCACCTGCAACGCATGTTGAACGCCGTATTTATGCGATGTTCGGGCCCAACCCGAAACAGCATGAGTTCCAGCAGGCACAGGACGATATCCGCTGCCAAACCGGGCAAAAGGATCGATTCCTGGCCGGGATCAAACGCTCTGGGAAATATCTTGACCGCATCAAGGATATTTTCAAAAGTCAGGGCCTTCCTGAAGATCTCGCCTATCTGCCCCATGTTGAATCTTCTTATAATTATAAGGCTTACTCCAAATTCGGTGCTGCTGGTATCTGGCAATTCACCCGCTCGACGGGGCGGCGTTATATGCAGGTTGATTACGTCGTTGATGAGCGCCGTGACCCCATTGCCGCAAGCTATGCCGCCGCCAAATTTCTTAAAGCAAATCATGAACTTCTTGGCAGTTGGCCCCTGGCCTTGACCGCCTATAACCATGGCCCCAACGGTATGCTCCGCGCCAAAAAGGAAAAGGGCAGCTATGCCAAGATATTTGATGAGTATAACGGTAAAAGGTTCAAGTTCGCCTCGCGCAATTTTTATTCAGAATACATTGCCGCCACTCATGTCGCCAAGAATTACAAACGATATTTCGGCAATGTAAGCGTTGATCGGCCCATTCTTTATCATACCGTTGAGATGGAGGGCTACGCGTCGGTGGCCACGATGGCCAAATTTTTCCATGTCGGGGTGGATGAGATCAAAAAGGTAAATCCTGCCCTGCGCCCCCCTGTTTTCGACGGTCAGAAGCACATTCCTAAAGGCTACAGACTCCGCTTGCCGGGTCATTCACAAAAAATGGCAAGGCTGTCTTCCGCCTTACCCTCCTCCCTGTTCGAAAAAAGACAAAAGAGGTCGAATTTCTACCGGGTCCAGCGGGGAGATACGGCCGGCAAGATCGCTCAGCGCCATAAGGTCAGTATCAATGATCTTGCTGCGGCCAATGGCCTAAGTCGCCGGGCCACGATTTATGTTGGCCAGAATCTCCGCATTCCTGGCGGCGGCGAAAGTTCAACGATGCTGGCCTCGGCGCCAAAGAGCCGGCAGCGCAGTCAGGCCGTACCTACCATGACCACCCTCAAGGAAAAGGTGTTGGCCAAGGCCTCTGCTCAGGAAAGCGCCAAATCGCCAGTGCGTAGCCTTGCCAAATGGCGGCCGCAGGGCAATCCCCATGGCCTGATTGCTGCCCGTGAGGAGGAGACTCCGCCTCCGGCCCTGGTTGCCCGGGCCGAGAAGAAGATGGTTGAGTTGGAAGAATTACAGATCATTGCCCAGGCGAACACAGTAGCTGTTGATAACATTGAATCTGCTCCGCCCGTGATTGTTGCCCAGGTATCTCCAGCACCTCCTGCTCTCCTTGAAGAAATTGCTGAACCCATGTTGCTCGCTTCGGTTGTGGGGGCTGAATTGTCAGCTCAGTTAGATGATGGCTTGCCAGAAGTGCCCGTGGTTGCTGAGGCCGAAGATGTTGTTGAGGAAATCGAGATTTTTGCGGCAGAAGAGGCTGCCATTGAGGTTGCTGAAGCCATGGTGGCGGCTGAGGATATTAACCCGTTGGTCTTAATTGGCAATTTCGATGTTACCAAGATGAAAACCGTGAAAGGGGCTGCCACCGGTACCATTCAGGTCGAGGTTGAAGAAACCCTTGGTCATTATGCGGACTGGCTTGAGATTCCCACCCGAAAAATACGTACTCTTAATCGCTATCGGTTCGGCAAGCCCATTCATTATGGTCAGCACTTGAAACTGCCCTTTGCCAAGGTCTCCAAGGAAGATTTTGAAGAGAGACGTTATCTCTACCATAAGGAGCTTGTGGAAGATTTCTTTGTGGCCTATAGGGTTGAGAGTGAGAAATCCTATCGGGTCAAGAAGGGGGATAACCTCTGGACCCTATGCCATGAAGACTTTGATCTGCCCTTCTGGCTTATCAAGCAGTATAATGTTGATTTTGATTTCCGCGCCTTGCGCCTGGGCACGGAAATCAAAGTGCCCGTTGTCACGAAGATAGATTCTGAGAGCCAGGTTGCTGAAGTGGTCCCTGGCAGCCTGCCTGGTAAAGCCCTGGCCAAAAGCATCACCGCCAAGAAGCTGGCAACTCAATAATCAAAAGGGTATCTTCTCGGCTATGGTAGATTGACGTCTTTCCTCTGTAGTCTCGCCGATTTTCCGGCGCTTCCCCCCTCCAATTGCTTAGTAGCCTTAGCTGTAGCAATTCCACCTTTTTTAGGTCTTAATTATATGAAACTGTCTGAGCCGAAAACTGTTTATCTCAGCGAATATCAGCCCCCTGATTTCTTTATTGATACGGTAGAGCTGTCAATTACCTTGTTTGCCGACAAGGCCCTTATCACCTCGGAATTGCGCCTTCGTCGGTCCGAACAGGTGAGCACTGATGCCCCCCTTGTTCTTGATGGCGAAAATCTTGTCCTCGTGGAACTGGCTGTCGATGGTAGAAGTCTTGAGCCGGCTCAATATGAGGTTGGGGAGCAAACCCTCACCCTCTTCACTGTTCCTGATGTTTTCACCTTGCGTTGTATTACGGAGATTTATCCCCAAAAAAACACCTCCCTGGAAGGTCTGTACAGATCAAGTGGTAATTTCTGTACCCAGTGTGAGGCCCAGGGCTTTCGCAAGATAACCTATTACCTGGACCGTCCCGATGTGATGGCCCGTTTCACCACCACCATTGAGGCGGACATCGATATCCCTGTCCTTCTTGCCAACGGCAATCTTGTTGAGCAGGGCAGGGTGGGTGAGCAGCGCCATTTTGCCCGCTGGCATGATCCCTTCCCCAAACCATGTTATCTCTTTGCCATGGTGGCTGGCGATCTGGTCGCCATTACGGACAGCTTTACCACCCGAAGCGGTAAAGTGGTTGCTCTGCATATCTATGTTCAAGAGCATAATAGAGAGCGCTGCGATCATGCCATGGTCTCTTTGCAGAAGGCCATGAAATGGGATGAGGAGGTGTTTGGCCTTGAGTATGACCTTGATCTCTTCATGATCGTCGCGGTGGATGATTTCAATATGGGGGCCATGGAGAATAAGGGGCTCAACGTCTTTAACTCCAAATACGTGCTGGCCGAACCTGCTACAGCCACCGATGATGATTATGAGGGGATCGAAGGCGTCATTGCCCATGAGTATTTTCATAACTGGACCGGCAACAGGGTGACATGTCGGGACTGGTTTCAGCTCAGTTTAAAAGAAGGTCTCACTGTATTTCGCGATCAGGAATTCTCGGCGGATATGAGCTCCCGGGCGGTGAAACGGATCAGCGACGTCCAGCTCCTACGCAATGTCCAGTTTCCCGAAGACAGTGGCCCCATGGCCCATCCTATCCGGCCCGACCATTATATCGAGATCAATAATTTTTATACGGTCACCGTCTATGAAAAAGGGGCTGAGGTAATTCGTATGATCCATACCCTGCTTGGCCCTGAAAAGTTCAGGAAGGGAATGGATATCTATTTTGACCGCCATGATGGGCAGGCCGTTACCTGTGATGATTTTGTCGCTGCCATGGCCAGCGGCGGTGGTAAGGACCTCAGTCAGTTCAAGAACTGGTACAGCCAGGCCGGCATCCCGGAACTGCAGGTTGAGGGTGAATATAACGGTAGGCAGAAAACCTATAGCTTACGTGTCTCGCAGTCGTGTCCTGCCACTCCGGGCCAGGATGTCAAGGAGCCGTATCATATGCCGCTCAGGGTCGGACTGATTGGCGCCGATGGCCGAACCTTGCCGATCATTCTTGCCGGTGATGAGAGCGATCCAGAAGATGTGAAGATATTGGAGATACGCGAGGTCAGCCAAGACTTCCTCTTTGAGGCTGTTGCTGAAAAACCTATTCCATCGCTGCTTGGTTCTTTCAGTGCCCCGGTCAAGCTCCATTATCCCTATGGTGATGACGAGCTGCGTTTCCTCATGGTCAATGATCCTGACGCCTTTAACCGTTGGGAAGCTGGACAACGCTTGGCCTGCCGTCTGCTTCTCAAGCTTGTCGAGGATTATCAGAGCAAGCAGCCCCTGGTGTTACCTGCCGATTTTGTCGAGGTGTATGGCAGTATCCTTAAAAAAACAGACGATCCCGCCTTTCTAGCCCGGCTTCTCGTGCTGCCCACGGAAAAATATCTGGGCGAACAGATGGATATTATTGATGTGGATGCCCTGTTTGCGGTCCGGCAATTTGTTCGCCGCGAGTTGGCGCGGCAGCTCTTCATGCCGTTCTTGACTTGTTATCACACCGCAGTTTCTGATACCCCTTATCGCTATGATGCCGCCCTTAGTGGTCAGCGTCTCCTGAAAAATACGGCACTGGCCTACCTGATGCTGTCCGACAGGCAGGAGGTGGTTGAGCTCTGCCTGAAACAGTTTGAGCAGGCGAATAATATGACGGACACCCTCAGCGCCTTTACGGCAATCATGCATAACCCTGATTGTGTCGAGCGCAAGGCCGTCCAGGTTGCCTTTTTCAGTCAGTGGCAGAATAACAGCCTGGTCATGGATAAATGGTTCACGGTTCAGGCCACCGCGCCCCTTGCCACAACCCTGGCCGAGGTGAAGGAGTTGACCCGGCATCCTTCGTTTTCCCTGGCCAATCCTAATAAGGTGCGTGCCCTCATCGGCGCCTTCTGCTCCGCTAACCAGATTTGTTTTCACGATAAATCCGGGGCTGGCTATCGTTTCTTGACAGATCAGGTTCTTTCTTTAAATAGTACCAATCCCCAGATTGCCGCACGCATTTTGGGACCCTTAAGCCGTTGGCATCGGTATGATGAGAATCGGCAGCTTTTAATGAAAGCCGAGCTTGAACGCATTCTTGCCGAAGAGTCATTGTCCAATGATGTGTATGAAATTGCCGCTAAGAGTCTCAGTGGCGCTTAACTTTTTTAGAGGGAAACGATATGGATATCTCACAGGCCATTGCTGCCATGAAACAGAAACCAGAATTTGCCCAGAATGTCGGGATGCTCCTGGTCCATAACGGTGTGGTGCGGGCCTGGTCCCGCCAGAGCCGTGATCAGGTGGAATATCTGGAGGTGCGCCCCGACCAGGAAAAGGTTGAGGAGATCCGTCAGGAATTTTTGAAAAGAGAAGGTATCTTTGATATTGTTATCGAGGCCAAAGAGGGTCGGTTTCTGCCAGGCGATGATCTCCTCTTTATGATTGTGGCCGGCGATATCAGAGAAAATGTCAAACCCGCCCTTGCTGATCTTTTAGATCGCATTAAAGCGGAAGCCATCAGCAAAAAAGAGATTGTCACGGCTTGATTCTCCCCGGCAAGTGGGGTACATATCTGCCTGTTTCTTTGTTGATGAGATAAACAATAACCAAAAGTGATTTTATGTATACCTCCTCAGATTTACGGAAAGGTTTAAAGATAGAGATCGATGGCGAGCCCTATATAATTACCAATTTTGAATTTTCCAAGCCGGGTAAGGGCCAGTCCCTGTACCGCTGCCGCTTGAAGAATATGGTGACTGGCAATGCCTTTGATAAAACCTATCGTTCCAGTGAAAAGTTCAAAAAGGCGCCCCTGGATGAACGGAAGATGCAGTTTCTTTATAATCAGGCCGACGAGTATCATTTTATGGATACCCAGAGCTTCGAGCAGTATGTGATTGCCAGGGATAAGCTTGAGGATGTCATCCCGTTCATGGTTGACAATATGGAGGTTGATGTCCTTGTTTTTCATGACAATCCCATCGGCGTCAGTCTTCCTAATTTTGTCAATCTCACCGTCACCAAGTCTGATCCCTGGGTAAAGGGTGATACCTCTGGCACTGATACCAAGCCGGTCACCGTGGAGACAGGTTATGAATTACAGGTGCCGCCTTTTGTCGAAGAAGGTGAGAAAATTCAGATAGATACCCGTACTGGTACCTATGTCACCCGGGTGAAAGAATAGACTTCAGGTTAGTGATGAATCTGCAACGACTTCACCAGCGGGCTGCCATTATCCAGGCAGCCCGCTTTTTTTTTATTGCCAATACCTATCTTGAGGTGGAGACTCCCATCCGCCTGCCGGCCCTTATCCCAGAGGCCAATATCCTGCCGGTGCCTTCGGCATCCTGGTTTTTGCAGACCTCCCCTGAGCTTTGTATGAAACGCCTTCTTGCTGCTGGGGCGCCTCGCCTGTTTCAAATCTGTAAATGTTTTCGGGGCAGTGAAAGGGGCAGTCGCCATCTGCCGGAGTTTACCATGCTCGAATGGTACCGGTTAGCTGGCCACTATCAGGACCTGATGACGGAAACGAAAGATTTTCTGGGGGATTTGGCCGGAAGATTTAAAGAGGAGATGGCCTATGATCAGGAGATCATCAGCCTGCTGTTGCTTCCTGATTGGCAGAGACTGACAGTACAGGAGGCCTTTGGTCGCTACGCCCCGATCTCGGTGGACAAGGCCCTGGCTGCCGACTGTTTCGACGAGATCCTTGTCGAGCATGTGGAACCGCATTTGGGCTGTGATAAGCCCTGTTTTTTGTATGACTATCCAGTCGCCCTGGGTTCGTTGGCCAAAACGAGTTCAATAAACCCAGAGATTACCGAGCGATTTGAACTCTATATCCACGGGGTTGAACTTGCCAACGGCTTTTCCGAGCTCACCAACCCTGTGGAACAAAAGAGCCGTTTTATAAAGGAAGCAGAGCGTGCCCGGGCCCACGGTACGTCATTTGGAGATTTTCCGGAAAAATTTCTTATTGCTCTTGAAAAAATAGACACGGCCTGCGGTATTGCCTTGGGGATGGATCGTCTGGTCATGTTGCTCACCGGGGCCAAGGACATTGATGAGGTGGTCTGTTTTGCTCCAGAGCAGCTCTAGGTTCTGGGGAGTCGCTTCGTTGGTGCTTTTGAGGGGTGTTTAGCTCTTTTGGAGCTGTTTGAGCTTATGCTGGATGAGTTGCAGATCATACCAGGCTGCCTTTTTAAGATCCGGTACCTGAAGGAGTTGACTGGGGTGATAGGTGGCCATCAACGGCATAGTGTCGAAGTGGTGAAAACGGCCACGCAGGGCGATGAGTTTGTTTTTGGTGCCGAGGAGGGTCTGGCTGGCTATTTGCCCCATGGTGCAGATAATCAAAGGCCGGAACAGCTTGATCTGTTCTATGAGGTGGGGCCGGCAGTTGTGAAGTTGGGTCGCCAGGGGTACCTCGTTGGTATCCAGGGCGCATCTGATGATGTTGGTCTGGAAGACATCCTCCGTGTTTACATTAATGGCGGCAAGCATTTTGCTAAGTAAGTCGCCGGCTGGTCCGGGGAAACTATCTTGCTGGTCCACACACTCCCTGTTGGCGACATCGCCGATAATAAGGAGGGCCGGCCTATCCTGCCTGCCCGTACCAAAAAGCGGGGTGGGGCGTTTTGCCTCGGCCACACAGCGCTCACAATGGCTGATGGTGTCTTTGAGAGCGGCGACATCTTGCGAAGGGAAAACAGATTGTTTTGGTTTCTTAATCTGCTGGGGATGAGGGGAAGTCAACGGTTTTTTGTCCGCCGGCGTACGCCTTGCGGCCGGATTAATCGGGCCAGCAGCAAAGCCCGTAGTTTTCGGGTATTCAAGGCCCAAGGTGCCGTGCAGTCTGCAGAGTCTGCGGGTGGCGTCGGTAAGCTCAGTTAGTTCCTGGGCCAGATCTGCCGTATTATGCTTTGTCATGATGTTCCCTTGGGTCAAAAATCTTCTGTCAATTTTACAAGGCGTGCATAGCGCTCAGGAATATCAGCTTCCCAGACCGGGATGGCCGCAATGATTTGGTGGGGGGGTAAGCAACTTCAGGCCTGTTTGGCCAAGTCCTTCCCGATATTGGCCCCCAAGCGACATGGGTTGGCTACCCATTTTGGGGAAATAGTCTGGATTATAGCTTAAACAGTGCATATTGTGCTCCAAGAGCAATAAGATGTGCGCGGTTTGCTCAGCGCGCTCTTTAGTCATGACTTTGTCAAGAAATGCATACTACCTAACTGTTGCGGATGCGCAAGAATGATTTTTGATGAACAGGAAGCCCGTGAGGACGCCGAGGCCATTGTTGCCAGGGATGCCAGCGAGATGGAGCTCTGGTCATTGGTGTTGAGCGCCGTGGCTATTCCCCATTTTGTAGGGGATTTGCCGAATGATTCTACCCTCTGGGTGGCGGCCGACAGGATCCATGCCGCCCAGCACCAGATTTTTCTCTATGAAGAGGAGAATCGACCTCAGGTCGATTCTCAGGAACGCTATCAAGACAGGGCCCATTTCAATCCGCCCACCTTGCTCATCATGGGACTTTTTGTCCTCTTTTTTTATGAGACCGGGCCATGGCAGGACCACTCTGGCTGGTTTGCCCAGGGAGCGGTGAACAGGGAGGCCATTGTCGCAGATCACCAGTGGTGGCGGTTGGTAACAGCCCTCACCCTCCACGCCGATGTGGTCCACCTGGCCGGCAATATTGTCCTGGGCGGGGCCATCATCCACCTGTTGTGCAGGGTTGTGGGTACGGGCCTTGGCTGGGCCCTCATCTTCATGGCTGGCATCAGTGGCAATCTTCTTAATGTCCTTCTGCGCCGCAGCCAGCATCTGTCGGTGGGCTTTTCCACCGCTGTTTTTGGGGCAGTGGGGATTTTATGCGGTCTGGAGATTGTTCGGCGCCGCAGTCTGCAGGGGATGCTGCTTGCCCTCGGTGCTGGTCTTGGCCTTCTGGCCATGCTGGGGACCGGCGGCGAGCGGGTCGATCTGGGCGCCCATTTCTGGGGATTTGCGGTGGGGGTGGCGCTGGGGCTGGTGACCTCTTTTGGTAGGCAATCGGCAGGTCGTTATCCTGGTTTTTTTCTGCAAGTTGTTTTGTTCTTTTCAGTGGTTATCGTGGTGTGGGAGGCGTGGCGCCATTCTTTGGGTTTTGGTTGAAAAATAGTTGTAAATAGATGACACTGCAAATTTGGCGTATTTCTGCTTCAGGTTATCTGCTCCTGGAAAATGATCGAAGTCTGGAATTTTTCATTGCTACTGAAGGTCACATGATGACCAGTTTCGGCAGCATGATACTTTATAAAAAAATAGAGGGAGAACATTATGTCTTTGCAAGATGAGCAGCCCCCCTGGGGCAAGAAAAAAGGGCCATCCTCTCCAGAGGATCTTATTGCCGCCCTGCTCAAAAAGATTAAAGAAAGTTTTGAAGGCGGTGGCCATAAAGGTGGTGGTACAGGAGGCCCAGGTTCCGACACTCCTAATTTGAAGGGGGGACTCAGTGCCATAGGCCTTATCGTTGTGGTCATTGTCGGCATCGTCTTTCTTCGTTCTTCTTTCTATACCCTTGATGAGGCAAAGGGTGAAAGGGGTGTGGTTTTGCGCCTGGGTAAATTTTATACCTTGACCGAACCTGGCCCCCATCTCAAAATGCCCTTTATCGATGAGGTTTTTAAGGTCTCTGTCTCTGAGGTGCGTAAGGAGGAATTTGGTTTCCGTTCTCGCTCCCAAGGGCAGAAATCCGTATTTGCCAAATCGGGCTACACCAGTGAATCCCTGATGCTTACCGGTGACAAGAATGTCATCGATGTTGAGTGGATTGTCCAATATCAGGTCCAGGATCCCTATCAGTTTGCCTTTAATGTCCGTGACGTACCCCAGGCCGTACGCGACGTCTCTGAGATGGTCATGCGCCGGATGGTGGGTAACCACGGTTTTGATTATGTCCTTAATAATCGTGAGATGTTGGGAGGCGATGTGGCCCGCGAACTCCAGAAGACTTTGAAAAGTTATAATAGCGGCGTATATATCGGTGAGGTTCGTCTCAAGGATGTCACCCCTCCGGATGAGGTCAAGCCCGCCTTTAATGAGGTGAATGAGGCGGATCAGGATATGAAGCGCCTGGTCAATGAGGCAGAACAGCAATATAACAAGGTCATTCCCAAGGCCCGCGGTGAGGCCAAGGGTATGATTGAAGAGGCCCATGGCTATGCCATTGAGCGGACCAATATTGCCAAGGGTGATACAGCCCGTTTTCTGTCAGTGCTTACGGAATACGAGAAGGCAAAGGTCGTAACCCGCAAAAGACTCTATCTGGAGACCATGGAGGCAGTATTGCCCAAGGTCAGCGAGATCTATGTTATTGATAAGGA
>JBFFNX010000013.1:0-26758 GCA_041562995.1 Desulfurivibrionaceae bacterium
CATCAATGCCAATCAGGGTGACGCCGCGCAGAATAAAGGGATACACCGTGGTGGGCAGGTCGCCAGAGGCGACATTGCCGCAGCAGGTCACGGTCCCGCAGGGTTTGGTGCTCTTCAGGGCCTTGGCCAGGATCTCGCCGCCCACTGTGTCAATGACCCCGGCCCAACGCGGCCGGAGCAGGGCCTTGTCCACGCCGCCCCTTACCTGGTCGCGATTGATAATTTCCTCGGCGCCCAGGGCTGTCAGAAAATCAGAGGCAGCCTTGCCGCTGGCCGCCGTGACATGGAAACCCTCTTTCGCCAGGACGGCCACGGCCACGGAACCCACACCGCCGGTGGCGCCGGTGACCAGGATGGGGCCGTCCTCGGGACCAACCCCGTTGTTGAGTAGCTTATGGACCGAGAGGGCAGCGGTAAATCCGGCTGTGCCGTAGATCATCGCCTCTTTCAGGGTCAGGCCCGGGGGTTTTGTCACCACCCAGGCCGCCGGCACTCTGATATAGTCGGCAAAGCCGCCGGCCGTATTCATGCCCAGATCATAGCAGGAGACGATGACCTCCTGGCCGGGCTTGATATGGGGGGCGCTGGAGGCCTCCACCACCCCGGCGGCATCGATACCAGGGGTATGGGGATATTTCCGCGTCACCCCGCGGTTGCCGATGGCGGAAAGGGCATCTTTGTAATTGAGGGAGGAGTAATGCACCCGAATCAGAACCTCACCGGCCGGCAGATCAGCGATATGGCGCGTCTCGAGTGTGCGGACAAAGGAATCATTTTCCTGGCGGACAACGAGGGCCGTAAATGGTGTATTGCTCATGGTAGTGTGATTTTCTATGATGGATTGTTGACTACGAGTTCAAAAAAAGAAAGATCTATAGACAATACAGGACACCTTTGCAAATGGAAAGCATTAGCCCGGAGAATGATGATGTGGTAGAGCTTGTTGTTGATGGGGTCCTTGATCTCCACACCTTCCAACCCCGCGACATTAAACGACTGATCCCTGAATACATCAGACTCTGCCGCCAGCATGGGATCTATGAGGTGCGGATTATCCACGGCAAGGGCAAGGGTGTCTTACGCCGCATGGTGCATGCTGTTTTGGACCGGGAAGCCGCTGTCCGCGCCTATCGTCTGGCCGGCGAAGCTGGGGGGAGCTGGGGAGCCACTCTGGTTGACCTGCAGCCCGGCGAGATTGACCAGGGAGCGTAAAAAAAACTTTGTCAGATTGGGAGCTTGTTGTTAAGTGGAGAAAGGGTTGTCCGCTGAGATGGCTTATTAAGTAAAGGGCGAGGGACGCCTGGTTTTTGAGGGAGAAGATGGCACGAATTGCAGTGGCAATGAGCGGTGGGGTGGATAGTACGGTGACGGCCCGTCTCCTTGCCCAGGCGGGCCATGAGGTTTGTGGCCTGTTCATGGCCCTCTCTCAACCTGATCTTGAGCACCAGGTGGCCAGGGTGGAGGAGGTGGCTGGTCGTCTTGGCGTCGAGCTCAGGGTTGTTGATCTCCGCCAGGCCTTTCAACGCCATGTCCTTGATTATTTTGTGAGCAGCTATTTCCAGGGCCGGACCCCTAACCCTTGTGTGGTCTGCAATCCCCTGGTGAAATGCGGCCATCTCCTTGCCCAGGCCGATGCCCTGGGCTGCGAGGCCCTGGCCACCGGCCATTATGTCCGTCTTCGCCAGTCAGCCATCGGCTATGAACTCCTCAAGGGCCTGGCCGCCGGGAAGGATCAGTCCTATTTTCTCTGCGGCCTGAACCAGCAGCAGCTGGCCCGCCTGAGGTTCCCCTTGGGAGAACTGGAGAAGGAGGAGGTATACCGGCTGGCTGAGGAATTTGGTTTCCATGATTTTCGGGGCCAGGAGAGCCAGGATGTCTGCTTTTTAAAGGAGCGTACCGTTCAGGAATTTCTGGAACAGTATGGTGGCGAGGCGGCTCAGCCAGGGGAGGTTGTCGATCTTGCCGGCGCTGTTCGTGGCCGCCATCTGGGTATTCATCGCTATACCATCGGTCAACGCCGGGGCCTGGGGATCCCGGCGCCAGATCCTCTCTATGTAGTGGGCCTTGACCCTGAAAAAAACAGGGTCATTGTCGGCGGCGATGATGCTCTGTGGCGTCGTACCCTGGTGGTTGCCAACATGAACTGGTTGTCCGGCCGAGAGCCCCAGTTGCCCACGACTTTGACCGTGAAGATTCGGTATCGCCATGACGGGGCCGCAGCCCTGGTCAGTAGGCAGGATAACGGCTATAAGATTGTTTTTACTGAACCCCAGCGCGCCATAACCCCGGGCCAGTTTGCCGCCCTCTATGCGGGTGAGATTTTGCTCGGCGGCGGAGAAATTGTCTGAATCCAATGAAAATGTAGGTGTTTGACTTGCCATGGCAAAAAAAGAATTGAAAAAAATCAAGGTAGCCATCACCACCCTGGGCTGCAAGGTCAACCAGTATGAGTCCGCCTCTTTTCAGTCGGCCTTTGTGGCCCGTGGCGTGGAGATTGTCCCCTTCAGCCAACCGGCTGATATCTATGTCATTAATACCTGTGCCGTGACCAATAAGGCCGGCGCCCAGTCCCGACAGACCATCAGGCGGGCCCTGAAGAAAAATGACACGGCCCGGGTGGTCGTGACCGGTTGCTATTCCCAGGTAGCTGCCCTGGACATCCTGGAGATTGTTGACCAGCCTGTCTGTATTGTCGGCAACGGCTATAAACATCTGCTGGTGGACTTTGCCCTGGCCTGCGATTATTGCGATCTTGAGATGTATATGGCCGATATCGGCAAGGTGCGAGAGTGCTGTCATCTGCCGGTCACCATCTTTCCCGGGCGGACCAGGGCCTACCTGAAAATCCAAGATGGCTGTGATAATTACTGTTCCTACTGTATCGTGCCCTTGTCCCGTGGTCGTAGCCGCAGTGTGTTGCCTGAGATCGCCCTGGGCCAGGCCCGGATGTTTGTCGACAGTGGCTTTCGGGAGATTGTTGTCACCGGTATCCATGTCGGCAAATATGGTCAGGACCTGGATCGGCCTGACACCCTAGCCACCTTTCTTGATCAGGTCACGGCCCTGAACCCCGAAACCCGCTTTCGCCTCAGCTCCCTGGAACCCAATGAGCTGAGCGCTGAGATCCTGGAGCTCTTTGCCAGCCGGGAAAATCTGATGCCCCATTTCCACATTCCTCTGCAGAGCGGTGATGATCATATCTTGCAGAAGATGAATCGCCATTATAGAGCCGAGGATTTCCGGGAAATTGTGACCACGGCCCATGGGCGCCAGCCTGATGCCGCCCTGGGTGTCGATGTCCTGGTTGGCTTTCCCGGCGAGGATGCGCAGGCCTTTCAAAACACCTACGATCTCCTTGACGATCTGCCGGTGACCTATCTCCATGTCTTTCCTTACTCGCGCCGGCCGGGCACAGGGGCGGCCCAGCGCAAGGACCAGGTGGCCTCGGCAATCAAGGATGAGCGGGTCGGGGTTCTGCGCGAGCTTGCGGCGCGCAAACAGCAGGAGTTTTATCAACGCTTTGTTGGCACCAGCCATAAGGTGCTGGCCGAGAAAAAAAATAAGCTGGGCCTCATGCGCGGCTTTACAGAAAACTATATCCCTGTTTATTTTGAGGCCCCGGCCGCCACGGCTAACACCCTTGTCGAGGTGCGGATTGACAGGGTGGAGGCCGACCAGGTGTTTGGCACTCTAGAAAAGACAAGTAATCAGGGGACGTAGAGATTTATGAATGGAGAACTCATTGCCATCGGCGACGAACTGACCTCCGGGCGAATTGTCAATTCCACCAGTTATTTTGCCGCCAGCCATCTCTTTGGTGCCGGCCATACAGTGACGGCCATGACCACGGTGGGGGATGAGGCGGAGAAGATCGGTCAGGCCCTGCTGGAGGCCATTGGTCGCGCAGACTTTGTCTTGCTCACCGGCGGCCTTGGCTCGACCACGGATGACATCACCTCTGTGGCGGTTTCCGAGGCCCTGGAAAGGCCCCAGACCTTTTACCCGGAGATCTTCGCCAAGATCCAGGAGAGCGCGGCCTTTAAGCATAGCCCCTCCATGGAGAAGATGGCCTGGTTGCCCTCTGGGGCCGAGGTCTTGAAACCGGGTGAAAATATGGCGGGGTTCATGCTGGTTTACGCCGAAAAACCGATTTTCTTCCTGCCCGGCGTCCCCCATCAGATGCGGGAACTCATGCTCGATCGTGTTCTCCCCATCCTTGCCACCTGGCAGGAAAACTCCTTTCATCTGGTGCACCAGAAAATCTACAAGGTCTTTGGCGTTGAGGAGATGGAGATTAACAGTCGGCTGGCCGATCTGGAGAACCAGGACGAGCGGATTCGCATCGGCTATTATCCCATGGCCGCCGAGGTCCATGTCAGCCTCACCGTATGTACCAACTCCATTGACGAGACCAGGGAGCTCTTTCTCCATAAGGAAAAGCTGCTCAAGGCCGCCTTGGCCGATCTTATCTATGGTGAGGATGATGAGACCATGGCCTCTGTTACCGGGGCCCTGCTCCGGGACCATGGCCTTAGCCTGGGCTTGGCCGAGTCGTGCACCGGTGGCCTGATGGCCAATATGGTCACCTCGGTGCCGGGGAGCTCCGCCTATTTTCAGGGTGCAGTGGTGTCCTATGCCAATGGGGTGAAACAACGCCTGCTTGGCGTGGCCGAAAAAACCTTGCTGGAGTTCGGGGCGGTGAGTGAAGAGACGGCTGCGGCGATGGCTGCCGGTGCCAGGCATGCCACCGGTGCTGATATTGGCGTGGCCATCACGGGTGTTGCCGGCCCGGATGGCGGCACCGCGGATAAGCCGGTGGGTACGGTCTGCTTCGGCCTGGCAACACCTGGGGGAAGTTTTCAGCAGACCCACCGATTTTCCGGCAAACGAACCATGATCCAGGCCAAGGCGGCCACCATGGGGCTGGATCTGGTCCGCCGTTATCTGCGCGGTCTGCTGCCGGCCACGGTTGCCCTATGAATGCCAAAAAGCTGATCGGTAAGTTTGAACCCCAATTAAACGCCATTCGCCGTTTCCTGCCGGCCTTCGCCTTTTTTTGCGGCTTTACCTGGGACTCAGTGACCATGGGCCGGGTGGTTTCCTTTTTTGACCTCCTGGTGCTCACCACCTATTATTTCGGGGCTGGCCTCGTTCTCGTC
Source organism: Desulfurivibrionaceae bacterium (assembly GCA_041562995.1). Classification (GTDB taxonomy): domain Bacteria; phylum Desulfobacterota; class Desulfobulbia; order Desulfobulbales; family SURF-16; genus BM506. The sequence continues at coordinate 5,160 of JBFFNX010000013.1, forward strand.
CTGCTGGTGCGGGAAATAAAGCCGCAGTGGCAGAACTGGTTCACCTTTAGTATCCAGTTCTTTTTCGGTGGCCTGTTCAGCGCCCTGGTGGTTTTTTATTTTAAGAGCTCCGGCTCGGTCTATACCTTTTTAGTGGTGGTTGGCCTGGTTGCCCTCCTGGTCGGCAACGAGTTCCTCGCTGAAAAGTATCTGAGCCGGACCCTGACCTGGACCCTATTTGCCGTCTGCGGCACCATGTATTTCAACTTTCTGATCCCCCATATCGTCCACTCGGTCAGGGCTATTTGGTTTTACCTGAGTTGTGTGCTCAGTCTGGCCCTGGTGTACGGCATCCGCTACTTTGCCAACGCCCCGCAGCGCCAACTCCAACTGCTCGGCGGTAAAACTGTGCAGTATCGCAGTGACCTTCGCCAGCTCGCTCCTGCTGGTGCATGTGTCCTCTTTCTGGTGGTTCTCTATCAGCTCCAGCTTATTCCACCGGTGCCCCTGGTCCTCAAAGAGAGTTATATCTGTAAGGATTTCAGCAAGGAGGCCGGTGCCTATCAGTGTCAGGCGGAAGTGCAGCCCTTCTGGCGCGTCTTGGGTCTGGGCCAGGAGGTTGTTCACTATCAGGAGGGCGACAAAATCTATAGTCTGAGTGCGGTTTTTGCCCCGCAACGGGTGACGGTTGACCTTGAACAACGCTGGTGGCTGCGCGATGGCGAGAGCGGTAGATGGGTGGAGCGGGGTATTGTGCCGCTGCCCATGGTGGGCGGTCGCCAGGAGGGCTGGCGGACCTACACCTATATCCAGGCCGCAGCCCAGGAGGGGCGCTGGAAGGTGGAAACAGCCCTCCAGGACGGCGCGGTGCTCGCCGTCCACTATTTCACCGTCAAATCCCAGGGAGAATCCGCCCCGCAGACCTATCCTGTCCAGGTGTTCTAGGGCTTTTGGAAAAAAGATCATCATAGGACATTATTTGTCCTATCTGCTGTGCCATAGTAGTTCCATGGCGCAGGAGGGGCAATGGGATTCATAACAAACAATATGATTTGATTTTGGGTTCTGGAATTGATAAAATTAACTTTTTAGCCCTTGTCGTTTCCCCTCCATCGCTTACAATGCACCCTCAATAATGTACTAGAATGCACGGACAGCTTTTTTACGAGAGAGTCCGGGATTATTTACCCTTAAGGAGAGCTTATTCCATGGCCGCCCCTGATCGTTCAAAAACGTTAGATTCAGCTATTTTCCAGATTCATAAACAGTTTGGTAAGGGTTCCATCATGCGGATGGGCAGCCATGCCTCTGAGCAGATTCCGGTGATTCCCACCGGCATCCTCGGTATTGATATTGCTACCGGCGTTGGCGGCTTTCCGCGGGGCCGCGTTGTCGAGATTTACGGACCGGAATCATCGGGTAAGACCACCCTGGCCCTCCATGTCGTGGCCGAGGCCCAAAAACTAGGAGGCACCGCCGCCTTTATCGATGCCGAGCATGCCCTGGATGTCTATTATGCCGAGCGCCTGGGCGTTAATGTCGATGATCTGCTGGTCTCCCAGCCCGATTATGGTGAGCAGGCCCTGGAGATCGCCGAGATCCTCATCCGCTCCAGTGCCGTGGATGTCATCGTGGTCGACTCGGTTGCCGCTTTGACCCCCAAGGCGGAGATTGAGGGGAATATCGGCGACAGTCATGTCGGTCTCCAGGCCCGGATGATGAGCCAGGCCATGCGTAAACTCACCGCCATCCTTAAGCAGACCAACACCACCATCATCTTTATCAATCAGATCAGGATGAAGATTGGGGTGATGTTCGGCAACCCAGAGACCACCACCGGCGGCAATGCCCTGAAGTTTTATGCCTCCATGCGCATTGATATCAGGAGGATGACCCAGATCAAGGAAGGGTTGGACGTCATTGGTAACCGGACCAAGATCAAGATGGTCAAAAACAAGGTTGCGCCCCCCTTTAAGGTCGCCGAGTTTGATGTCATTTATGGTGAGGGAATATCCAGAGTGGGTGACATTCTTGATCTGGCCGTGGAAAAGGATATCGTTGAAAAGAGCGGCGCCTGGTACTCCTATAACGGTGAGCGCGTCGGCCAGGGCCGTGAGAATGCCAAGGCCTTTCTTAAGGAACACGAGGATATGGTTACGGATATTGAGAACAAGGTCCGCATGGGCTATGGTCTGCCGGTGCGCGGGGCAACCAAACCGGAACCGGTGGTTGCCGAGGTGGAGTAGGGCGCAAGGGGTAAGCGCCGTTTCTGTTGGTGAGGTGAATACCCTTTCCGGGCGGAGCCCTCTAAGCTGACCAAAAAGCAAGCTGGCCGCCGGGGCCAAGGATCGTCTGGCAAATGTTTTTATCTTAGATGCTGCCGCCCCCAACAAGGTCATTCTCCTCAAGGGGCAGTGGCGGCTAACAGGTTTTTAGCCGGCAAAGGGCGTCAAGGCGCCAGGACCATTTCGCTGATTTCTTCCAGTTCCTGGCGGCTTTCCGCTGACGCGAGATGAAACAGGGCGTCGCCCTTGTGGACCAGCGGCAGGTTGAGGCAGCCGATGATAATGCCCTCAAAGGGGGCCAGAAGTTTTTCTTCATTGTCGCCAATGGGGTCAATGATGTAGGCCATTATTTGATTTTTCTTTACAAACGTCCCTAAGGGTAATGCCGAGTGGACAATGCCACTCTTGTTGGCCCTCACCCAGCTGGTCCCCTTGACCACAACAGGCTGGGGAGTCTTTTTCCTTTCTTTTTTGGGAAGCATCCCGAGTTCACGCATAACAGAGACAATGCCTTTAAGGCCTATGGCGATGGGGTGCTCATTAAAGCGCAGACTTTCCCCGCCCTCAAAGAGCAGCATGGGGATGCCCAGGTCGATGACTGCCTCGCGCAGGGAGCTGTCACGCAGGCGGGCATTGACAATGACCGGGGCGCCAAAGGCATAGGCCAATTTCTCCACCTCAGGATTATCCAGGGTGGCGCGTATCTGGGGCAGATTGGTGCGGTGGCCTGAACCGCTGTGCAGATCGATGCCGTGGCTGCATTTGGCGACAATCTCATCCATAAAAAGTCGGGCAAGATGAGAGGCCAGGGAGCCGGAGTAGCTTCCCGGAAACGAGCGGTTCAGGTCACGCCTGTCCGGCAGATAGCGGGAGCGATTTATAAAGCCAAAGACATTGACAATGGGGATGGCGATGAGGGTGCCCTTGAGGCTCTTGAGTAGTTTGAGCTTGAGCAGGCGCCGGACAATTTCCACGCCATTAATTTCATCGCCATGGATAGCGGCGCTGACAAAGAGAACAGGCCCATCTTTCTTGCCATGGACCACATGGACGGGCAGGGTCATCTCTGTATGGGTATAAAGCCGGGCAATGGGGAGATCGATGGTCGCCCTTTCGCCGGGCTGGACACAGGTGCCGCCAATGGTAATCGAATTTCTTGTCGGCACTTAACCTTGCCCCCTGGTCTTGGTTTTGCCAGCGATGGCATTTTTTTCAATGAACTCAATAATGATATCGGCGACGTTTATCCCCGTTGCCGTTTCAATGCCCCGCAGGCCTGGCGAGGAGTTAACCTCCATCACCACAGGCCCGTGGTCTGAGCGTAACAGATCGACGCCCGCCACGTTTAAGCCCATTATCTTGGCAGCCCGGACGGCGGTGGAACGTTCTTCCGGGGTTATCTTTACCTTCTGCGCGCTGCCGCCCCGGTGGATATTGGAGCGAAAATCACCATCCTTACCCACCCGCATCATGGCGGCAATGACCTTGTTGCCGACCACAAAACAGCGGACATCCTTGGCATCGGCCTCTTTGATAAATTCCTGGACGAGTATATTGGCATTGAGACCCCGGAAGGCCTCGATAACACTTTCCGCCGCTTGCAGGGTTTCCGCCAGGACCACCCCTATCCCCTGGGTTCCCTCCAGCAGTTTAATGACAAGGGGGGCGCCATGGACAAGATCAATCAGGTCTTTGGTGTACATGGTTGAGTGGGCAAAGCCGGTGACCGGCAGACCAATGCCTTTGCGGGCCAGAAGCTGCAGGGAGCGGAGTTTGTCCCGGGAGCGGGTGATTGCCACGGACTCGTTAAGGCTGTAAACCCCCATCATTTCAAACTGGCGCACAACCGCTGTCCCGAAAAAGGTGATGGAGGCGCCGATCCGGGGAATTATCGCATTATATCCCTCAAGGGCTTCTCCCTTAAAATGGATGGAAGGCCGGTGCGAGGTGATATTCATATAGCAACGGAGGGGATCAACGACCTTAACCTGGTGGCCGCGCTCTTTGGCTGCATCCGCCAGTCTGTCTGTTGAGTATAAATCCTTATTTCGCGACAGTATTGCAATTTTCAATTTTTTGTCCTCTTCTTTTTCAAACCATAGATGGCTTTAGGTCTTGGCCCGGCAAGATATGAAAGCTCGGAATCCACCAGGAATTTGTCAGCCAGGGCCGTGCGGCCCAAGAGCATCCGAAACTGCATGGTATCCCTGTCTGTTAATGTTATTTCTGCGTCGATCTCAGTGCTGCCAATAATAATTTTTGATCGTATAACGTAGCGCATTTCACGATGACCACCCGAATCACTTACCATGCGTTGGTCAACGACATCGGCGACACAGGCTAGCTCAATATCTGACCTTTTCTGCAGGGGGTGGATCTGAAAACGTATCTTCTGCTGGCCATTCTCGGCAAAGGGCTCCAGGAAAAAGGCGTGCAGGGCAGATGTCCGGGCACCGGTGTCTATCTTGGCCTTTACCGCCGGGATGCCCAGCTCAGGTAAAACAATCCACTCGCGCCAGCCAATGGTTGTTTTGGGGGATGATGATTTTTTCATAGCCTTGCTTTACGTACCATCCTCTTTTTGCCGGCTAAGATAACCACCGCGTCTAATGAGCTCAGGCCTTTTGCCATTAATAGATATTCTAGTCTATAAAATTGTTGGAAGTGAATCATATTATAATTGCTGGCTCGGAAAGATCTTGAAGAAATTTATTGAACAGTGTTTCCTTTGCTGACTCAGGCGCGGCTAAATGTACAGCACCTATCCTCAGCGCGCGGGCAAAAGCTGGCGGCAAGTCGCTGGCAATCAGCAAAGAAAAAAAGGGAAAGATGGGATTCTGCCGTTTTTTCTTTTGCCCCGGCGGCTTTTTTTATTTAAGTATGTGTCCATTCGTTTAACTTTAGGCCACTTTAGGCCTTTTATCTGCAATTTTACCCTGTGTAACTCCCATGACTGGCAACGATATCCGACAGAAATTTCTCGATTATTTTAAAGAAAAGGGCCACACCGTGGTGGACTCCTCCTCACTGGTACCGGAAGATGATCCCACCCTGCTCTTTACCAACGCCGGCATGGTGCAGTTCAAGCGCCTCTTTACCGGCGAGGAGAAGCGTGACTACAGCCGGGCCACCACCAGTCAGCGCTGCGTGCGGGCCGGCGGCAAGCATAACGACCTTGAGAATGTCGGCTATACGGCCCGCCATCACACCTTTTTTGAGATGCTGGGCAATTTTTCCTTTGGCGATTATTTCAAGAAGGACGCTATTGCCTATGCCTGGGAGTTTCTGATCAAGGAGATCGGCCTTGATCCCCAGAAGATGTGGATCTCGGTCTTTGAGGATGATGATGAGGCCTTTGCCCTCTGGGAGGAGATTGATGACCTGCCCAAGGGTCGCATCGTTCGCCTGGGTGAAAAGGATAATTTCTGGGCCATGGGCGATACCGGCCCCTGTGGCCCCTGTTCGGAGATCCATTACGACCAGGGTGCTGAAGTGGGTTGTGATGACCCCAACTGTTCCGTGGGCTGTGACTGTGACCGCTGGCTTGAGGTGTGGAACCTGGTCTTTATGCAGTTTGAGCGCTTTGAGGATGGCCGCATGGAGCCTCTGCCCAAGCCCTCCATTGATACCGGCATGGGGCTCGAGCGTATCGCCTCAGTGGTTCAGGGCGTAAAAACCAACTATGATAGCGATCTCTTTCAGCCCCTGATCGTGCAGATTGCCGATGTCGCCGGTGTCACCTACAGTAAGGATGGGGCCACGGATACCGCCCTCAAGGTCATCGCTGACCATGCCCGGGCCACCACCTTTCTTGTTTCCGACGGTGTCCTGCCCTCCAACGAGGGGCGGGGCTATGTGCTGCGCCGCATCATGCGCCGCGCCATTCGCTACGGTCGCACCCTGGGGCTGACCAAGCCCTTTATGGCGGTGGTCTGTGCCAAGGTGGTTGCCGAGATGAACCATGCCTATCCCCATCTCAACGATGCGGCCAAGCTCCTTGCCAAGGTGGTGGTGAACGAGGAGGTTCGCTTCCTGGAGACCCTGGATCATGGCCTGGCCATGCTTGAGGAAAAGATGCGGCACCTCAAGCAGGAGGGGATAGGCCGAGTGGCTGGCGACTTCATCTTCAAACTCTATGATACCTTTGGTTTCCCGGTGGATATTGTCCGCGACATTGCCATTGAAAAGGGGATGACCATTGACGAGCAGGGCTTCGAGGCAGCCATGGCCGCCCAGCGTACCCAGTCTAGGGCCTCCTGGAAAGGCGCCAGCCTTGAGGAGCTGAGCCAGGGGGTGCGTGATCTCCTGGAGCAGGTCCAGACCACCGAGTTCAGCGGTTATGAAAGTGTGGAGGGCGAGAGCACCCTGGAGGCCATTATCGGCCCCAGTGGCGAGTTGGTGGACAAGGTCGAGGTCGGTCAAGAGGTCGCCTTTGTCTGTACGGGGACGCCTTTTTATGCCGAGTCGGGCGGCCAATGCGGTGACCAGGGTGTGCTGGCCAGCGCCCATGGTGAGGCCAGGATCATCGACACCGTCAAGATCGGCGCCGGCATCTTTCTCCATAAGGGCGTGATGACCGCCGGCGAAATCAGCAAGGGCGCGACCATCACCCTCAGCGTGGACAACAAGCGGCGGCGGGCCATCTGCGCCAACCATACTGCCACCCATCTTCTCCAGGCCGCCTTAGTGCAAGTGCTGGGCGATCATGTCAAACAATCCGGTTCCCAGGTTACCGCTGAACGGCTCCGTTTTGACTTTACCAATTTCAGCCCCATGACCGCAGATGAGATTGCCCGGGTGGAAACCATTGTCAACGAGCAGATCCGCCTGAACACCGCCACGAGCACCGAGCATCTCAGCAAGGACGAGGCGATCCAGGCCGGGGCCACGGCCCTCTTTGGTGAGAAGTATGGCGACAAGGTGCGGGTGGTATCGGTGGCTGACTACTCCAAGGAGCTCTGCGGCGGCACCCATGTCCAGGCCACCGGTGAGATCGGTTTGGTAAAGATTATTTCGGAAACAGGCATTGCCGCCGGTATCCGCCGTATTGAAGCGATCAGCGGCGAAGGGGCCTTGGCCCAGTTCCAGCGTGATGAAATGGTGCTGAGCCAGGTCGCTGAGATCTTAAAGAGTCAGCCCGAAGAGCTCACCGACAAGCTCGACAAGCTGCTTAGCCGTCAGAAGGAGCTGGAAAAGGAGATCAGCCGGCTTAATGCCAAGCTCTCCCTTTCCTCCCTTGATTCGATTCTTGAGAGCGGTATTGAGGTGGCCGGGGTCAAGGTGATCACCGCCACCATTACCCTGGATTCCCCCAAGACCATGCGGGAGATCGGCGATAAGATCCGCGACAAGATGGGCTCAGCCATTGCCGTTCTCGGTGGTGAGCTCGGGGGCAAGGTTTCCCTGCTTGTCGTTGTCAGTAAGGATCTCAGCAAACAGTTCCAGGCCGGTGCCATAATCAAAGAGGTCTCGGCCATTGTTGGCGGCAGCGGCGGTGGCCGGCCTGATATGGCCCAGGCCGGCGGGACCATGGTGGATAAGCTGCCCGAGGCCCTTGCTGCCGTACCAGGTATTGTCGGCAAGATGGCCGGTTGATCCGACCGTCCCTTTAGGGTTAGAGGAAAAGGCGCTCAAGCATTATCTTGGGCGCCTTTTCTATTTGCCCTTGCAATGGTCTGGCCCTGCCCCGATAATAGTTCAGAGGCGACGTCAACAAAACCAAAGGGGAGGCCATGCTGATGGAGAGAAAACTGGTAACCGAAAACGAGCTGTTGGTCTTTTTAAATAGCGAACTCAAGAAGGCCGGCCACCATGAGGATTGTCATTTTGATTATCTTATCCGCCTCAAGATTGATGACAGAACAGGGTGTAACTGGGCCTATGCCAATTTGAAATGTTCCGCTTCATCAGCAAACGCCTGCCCGCCCTATGCCGAAAAGATTGTGGAAAAGGCCAGGTCACAGTTTAATTTGAAGGGCTAAGAGCTCCTTTCCTTTGACCCGACGGTATTGCTTTCAACAGTGGCGATATGATGAGTGGCACGTCAAGCCAGGGAAATGTGACCATATACTGCATCTAGTGACCCCCATCTTGTTAGGGCTGAAAATATACCATATGGCGGGGTGTTTTTTTTAAAAAGAGACACATGTTGCTGGTTAGGCGGCTGTTTGGGCAGCGTGGCAATGCGTTTGCCTGTTGCCAGGGGAAATTTCCTAAATTATTATGAGTTTAAACTAACTCATATCACGTAGCTTTTTTTAAGGCCCTTCAACAAAATAATAAGGAAAGACCCGCCCCTTTGAAAATTGTATCGATAGCCATGGTGCTGGTAGGTATTGTCCTGCTGGCCTTGTCCCTCAATCCCACTAGAAAGATCTGTCGCCGAAAACATCGGCTCTACACTTCCTGGAAGTTTTTGGGTGTGCTGATCTTTTTCTTTATTATCGGTTATATTCTTTTTCTCAATATGGTGCTGACCGCTCCGGCCTCCACCCTGGAGCTGATCGTGGCCACCATCCTTTTTGGCGGCTCTATTTTTGTTGTCATGGTGGTCCGGCTGAGCCTGGCTTCTATCAGGCTCAGCGAGCATTTTGCCTCCCTGGAAAGACACCGGGCCCTCCATGACGAGCTCACTGAGTTGCCGAACCGTGTCCTGGCCGAAGAGCAGCTTGACCATGGCCTGCAAATTTCCAAGCGGCAACGTAAACCCCTGGCCTTTTTGCTCATGGACCTTGTCCGTTTCAAGGAAATTAATGATTCACTGGGCCATTTTTACGGCGATTACCTGCTGCAAGAGGTGGCCCATCGCATGCAGGAAGTGGTGCGCGAGTCTGATACCCTGGCCCGATTCGGCGGCGACGAGTTCGCCCTGGTGCTGCCCAACACCAGCCTGGAACAGGCGGTGATGATCAGCATGAAGGTTGCCGGCGCCCTTGATCAGCCCTTCATGATTGAAGGACATAGCATCAAGGTGGGGGTCAGTATCGGGATCGCCATGTGCCCGGACCATGGCACCGACAGCGAAACCCTGGTCCAGCGCGCCGATGTTGCCATGTATGAGGCCAAGCGCAACGATGTTATCTATGCCGTTTTCAACCTTGAACAGCACCGAACGACCTTTAACCGCCTGGTCTTGATCGGTGAGCTGCGGGATGCCATCACCAACAACGACATGTTTCTCTGCTATCAGCCGAAAATTTCCATCCGCGACAAGACGTTGATCGGTGTGGAGGCCTTGACCCGCTGGCAACATACGGATCGAGGGGTCATCGGGCCGGATGATTTTATTTCCCTGGCCGAACAGGCCGGACTCTGTAAACCCTTTACCCATCTGGTCCTGGACAAGGCCTTGGAGCAATGCGCTCAATGGCTGAAGGGGGGATATCATGTGCCTATCTCCGTGAATCTGTCGATCAAAAACCTCCATGACCTCGATTTCCCCGATGATGTCGAGTTCCTCCTTCAGAAATGGCAGGTCGACCCGGAAATGGTGATTCTTGAGATCACCGAGAGCAGTATTGTCGTCGACCAGGAACGGGTTACCAAGGTGCTGGCCGAACTTAAAAAGATGGGTCTGCAACTCTCCATCGATGATTTTGGCACCGGCTATTCCTCCATATCCTATCTGAAAAAATTCCCGGCCCAGGAGATTAAGATCGACAAGTCCTTTATCACCGACATGCTCAACAATGAGGATAATGCGGTGATCGTCAAATCCACCATTGAGATGGTTCATAACATCGGCCGCAAGGTGGTGGCAGAAGGCGTTGAGGATGAAGATACCCTCCAGCTCCTGGATGGCCTGGGCTGTGACATTCTCCAGGGTTTTCATCTCTGCCGGCCGCTACCTGGCCGTGAGCTCCAGGAGTGGTTCGATACCACCGCCTGGGCGGTCAAAAAACAATTGGTCTTGACCGGGGCCGACAAAGTGAAGCATCCTGAAGGTTCAGTGTAAAACTGTCGGAAGCGTTTCTTTTCATCATGTTTTGACGAGAGCGGGGGATGGTTGATGATCTTCAAGATATGTGCGGTCCAAGAGCTTGCCCATCTTTTTGAGCTTCTTGCGGTGAACAGGATCGTGGGGCCGGTAAAAAAAGGGGAGGCAGCTGATGGCCGAGTCCTTTATGATTTTGCCCCAGTCTATGATCTCGCCGATCTCCACCTGGATTTTGACCAGACCATCCACCCGGCCAAAAATTATTTCCTGCCCTATCTTGAGAAGACCAGTTCTTTCGCCCTCCAAGGCCTAAGCTGGAAGAAGGAGGCTGATTACGGTGGCCACCGTCCCCTGGTGCTCTTTGGCCTCCATGCCTGTGATATTAATGCCTTAAATAAGCTGGACAAGGTATTGCTGGCCGGACCCCATCCTAACCTTTTTTATGGTGCAAAGCGGGCCGAGATGTTCATCATCGGCCACTCCTGCCAGCCCACCCCTGCCTGTTTCTGCCATTCCATGGCCACTGATTCCGTACTCCACGGCTGCGATCTCTTTCTGACACCACTGGGTGATGAATATTTTGTCGAAATCATGAGCAGCCGGGCCTTTCATATCTTGGAGAATGTGGGGTTGCGGGAGCCAAGCCATGGCGATCATCGGCGCTTTCTGGAGGTGGCCGAACATAAAAAAAGTCTCTTCACTGCCGAGGTTGATAGCTCGGATCTCACCAAGATCCTTGATATGGAGTTTGATTCGCCGGTCTGGGCCGAGTGGGGGGGGAAATGCCTGTCCTGTGGCACCTGTGCCCAGGTCTGTCCCACCTGCTATTGCTATGGCGTTGAAGAGGTGGTGGCCATGGATATGGCGAGTGCCGGCAAGATCAGGCAGCTCTATTCCTGCAACCTCCTTGATTTTGCTGAAGTGGCTGGCGGTCATAATTTTCGGCCTGAAAGCCGGAACCGTCTAAAATACCGCTATTATCACAAACACCGTGGCTTTGTGGAGGCCTTTGAAGAGGCGCTCTGCGTGGGCTGTGGCCGCTGCGGGACCAACTGTCTGGCCGATATTTCCGTGCCTGAGGTTATTGCCTCGGTCCGGTGTGGTGGGGTGGCGGATGTCTAAGCTTCCCTCTTTGCAAAGCGGCAAGGCCCTGGGCCATGACGATTTCAGCCATAAGGCGGAAATCACCAATGTCTATCCTTTAACGACCACCGAAAAGCTGTATCAGATCCAGATCATTGATCCTGTGGCACGCCAGAATTTTATCTTTAAGGCCGGTCAATTTGTCATGCTGGAGGTGCCGGGGATTGGCGAGGCCCCTTTTTCCATCTCCTCCGCGCCCAGCCGGCACGGCGATATTGAACTGTGCATCCGGGCCGTGGGCACTTTGACCAATTTTTTGAGCCGCCTGGGGCGCGGTGTCATGGTGGGTATCAGCGGCCCCTTTGGTACCTGCTTCCCCGTGGAGGATATGGTGGGCCAGGATGTCCTTCTTGTGGCCGGCGGCTTGGGCATTGTCCCCCTGCGCGCCCCCATGATGACCGTCTTGGAAAATAGAAGCCGTTATGGCCGGGTTGATATCATGTATGGCGCCCGCCGGCCCTCGGAGCTGCTCTTCGGCTATCAACACGCCATGTGGCGCCAGTTTGATGTTGGTCTGGAGGTTATTGTTGACCAGGGTGAGGAGGGCTGGCAGGGCGCGGTGGGCCTGATCACCGATCTCCTCGCTAAGCGCCTGGCACAAGGCAACCGTGGCCAGTTGAGCAAAGAAACCAACGCCATTGTCTGCGGGCCGCCGGTGATGTTCAAATATGTCTGCGATATGCTGCTTAAGGCCGGGCTCCCGATGGAGAAGATCTTCGTCTCCCTGGAACGGCGTATGCATTGCGGTCGGGGCAAGTGCTGCCGCTGTAATATCGGTTCGACCTACACCTGCCTTGATGGCCCGGTCTTTGATTATTGGACGGTGCTCAACCTCAAGGAGGCCATCTGACCAGGATGACAACTGAAAAACGATATCTCGGGGTGGCAATTCCCCGGCCCCGGGTGGGATTTTTTGAGCTTTCCTCCTGCGAGGGCTGCCAGCTCCAGCTTTTAAACAACGAGGCGACCCTCCTTGATTTTCTCGATCTGGTGGAGGTTGTCAACTTCCGCGAGGGCATGAAGGAGAGGAGTGATGCCTACCAGATTGCCTTTGTCGAAGGCTCGGTGACCAGGAGCGACGAGGTGGTTCGTCTTGAAAAGATACGCCATAATGCCGAGCTGGTGGTGGCCCTGGGCAGCTGCGCCTGTTTTGGCGGCGTCAATCAGCTCAAAAACCGTTTTCATGATCTGGAGTGGGTGAAAAAAGAGGTGTATGGCGACCACCCCATTGACAGTCAAGAGGCCCTGCCCCTGTCCGTCTTCATCAAGGTGGACCAGGAAATATTCGGTTGTCCCATCAAGAAGGAGGAGGTGGAGCGCATTGTCACCAATCTTGTCCTGGGCAAGACCATCAAGCATCCGCAATATCCTGTCTGCCTGGAGTGCAAGGCCAAGGAGAATATCTGTCTCTTTGATCTGGGCGAGCCCTGTCTGGGGCCGATCACCAGGGCGGGCTGTGATGCCTGGTGCCCCTCTAATCGTCTGGGCTGCTGGGGTTGTCGGGGCCCGGCGCCGGAGGCCAATGTCGAGGAGCTTAAAAAGATCGTCGCCAGGAAAAATATCCCCCTGGAGAGATTGCTCGATCGCCTTGAGTGTTTTGGTGGCTTTTCCGGTGAGGCGGCGGCCTTGCGCCGGGAGATGGAGGGCTTAAAATGAAAATATCCTGCGAGGTGGATGTCAGACACCTGACCCGGGTGGAGGGCCACGGCAATATCAGGATTTCCATTAAGGATGGCCAGGTAAAAGAGGCGCGCTGGGAGGTGGTTGAGACACCGCGTTTTTTTGAGGCCATGCTGGTGGGCAAGCATTATGAAAACGGCCCCTATATCTGCGGCCGCATCTGCGGCATCTGCTCCATCGGCCACACCCTGGCCTCCATCCGGGCCATTGAGAACGGTTTCGGTTTCGTGCCATCTGCGCAGACCGCCAGGCTCCGCCTCCTGTTAAAACACATGGAGACACTGCAGTCCCATATCCTCCATATCTATTTCCTGGCCGCCCCTGATTTTCTCGGGGTGGGCAGTGTCCTGCCCTTGACCAAGAGCCACCCTGGGGTGGTGCAGCAGGCCCTGCGCCTGAAGATGCTGGCCAACGATATCTGTGACGAGGTGGGCGGCCGCCGTCTCCATCCAACCCGCACTGTGGTGGGCGGCTTTACCATGCTGCCGGATAAAAATTCCTTACGGCAGTTTCGCACGCGGCTGCTGGCCAGTCTGGCTGACCTTGATGCCAGCGCCGAACTCTTTGCCTCCTTCAGCCTCCCTGATTTTAGCCGGGAAACCGAGTTTGTCTCCCTGCACGAGGAGGGGGCCTATCCCTTTATCGGTGGTAAGCTCCTCTCCACGGACGGTGTCTGTAAAGAGGAGCATGAATACCGGGCCATGACCAACGAGTACATGGCCGATTTTTCCACCTCCAAGCTCAGCCGTCTCTCCCGCCCGTCCTTTGCCGTAGGGGCATTGGCTCGGCTGAATAATAACTTCGGCTATCTCAGCCCCAAGGCCAAAGCCGTCGCTGCTGATTTGGGGCTGGCGCCGTCCAATCACAACCCCTTCATGAATAATGTCGCCCAGCTGGTGGAGTGTGTCCATGTGGTGGAGGAATCCATCAGCCTCATCGACCAGCTGCTGGCCGACAACTGGCAGGAGGCCCGGCAGCCGGTGGAGGCTAAGGCGGGGGTTGGGGTCGGAGCGGTGGAGGTACCACGCGGTATCCTCTACCATTGTCTGGAGTTCGATGGCCAGGGGCGCATCAAGAAGGCTGACTGTGTTATTCCCACCAGCCAGAACCACGCCAACATCTATCACGATATTGAGGCACTTGCCCTCTCCTGCGCGGAGCAGGGCAAGAATGATAAAGAGACCGAACTGCTGGCCGAAATGCTGGTCCGGGCTTATGACCCATGCATATCATGTTCTGTTCATTAGGATGGACGAAGAGATAACCCCTTCAACGCGGGGAGATTAAGATGGAGAATGCACAGATACTCATTGTTGATGACAGTAAGGAGGTCCTTTCTGCCCTGGCAAGGGAGCTTGAGGAGGAGCCTTATATTGTTCTTCTGGCTGAAAATGGCAAGGAGGCCCTTGATCTTGCTGCCGGCAACCCGATCAAGGTCATCATCTCCGATGTTAAAATGCCGGGTATGGACGGCTTTGAACTTCTTGACAAAATCAAGGAGCTCTATCCAAACATGATCCGCGTCGTGCTCTCCGGCCATCCTGACGTCAAGCTCATTCTGCGCATGGTCAACGAACGGGGCGTCGATCGCTACCTTACCAAGCCCTGGTATGGGGATGATATGAAGACGACCATCCAGCAATGCCTTGAACTCTTTGACTTGCGGGCCGAGGTGAAAGAGCTGCGCGACAAGGTCAAGGACCAGTAACAAGGGGCAGGGCTGTTTTTGGGGTCACCTTGTTGACAGGTTGACGAAGTTTACGGTATCAGAGACAGGGGAGTATATTGATAATTTCCTGATGCCCGAGCTTCTTTGCAGCCCTTTCTTCTCCTGAATAGGGATTTTTTGGCGCTCTCTTCCACGGGTGCATCGCGTGCATCACAAGTCGGCTGCTCTGCCCTCCTGGAGTCCTCAAAGGAGAAGTTTTATGGCCATCTTGGCCTTGGTGTAAGTTATCTGTAAGGCGCAGTCTGCTAGATGCTGAAAGGGTGTCTAGTATGAATCGCGGCAAGGGAATACCGCAGTTGCCGCGAGCTCGGCCTGTTCTTCCGCCCTTCCTGGTCTTCTGGGAGCATGGTGTGGCTGGTTATATAGAGGTGTGGAGGAGAAAGGCAAGTCTGAGTCTTCTGACAAAGATGGAGAGGAGCTATGCCCCGGCCGGGGTCCCGGCCGGCAACCTATCTGTATGATTTTATAAAAGTGGACAAGGATCAGGCTGCCTTGCGATGGCATGAAGACGGATTTTTTTGTCCATGGGCTCCTGCTGGCCTTATATAGACAGCGTTGTCGCGTAATTGACCTCCCAATGGGATGACAGGTACAGCACCCTATGAAACAAAAAACAGTAACTCAAGTCGTCTGGGCCGCTTTTTATCTTCCCGCCCTGCCGACGCCGCCTTTGTCGACGATTTGCTCAGGAAATACAACAACCAGTACCCACGGGAAGGTTGCTGGCTCAAGAGTGTGTGGGTCAGGGCAGTTTGCTGAGGATTGGCAGCCCCGCTGAGTTTTAAGGCAAGTTAAGGATGGTATGTTTTTTCAGGCCCCGGCAAGAGGTGTTCCTGGGAAAAAAAAGAACATCAGCAAGGAGAACCTATGATGCTAAACCCGCACCGTATTAGCTTGAATATATTGATCGTTGGCGGCTGTGCCATGCTCTATTTCAGCTGCAGCTATCTCATTGCCAAGTGGTTTGTCTTGGACTCCGGGCTCTATGACAGGCTGGGGCCGGGCATGGTCCAGGACCTTGTCCTGCTCTTTACGGCCTATGCCCTGGCGGCAGTGCCGTCCACCTTGATCCTCGGTCTTTTTCCGCTGGCGAAGACCCTGCGCCTGGCCCTGCCGGCCGGGGTGCTGGCCATCTTGTTGATGGCGCTGCAGGGCTATTTCTTTATCCTGCTTTACACCATACCCACTATGGTTTCGGCCTTGTTGGTCTTGGGTATATTTTTGACCATGGCCGCCTTGGCCAGCCGGCTGAAGCTGTCCTGCGCCGGCCGCAGATGCTGTCATTCAAGCTGTCAACAATAAGCCAAGGGGCCCCTTTATGCCGATCACCGATTATCTTTATGTTTGCTGGCAGGGAGAACGCTAGGTGCGTCTGCTATTATTTGTTGTGACAGGCTTGGGGTCGGGTACTCTCTGCTGGTGGTTGCTCTACCTTATGCCAGAAGAGCTTCATTTTCTTCCATATGCCGGTCTTGCCTATCCCGGCGTAGTTCTGGCCATGGCCTTGCTTGTCTTAGGTAAAGTGCTTGGTGTGGTGCCGATCGGCAAGGGGGGAAAAGCTGCTGGCATTCTGGTTGCGAGCGCAGTCCTGGCCCGTGGACTCGGCCTTGAAACTTTCCATGCTCAAAGTGTTTTATTCGAATACCCTCCCTATCAGCATATTCTTGATTTTTATCAGCAATCCTCTGCCGGGGCGTTGGTTGTTCAAGATTATGCCTTCTTTCCGTTTTTTTGGTTGCCGAGCCCAATAGCAGGCGGCCTGCAGGCCTTTATCCTCAGTCTTGGCCTTACCTTTGCCTGGCAAGTGCCGGGGGCACGCTCAAAGGTCGTTACGCAAGCGGCGCTATACGGCGCTCTGCTCGCCCTCTTGCCCCCCTTTTCGCTCCACGTTTTCCCTGATCATCTTGCCGAACTCGTCCTTGCGGGGGATCAATCCCTTTCTTCTGGCCTGAGCTGGTTGTTGGATAATATGGCCTTGATTATCTCACCGCTGCTCTGGCACCTCCTACTGGCACTGGCCCTCTATCTGGCCCTTGGCCCGCTGGCGAGTTCCGTCCCTTCCCTTGAAAAAACAGATGACAAAGCGGAGGTGAAAAAGGCTGCTGCTTTTCACAGGTCTGACTATTTGCAGGCAAAAGTGACGACCCCGGTTGCCATGGAGATGCTCCAGGCCAGAAGTCGTGTTGCAAAGTTGGTTGCCTGGCTGCTGTTGGTGGCAGGGCTGCTCTTTGTCGGCGGAGCCACGCGCTCTTTTTATCTGAAGGCCACCGGCCTTGAGGCTTCAACTTTGGCCAGCCAGCAAATGCTTGTCCAGGAGTATGTGGCGAGCCACCCGCTCCATAGCCTGTGGTCGGCATTAAAGGGGTGTGGTGGTGGCCTGCGAACCATGAGCGACATCCTGTCGGCAAGGGAGGTTGGTGAAGTGGTCAAGACGTGTGAGGCAGGTGTGCTGGGCCGTCTTGATGGCGAGCACAAAGGTTGGCAGGAGACCCTGGATAAAGCGGCCGGCAACCTGCCGGTCATCTTTCATAATGAGTTGCTGGTGAGAGATTTTGCCTCGGACAGTCCGGCATATGCCTTTTGGTCAGCATTGGCGATGTGCGATGCCACGTATGATCCGTCTGCTTTTCGGCAAGAAATTTTGAGTGGTGAACCACTGTCGGAGTATAGAACTCGACGCTGGGACTGTATCAAGGGTGAGATGCAACAATATCTCCAAAAAATGGGCACGGAAGGTGGCGAGAGTCAGTTGGATTTTTTTATCAGCAAATTGCTTGAGGAGGAGGGCCTATGGCGCTTGGGAGGTAGTGGTGAGTATTTTTATCTTCGGCCCCACAAGGTATGGCAGAAAGGTCCCGGTGATGGTTGGGAGTATTGGGACGACTATCGTCAGATGGAGGATGATGGCTACACCCCTGACCGCCCGCCGTCAGGGTCCTTTCTCAAGGCGTTGAATCGGGCCTGGGAGAGTGGTGAGACGATCCGGCCAGTGGATCAAGCTGATGAAATGCGGCCCTACGCCCATCGCGACATGCAGCTGATCACCCCCATCGTGGTCGATGGCCAGACCCAGGGGATACTGCTATCGGAGATGTCATCCAGGGAGATGGATGCTGCAAGCGATGATGAGTTGCGGGTTTATTATCGAATAGGCACCGTGGCCTTGGTTTTTCTGATTGTTTTCTTTCTTGTCTTTCAGCATCACACGCTGGCGACCATCCCGACAGGGATGGATCTTATGAGGTGGCGACCAGGGTTGTGGCATCCATCCCTGGTGCTGCTCCATCGCTCCAGTGATTTTCATCATCGGCACCTTTTTAATATCATGATCTTTATGATTTTTATCCCGCCATTTTTTTATATTGGCAAGCCGTTAATCGGCGCCTGCGCCTTGGTGCTGCCCATGATTTTTGCCGTTGTTGCCCTGCCCAGGGTGGTGGCAGATTACCGTCTCTTTGGCCGCGGCATTCCGGTACCATGCAAGGAGGTGGACACGACAGTCGAATCGGTGATCGCCCGGGCGGGTCTGGGCGGTGTCAGCGAAGCGCGTTATGCCGTCACCACCTATGAGGCCCATTACCAGGGTAAACAATACCTCATCGAAGCAACATATGATGAAGAGGGGCGGGGCCCCCTTGTCGCCCTCATTGATCCGGATCGCGGTGAACGCGGTCTGCTGCTCAACGCTTTCTGCGAAAAATGATGGAGGGGAGTAATAATCGGGCGCTACCGACTCCTTTTGGCCTCGGTAGCATGGCATAACATCCGGGGAACGACAAAGAGGGCCTGTGGTGGACCTGTGGGAAAGAAAGAGCAGCGCGAAAGGTTCTTGGCTGGCCTGGGAAGAGTGCATCTTTTAAGGAGCTGGCCCTGAGGGGGCTTTTGTCTCGGTAGTTCTCCTGGTTCAAGCACAACTTTGAAAAGGGTTGGATGACATTGCATGCAGACTTCGATCCGTCAAGCTGACAAGGGTTTCCTGGCGAGATAAACCTGAAAAAAATCATGGCAATACACGGGGGCGAGGACATCATAGACACTCGCCAAGATCGAGGAATGAATGTCCTGAAATCTTTCTTTCATTTACCCCTTCTATTTTAAATTATGGTATGGTGGTGCTCAAAATAAACCTCCAAGATATCTTACCAATCTACCCGTGCTATAGTTTATGAAGCGCATCACTTACCAGCTTGCTGTTCCTGTTGTCTTTCTGATTCTTTCCGTTATTCTCATCTGGCAGTGGGCTGCTTTGGCCCAGTATATGAGTAAGGGCAAAGAGCTCCATGCCCTGCTTACTATTTTGCCGGCCTTGCCCTATCTTCTCTTCTCTGTGCTCATTGTCATGGGCTGGCGCTATAATAATGGTGGTCTGATCTTTTCCTCCCTGGTCTTGGCTTGCTGTTATTTTGCCTTTGCCATTTTTTCAGCTGGCCCGCCGAATAGCCCAGTGGTTTTGGTCACCGCCTTTTTGTTGCCCCTCAATCTGTTCTTTTCATCGTACCAGGCCAAACGTCGGATCTTTACGCCCTTTGGTGCCCTCTGGGCCGGGGTCATTTTGGTCCAGGTTGTGGTCGTGCTCTTTATCAGCGCCCCCCTGCAGTTCAAGGGTGCCGGGATCTGGCTTGGGCTCAGCAAGGGCATGCCGCAATTTGCCGCGCTCCATACGGCATTTGCCCAAAAAATCGTGGCTTTCCTGGAAAGCAGCGCTCTTTTTAATCTCCAGGCCGTTTCCACCCCCATCATGTTGGCCTACCTCCTGCCCTTTGTCCTGCTGGCCTATAGGTTCTCCAGAAATCTCGATATTGCCCTGGCCGGTTATATGGGAACCCTGGTGGCTGTGCTCCTCACTCTGCTGACCGATAACAGTGCCAGCGGTCTGATGATCTGCTTTTCCACGGCCGGGATCATCATGCTGATCACCATTATTGAGGCCTCTTTTTCCATGGCCTATCTTGATGATCTCACCGGCTTGCGCGGCCGTCGCAGTCTTAACGAGGTGATGGTGAATCTCGGTAAGACCTACGCCATTGCCATGCTTGATATTGACCATTTTAAGAAATTTAATGACACCTATGGCCATAAGACCGGCGATGACGTTCTGAAAATGGTGGCGTCGGTGTTCAGCAAGATTCGTGGCAACGCCAAGACCTTTCGCTATGGTGGAGAAGAGTTCACCGCTGTTTTTCCCGGTAAAACCGCTGAAGAGGCTCAGCCCTATCTCGAAAAGATCCGGCGGGATATCGAGGCCAGCGGTTTTGTGGTGCGCTCCAAGACCAGGAAGAAAAAAAGCGAGGAAAACAGGGGCAAGAACGAGGAAAAGAAGAAAACGGTCAATGTTACGATCAGCATTGGTGTAGCCACCAGCTCCAAGGAACTTGATAGCCCGGAAAAGGTGATCAAGGCGGCAGATACCATTCTCTACAAGGCCAAAAAGGCGGGCCGAAACTGTGTAAAAGTCGGTTGAGTTCAATTCTTTATTGAGCAAGTTCGCTTCTTATAGGAAGCGAGCCGCCATGGTAGGAGTCGATCAACCTGAAAGCAGGTATGTGTTACGACATTTTGTCGGTTAATCTTGGCAAGGAGAGTGCAGAGGTATGGCTGCTTTGGGAATCTTAGGCGCCCTGGGCGCCATTGCCGGGGGTGTCTTGTTCTTACTCATCTTTCATGATGGGGAGGGCATGCTGGCCGGGGTGGTGCTCGGCTTTCTGCTGGGCTGGAATATCACCCTCAGCCGGGCCGTGGGCCGGCTGGAAGAGCGGCTGGGCAAGCATGAAGGCCTGCCTGCCGACCAGAAGAGCGCGGCCCCGGCCTCTCCGCCCCAGCAAGGAGCTGCTGTCCTGGGCCAAGGCGCTGAAGCAGAGGCGCTGCCTGTCCTGGAGTTGGCTGATGTCAGCCAAGAGAGTGCCAAGCCTGGGGCACCATCTCCACCTGCCCAGGAAATACCGCGGCCCGTTACTGCTTCTCTTTATAAAACGCAAGAACATGCTGAAGACCGGCACGGGCAACCTGCTCCTCATCCCGGCCAAGACTCCTTTGACCGCGCCCTTGGTTATCTCAAGGCCTTTTTCACCGAGGGCAATGTCGTTCTCCGTGTTGGCCTTCTGGTCCTCTTTTTCGGCGTCGCTTTTCTCTTGAAATATGCCTCGGAACGGAGCATGCTGCCCATTGAGCTGCGCCTGACCGGGGTGGTGCTGGCTGGTCTTGCCATGCTCATTTTTGGCTGGCGTCTGCGGACTGCCAAGCCTGGCTTTGCCCTCCTTGTTCAGGGCGGCGGGGTGGGTTTGCTCTTTCTTACCGTTTTTGCCGCCAGCAAGCTCTACGGTCTGCTGCCCATGCCGCTCTCCTTTGCCATCATGATCGGCCTGGTCTGTACCTCGGCGGCTTTGGCACTCCTGCAGGATG
This sequence comes from Desulfurivibrionaceae bacterium, assembly GCA_041562995.1. GTDB lineage: Bacteria > Desulfobacterota > Desulfobulbia > Desulfobulbales > SURF-16 > BM506. The sequence goes on from JBFFNX010000013.1 coordinate 26,311, forward strand.
CCAAGTCCCTGGCCCTTTTTGGCGCCACCGGCGGCTTTTTGGCCCCAGTCCTGCTCTCCACCGGCAGCGGTAGTCATGTGGCCCTCTTTAGTTATTACGCCTTGCTTAATACTAGCATTCTGGCCATTGCCTGGTTCAAGGCCTGGCGCGAGCTCAACCTCCTCGGTTTTGTTTTTACGTTAGGCATCGGCAGCCTGTGGGGGGCACGCAGTTATCAGCCGCAATTCTTTGCCAGCACCGAGCCCTTTCTGATTCTCTTTTTTCTGATGTTTTCCACCATTGCCGTACTCTTTGCCTTTCGCCAGCCCCCGCAGTTGCGCGGTTATGTGGATGGCTCCCTGGTCTTTGGCACCCCCATCATCTGTTTTTCCCTGCAGGCCGCCCTGGTTCGCGACATGCAATATGGCATGGCCCTTTCCGCCCTGGTGGTCAGTCTGTTCTATGTGGG
>JBFFNX010000014.1:0-24985 GCA_041562995.1 Desulfurivibrionaceae bacterium
AATTTTCTTTAAGAGCCAGGCCATGTTCTCACCGAGGATGCGCATGGTTTCCATGCCTTCCTTGTCATCCTTGACGTCTCCAGGCTTGAGTCCTACTCCCATATTCCAGTAGCTTGAGCTGGGAATAATCATTTCAGAAATGGTGAAGAGGTGGTTCATGGTGTCAAAGGCATGCACTGAGCCGGCCCGGTCGATGAGGGCCTTGATTTCGGTGGAGACGTCGGCAAAATAGGTTGGCGATCCCAGAAGAATGCCATCGGCGGCAATCATCTTTGCGATGTATTCATTCATATTGTCATCATTATTGGCGCAGCGCTTATTCTTCTCCTTCAGGCATTTCATACACGCCACACAGCCTCGAACCGGCTGACCACCAAGCTGGATAGTCTCGGTTTCAATGCCTTCTTTTTCTAACTCGTCAAGAACCGCCCGGATGAGGATGGAGGTGTTACCTGTCTTGCGGGGGCTGCCGTTGATCGCGAGGACTTTCATGGGGATGCTCCTTTTGTTGAGTGGTCAATGGTTCACAAATAAAAATACATCGAGAAGTTGTTTTTAGGCCACGGAAGCCAAGGGGGAAACGGCAGAAAACCATTTTTTATTTGCAGGGTCATGGGTGGGTTCCGTGGCGAATATTCTGGTGGCTAGTGAACAATGAGCATATAGAGGTTGCCGGTGATCCAATCCCCTTTTTCCTTACGGATATTGGCCGCCGTAACCTTGGCCACGGTGAAGCCGTTCTCTTGGGCCAGGTTTCGGATGTAGGATTCGGCGTGGCCATATCTCCCCATGGGTTTCAGGGAGAAATCTTGGCCGGCAAGCTCAGTTGAAAAGAGAAAGATGCCGCCTGGGGCCGCCCGCTTTCTTACCAGGCTAAAAATTTCGCTGAGATCACCAATATAGATAAAAACATCGGCGGCCAGAATGAGGTCAAAAGATGCCTTGCTCTCCCTTAAAAAGGAGCAGATGTCTGTTTCGTGGAGGCTGTCGTACAGGCCTTTTTGGCCTGCCACCTCAAGCATTTTGGGAGAGAGGTCCAGGCCGATCAGTTCTTCGGTCAGATCCCGAAAGGCCTCGCCGGACAGCCCGGTGCCGCAGCCCATATCGAGGGTGGTGGGGAAGGGGTGAATCTCCTTACTGGTAAGCATCTCCCTGAGTTGGGTAGGGGTGGTATAACCCAGCTTATCCACCAGGCTCTCGTCATAATGTCCTGAAAAATTGTCAAAGACGTCACGGATATAGGAGTCAGGGGCCGTGGCCGGGGTTTTACCGGTAAGCGCTGCCAGCATATGGGCGGCCATGGTGGCGTTGTGGTCAAGGGCGATGAGTTTCTTGTAGGTGATGATGGCCTTATCGACTTGTCTTTCCATGTGATAGAGATAGCCGAGGTTATTTAAGGCCTTGGCGTGGTCGGGATTATTCTCGATCACTTTTTCAAAAAACAGGATGCCTTCAGGGTGGTGATGCATGTCTTTGCAAAGCACCCCTATGTTGTACAGGACGTCCTCGGCGTCAGGGGTGAGGGTCAGCACTTTTTGGTAGCAGCTGAAGGCCTTGTCGAATTGGCCCATTTTTTTCCTGGTCAGAGCCAGGTTGAAGAAGATGTCAGCGTCATCAGGGCAGAGTTTGGCGGCCTCCTCATAGGCCTGAGCCGCCCTGGGGTAGTCGCCCTGTTCAAAGAAGATGATTCCCAAATTATAGTGAGCCGGGGCTGCCTCCGGAGCCAGGGTTATGACGCGGCTAAACCAGTGGGCGGCTTTCTCAGGTTTCCCGTGTTCGAAAAAAAGGAGGGCCAGGAGATAGCAAAGCTGGGGGTTGTCCTGGTCGTCAGCGAGCAGGGCCTGATAACCGGCCAGGGCCTGCTCGAAATCGCCATCTTGGTGATGTTGTTGGGTCTGGGTAAAGAGGTCCATGGTGTCTTATTTGATGGTGGTAATGTAGTCAGTGAGCGTGGCTGCCATCTGGGTGTTGTCAAGAAGCAGGCTCAGCTCATGGTTGAAGGCCAGGGCAGAGTGGGAGAGATTGTGGCTGCCCACAAAACAGAAGCGCCTGTCAATGATGATTGTTTTGGTGTGGGTCGTTTTTTTCGGTGAATCAAAGCGGACCTTGATGTCGTGCTTCTGGAGTTTGGCGGCAACCCTCTCGTTTTCAAGGTTTAAGGAGTCGTTGTAACTAGATTTCTCCAAAATAACCTGGACCAGTACCCCGCGTTCCGCGGCCTTGATCAGTTCATCGACAAGCTGGGCCGGCTTGTTATTTTTTGACTCCGTGATTTTGAAGAGAAACATCGCCATGTCAATACGCTGGCGCGCTGTTTTGACGAAGTTGATCAATACTGGAAAATATTGTTCATCAGCGAGCAGCATGATCTGGCCACCGGCATAGGTACAGGACTCTGCGGCTGGCGCTCCTTTGCGCTGGTCGGCCAGGGAGATGGAGTGACGGATGGCCTCCACCGATTTGGGGCCGATGGACTCAACCTCAAGAAGATCCTCTATGTGGCGAAAAGGGCCGTGCCGGTTGCGGTGGCTGATAATGGCCTGGGCCCGGGCCGTGCCGATATAGGGCAGGGAGGTGAGTTCTTCCTCCAGGGCCGTGTTGATGTTGAGCTGGCCGGCAATGGCCGGGGGGAGAAGAAAGAAAAAGAAAAGGATGAGGGCGAACGGATAAAGGATGAAAGAACGGAAGAGTCTCCGTGATATAGGGCTTTGCCGACTTTCATCCTTCATTGTTGTCTCGTCCTTGTTGGTTATTTGCCGGGCCACCAGTCTGGTTCCAGGCGGGTGATGACGTTGAAGCCGCCGCCCAAGACCAGGGTGTTGCTGAGGCCGACCGAATCAAGGAAAATCTGGATTTCAAAGGAGCGGGTGCCGGCATCGCAGATGATGATCAGGGTCTTGTCGGTAGGTAGCTCGGCAAACCTGGCGCGGATATCGCTATAGACCAGCGGTAGCCACTTGTCGCCATAGGATTCAACAAAGGCGTCCACCTCGTTGGGATGCCTGATGTCCAAGGCCAGCCAGTCAGGCTGGGCGGACATGTCCTCCATCCAGTTCATGAAGGCAGGGATGGAGACGTTGCGTTGCCTGTTCATCTGCATATTGTCAGCGACATTGGCGGCGGCGTTGAGGGCATCCAGGGCCGTGGCAAAGGGTGGGGCGTAGGCCATCTCGCAGAGGCTGAAGTCGTCGATGGTGCCGCCTTTGGCAATGAGGGCGGCTGCGGCATCAATACGGGCCAGCACGGCGTCATTCATGGGGCCGAAACCCTGGACACCAAGAACCCGTCTGGTCCGGCGGTCAAAGACCATCTGCAGGGGGATCTTGGCCTCGGTGGGGAAGAAGTGGGCCCGGTCAGAGGGGGCGGTGATGGCGGCATCGGCGTCAAAGCCGGCAGCGCGGGCAGAATCAAGGGAGAGGCCGGTGGCACCGATACAGCGCTCAAAGGCCTTCATGATAAAGGAACCCATGGCGCCGGGATAGGTGGAGGGGATACCGGCCAGATTGTCGCCAACGATGCGGCCTTCGCGGTTGGCCAGCGAGCCCATGGGGGCCATGAATTTCTGGCCGGAAACCATGTGGGTCACCTCAATACAGTCACCCGCCGCATAAATGTTGGGGTCGGAGGTCTGCAGACGGTCGTTGACCACAATGCCAAAGGGCGAGACCAGCAGACCGGCATCCATGGCCAGCTGGCTGCGGGGGCGTACGCCGGTGGCCATGATAACGATATCTGTTTCAAGGGTGCGGTTAGGGGTCACCACCTTGCAGGCCCGGCCGTTATCGCCGGCGACGATCTCGGAGGCGCCTTCGCCGGTATAGATGCTAACGCCCATGGACTCCATATGTCTTTCCAGCATGGTGGAGAACCAGGGGTCGATAATCCTGGGCAGGAGCTGGGGCATGAATTCGACAACTGAGGTATCAATGCCCCACAGGTCGGTAAAGGCCTCGGCCATCTCCAGACCAATGGCACCGCCACCGATGACAACGGCCTTGCCGATCTTGCCCGTGGCAAGCTGCTGTTTGATATCAATGGCCTTGTGCAGGTCGCTGATGGTGTAGACCCCGGGAAGTTCCGCGCCGGGAATGGGCAGGACAAAGGGCTGGCTGCCGGTGGTGATAACCAGCTTGTCATAGGGGATACTGTCCTTGGCGCCGCTGCCCACATCCTCAACTTCAAGGATCTTGTCCTTGCGGTTAATGGCAACAGCCCTAGTCAGGGTGCGGACGTTAACGCCCTTGGCGCGCAGGAAGAAGTCTTCATTTCTGGTCATGTGGAAGCTGGTCTTGCGCAGCTCGTCTTCGTCCGCCACATCACCGGAAACATAGTAAGGGATGCCACACCCGCCATAGGAAATGAGGCTGTCCTGGTCGACAATGGTGATTTCGGCATCTGGCATCAGGCGTTTGGCCCGGCATGCTGTTTTTGGTCCAGCAGCAACGCCGCCGACAATAACAATTTTCTCTCCCATATTCCTATCCCTCCAAAGGTGTAAAAGTATATTTTAAAAGGCCGTTGCTAAACAAGGTGCAAAAAACAAAGTCACCGGAAAAATAGGGAAAAAGAGCCCTTTGGCGAGACTTTTTTGGTCTGGAAAATAGCAAACGAAGAACAATATCGCGATTGCATGGGCCTGTCAATGTTAGCGGGAAAGAATATTAGCGAACCCTTAAATTCTTCCTTGACAAGGCCGGTGGGTGGCCGTATAAATGAGCATATGCACAAAATTATTACGAGGTCAGCTCGGGGTTAGGGGGCTGAAATATCTGCAAAACTAAGCTGATGGAGGGGGGTATGAAAAGGAGTGAAAATCTTTATGTGACCGAGAGCGGTAAGGGCGTTTCGCAATTTGTCGCTGATTTTGCGGCAATAGTGCAGGCCAATGACTTCGTGGTCAATAATGGTGAAAGCATGGATATGAAGAAAACTTTCCGTGCCCACGGGGGTGAGGTGCCGGATGATTTCGATCTGCACATGGTCCAGGTTTGCAAGCCAACCAAGGCGGATAAGAGTCTCACCATGAATCCTGAACGGGCTATCCTGATGCCCAAGTTCGTCATGGTCTTTTCCAAGGATGGCAAAACCCAGATACGCTATCTCAGTTATAGTGTTGCCGATATCGCCGAGCTGATTCTTGATGACCCTAAATTTGCCGAGTCCGTCGGGCAAACCTTTGTGAAAATCCGTTCCATGATCGATGAGGCCAAATAAAAAGAGGGCAGATGTCGGGAGACTGTCGAAGTCGCTGATTTTCGGTCGCTTATCTGTCAGTGGTAAGCTGTTCTGCCTCATCTCCGGCCGCTGCCAACCGGCATCTTTAATAAGGGGTTGTTATGTGGAAACTACTTGTAAAAATAAATAAAAATCTGATCTACGCCATCCCGTCTTTGATGGTGGCAGGATTTTGTTTTGGCGCCAATGTTGATCCTGCTCTGGTGAAAAAACTGAAGGCGTGGATTATGCCTATGACCTTTCTCATGGTCTACCCCATGATGGTCACCCTGAACATAAAACATCTGCAGCAGGGCCTGAAAAACGTCAAGCTTCAGGTCTTGACTCAAGTTATAAATTTCGGGGTTATTCCTTTTGTCGCCTATGGCCTGGGGATATGGTTCTTTCCCGCCCAGCCCTATATGGCCTTGGGGCTCCTGCTCGCCTCTCTGCTTCCCACCAGTGGCATGACCATCTCCTGGACCGGTTTTGCCAAGGGCAATATGGGGGCGGCCATCAATATGACGGTCATTGGCCTGACCCTTGGCTCTCTGGCGACTCCCTTTTACGTTAAGGCCCTTTTGGGGGCAAAGGTGGATGTTAATGTCATGCTGGTTGTAAGGCAGATTGTGCTCATTGTCTTTATCCCCATGCTTCTCGGCTATATAACGAGAACTGCCTTGCTTAAAAAATACACTATGGCGGAGTTCAAAGAAAAGATAGCGCCCCGTTTTCCCGCCCTGTCCACCCTGGGAGTCCTCGGTATCGTCTTTGTGGCCATGGCCCTGAAAGCCAAAACGGTGATGGCCAACCCGGCAATTCTCGGCGCTATTTTGGTGCCGGTGTTGGTCATTTATATCCTTAATTTCTCGCTGTCCACCATCGTCGGCAAGCTCATGTTTAAGCGGGGAGATGCCATCGCCCTGGTCTATGGCACGGTCATGCGCAATCTCTCCATTGCGCTGGCCATTGCCATCAATGCCTTTGGCGAGGCCGGTGCCAATGCCGCTTTGGTGATTGCCCTATCGTATATTGTCCAGGTGCAGTCTGCCGCCTGGTATGTGAAATTGACAGATCCGATTTTCGGAAAACCGCCTGCTGAGGCATAGATTTTTAGAGAGGTATTTCCTGTGAGTGTAATGAAAGTAGCTGTTCCGACAAATAATCCGGGTGGCCTGGGAGCTTCCCGCTCAGACCATTTTGGTCATTGCGACCTCTTTACCCTCCTTGACATCGAAGATGGCAGGGTGGTGAACCACAAGAGTCACGACAATATCGCCCATGATGCTGGAGGCTGCATGGTGCCGGTTAAGGTCCTGGCCGATGAGGGGGTGCAGGCCATCATCGTAGGCGGTATGGGGGCGCGACCGCTGGCCGGCTTTGCTGAGGTGGGGATTACCGTTTATTTTGCCCATAAAGAGCAATTTCCCACTGTCGAGGATGTCGCCAATGCCTTAGTGGCCGGCAATCTCCCGATTATGCAGCCCACCCAGTCATGCAAAGGCGGCGGGGATTGCCATCATTAAAGGATAGGTGTCCGCTGAAAAAGTTGGCGGCGGTCAGGGTGAAATTGTCAGAAAGGCAAGACCTTGCCGACCGGCAAGTTTTACGGTGACGGGCAAGAGGATGTCGCTTTTTGTTGCAGCTGACTGCTGACCGCTATTTACTGGTGTCTATCCGTTAAGATAAGGGCCTCGCCATTAACAATGGCAGAGGCCGTTTTTTTGCGGGCAGTGGTGAGGATTCTCTGCACTGTTCCCCGTGACACCCCCATCTGCACCCCGGCCTGTTCCTGGGTGAGCCCCTCAAGATCACAGAGGCGTAAGGCCTCTACTTCATCATAGAGGAGATCGACCTGCTTTAAATCAGCCATGGGAATGCGGGTAGGTTTAAAGGATTTTCCGCATATGATATTTTCGCAAAAACGTATTTTCTTTGGGCGTGCCATAGTAGGGAAATCGAGGTGTTGTATGAATGGTAAGGATTTATCTGCAGAGAAGGGGTTGAAATGGAACTGTTTCCTCTCTTGGACAATGAAACATATAAGTAACGGATGCCTGAAATTATTAAAATAGAAAATGGCAGGTTATCCGTTGGGATTAAGGGATTAAGTTGCTTCATTTCTAGGCGTAACTTACTGTATTTGCGTAATCTTCTCTTGGCTTGAAGATGCTGGATAACCTGTAAAATTTTCGTTGACAAAAAAAGGTGCGAGGGATAAGTTCTCAAAACTGAATTACTATTCAGAAATAGTTTTTTATCATCGCTAAGGGTTTCTATGGTTATTTACGCCTGAAGATTCGTAACGATGAATAGAGGTATAGGTTTTTTTATATTCAAGATCCTTAAGGAGGAAACGAGAAAATGCCAAAGCATGATACGCCCTTATTGGACGAGCTCGAGAGTGGTCCTTGGCCATCGTTTGTAACTGACCTCAAGCGTCAGGCCGAGACCAAGCCAGAATGTTGGGATATTCTGGGACAATTGGAGCTTTCGTTCAAAGACAGAATTACCCATTGGAAACATGGCGGCATCGTAGGTGTATTCGGTTACGGTGGTGGTATTGTTGGTCGTTATTCTGACTCCCCTAAGCAGTTCCCGGGAGTTGCCCATTTCCATACCGTCCGTCTGAACCAGCCCTCCAGTAAGTTTTACAGCTCTGCGAAGCTTCGCGACATCTGTAACCTCTGGGAGAAATATGGTTCCGGTATGACCAACATGCATGGTTCTACAGGTGACCTTGTTCTTCTTGGTACCCGTACCGAGAATCTGGAGCCTCTGTTCTACGAGCTGACCCATGACCTGAAACAGGATCTTGGTGGTTCCGGTTCAAACCTGCGTACCCCTGCCTGTTGTGTAGGTCCCGCACGTTGCGAATGGGGTTGTTATGACACTGCTTCCATCTGTCATGCTCTGACCATGCATTATCAGGATGAGATTCATCGTCCTGCCTTCCCTTATAAGTTCAAGTTCAAATTCTCAGGTTGTCCGAACGATTGTGTTGCTTCCATCGCCCGTTCTGACTTTTCCGTAATCGGTACCTGGAAAGATGATATCCGCATTGATCAGGCTGCTGTTCAGGGCTACATCAAAGGCGAGTACAAGCCAAACGGTGGTGCACGTACCAATTCCAAAGCATTTGATATGGAAGCTGATGTACTTGCTCTTTGCCCCACCGGTTGTATGCGCATGAAAGGCGACGAGCTGCAGATCGACAACAAGAACTGTACCCGTTGTATGCATTGCCTCAACATGATGCCTCGTGCCCTGCGCCCCGGTGTTCAGCAAGGTGCTTCCATTCTTTGTGGTGCTAAGGCTCCGATTCTTGATGGTGCTCAGCTTGCTACCCTCATCTTTCCTTTCGTTGAAGTCTCTGCTGACAACGAGTACGAGAATATTATCGAGATCATCGAGAGCATTTGGGATTGGTGGATGGAAGTTGGTAAGAACCGCGAGCGTCTTGGAGAGACCATGCAGCGCGTAGGACTGCCGACCTTCCTGAGAGTTATGAATGTGACCCCGATTCCTCAGCATATCAAGATTCCACGTGAGAACCCATATGTCTTCTGGACTGATGAAGAGGTTCCTGGTGGTTTTGAGCGTGATGTTCGGGAATTCCGTAAGAAACACGCCCAATAATCAGTAATTGATTATAGGTAGCGGAAAAATTAAATAAAATTCATTCTAATATAGAAGGAGGTTTATTATGGGTTACGATCCAGCAAATCCCATGGTGGACAGAATTACAGATATCGGTCCCCCACATTTTGAACAATTTTACCCCCAGGTTATCAAAGACAACAAGGGCAAGTGGCTTTATCACGAGATGGTACAGCCTGGCGTTATGGTCCATGTTTCTGAGACCGGTGCTGAGTGCTACACCGTTCGTGTTGGTGCTGCCCGTCTGATTTCCATTGAGCATATCCGCGAATTGTGTGACATCTCTGATGCCCATGCTGACGGTTTCATGCGTTTCACCACTCGTAACAATGTTGAGTTCATGGTTGACTCCAAGGATAAAGTACAGCCTTTGCTGGACGACCTTGCAAGCCGTGGCAACAAGTTCCCTGTTGGTGGTACCGGCGCCTGTGTTTCCAACTGTGTACATACCCAGGGTTGGATTCATTGCCATACTCCTGCCACTGACGCCTCTGGTGTTGTTAAGGCAGTTATGGATGAGATTTTCGACCAATTCACCGAAATGAAACTTCCTGCGAAGGTTAAGCTTGCTCTTGCTTGCTGCCTGAACATGTGTGGTGCTGTACATTGCTCCGATATCGCTATCCTCGGTGTACATCGCAAGCCACCCATGATTGACCATGATGCCATTTCCGGTCTTTGCGAGCTGCCTCTGGCCATTTCTTCTTGTCCTCTCGGTGCGGTTAAGCCTGCTAAGGCTACCAATGCCAAAGGTGAAGAGATCAAGTCGGTAACCGTTAACGCTGAGCGTTGTATGTTCTGTGGTAACTGTTACACCATGTGTCCTGCCATGCCTCTTGCTGATCCTGATGGTGACGGTATTGCCATCCTGGTTGGTGGTAAGGTTTCCAATGCGAAATCCAACCCCACCTTCTCCAAGATGGTAATCCCCTTCCTGCCCAACACTCCGCCACGTTGGCCAGAGACTGTTGCGGCTGTGAAGAACATCCTTGATGTTTATGCTGCAGATGCTAACCAGTACGAGCGTCTTGGTGAGTGGTGTGATCGTATCGGTTGGGAGATGTTCTTTGAAAAGACTGGTATTCCATTTACCATGAAGTCCATCGATGATTATCGTTTGGCTTATGATACCTGGAGAACCACCACGAACTTCAAGTTCACCAGCCACTGCAAATAATTTTCATTAATTAAAAGCAGATAGGTGCGGATAGCTGGCTTAGTCCGGTTATCCGCATTTTTGGTTGATTAGTCACCTTTAAAGAAATGGAGAACTACCATGGCATTATCAGTTGATGAGCTCAAAGCTGCTATCCTTGAGAAAGCTACCAAGGCTCCCAAGCCCCAGCTCTACGTCAAGGATTTCTACAAATGCGATGAAGACGCCAAGCCTCGCGTTATCAAAAACATCGCCAATGATCTGGTGAAAGAAGGGAAACTGATGTTCTGGTCTTCCGGTTCCACCACCATGTACGCACTTCCTTCACGCATCAAAGACGAAGAAACAAAGGATCAAAGTAACGATTAGTTTTTCTTGAGCCTTTGTCGTCGAATAAAAAAAGCCCGTTACTCAAGTAAGAGTAACGGGCTTTTTTTTGTCCAATGTGTCGGAATGTTCAGTAGGTGTCATGGTAAATAGGCCTGCTTGACAGCGAGCCACTGTTTGCTGACACCAAAAAGACGTTCAGAGATATTATTTCATAACGTCTTTGGCCTTTGCCTCATAGGCGGCAGCCTCAGCAGGATGTTTGAAATTGAGATGGGTCTTGGCGATCATTTGATAGCATTCAGCAGCCTTTGCTTTATCACCGGTGGTGATAAAAATGTCTGCCATGACCTCTAGAGTGTCGACAACGCCGCGAGGATCCCGGTTGCCGGTGTACTCGTCAAAGATCTCCCAGTACAGATCCAGGGCCTCATCATAGCGTTTCATCAAGACAAAGACATTGGCCTTTTTTATCTCCAGGGAAAAGAGCGAAAAGCGGTCAAAATCATCGGTACAGATCTTATAGGCCCGATCATAATGGGTAAGGGCCTTGTCAAACTCTTCACGTTCGACACAGATATCGCCAAGCTGATCAGAGGCATTTGCCACGCCATGGAGATCTCCTTCCTCTTCCCAACCCATGAGGGCGTTATGGAAGGCGTTGGCAGCCATGGCCAGCTCATTAGTTTTAAGATAGTCAAGCCCCTCGTTATAGTCTTTTTTTGCCGGGGATATATTGGCCTCGGCCGCTGCGACCTCCTGGGGATTGGTGGGGATTACTCTAAGGGAACCGTCATTCATGATATCTACCTACGCTATATGGATAAAGAGTATGGTCAACCTTGATAAATCAAATTTTACAAGGTCACCTAATAATTAAAGTTGAGCATTATCAAGGGTAAGAGGTGCTGGCTTGGCATTCTGGGACATGGTGCCCATGTTATCCAAGGCCTCCTTGGCCAAAGCGCCAACCGTTGTGTGATGGGGCTGACCATCTTCATAGATAGTCACTGCTGCCGGATCATCAATCAGTTTTTCAATCTCACCTTTGACCTCCATGGCATTGATAAGGCCAAAGAGACGGACGGCATTACCGCGGGTGGCCGGGTCTTCATGCTGAATAAAATCAAAAACAGCGTAGACCGGGGTTTGCCGAATCACCTCGGGGCTCTCCTTGGCAATGGTGGCCAGGGCCCAGAGGACGATGGCACGGCTGGAGTCAACGCCGCGGTACATGAGAAGATGCCGTGAAAAGGCACCATACAGGTCAGCTCGTGCCGCAATGATAGAAGCGATGGTTTCCAGCAGCCCCCAGTGGGTTGAGGCGGAATCAGTACACGACTCATACATGCGCTGCAGAACATCGCTCACCATGCCTGGTTTGAGGGTCGAAACTCGCCGACATACCTGGCCCATAACATGGGCGGTATGATACCGTTCATCTTCGTTTGGCGAGTACAGCAGGCGCTGCATAAAACGTATAGTCTTGCTGTCGTCAAAGGTGGCGCGGACCAACTCGTCAATATTATCCTCTGCAACCCACTTGTTGACGTCAGGCTTTTTGATCTTCAGTTTATTTCTGTGAGGATCAGGCTTAGGCTCCATGGGCGGCACCACAAAAGTGCCGATGGCCGTGGCTTTTACCTTGGCAGAATGATCTGTTTTATGATCTTTAAGTTTGCTGGCAAGATCTGAGAAATCCTTGGTAAGGCGGATGAAGTAGAGGAGGCCACCAATCCTGCGCCCGTCATGCTCGCGGGATTCGTAAACATAATGGGTAACCTCGTCATAGTTTTCCAGCCGGCTCGAGAGATAGTCCACATCGGGTTCAAGTTCCCAGGCCAGGTCTGGATTGTTGTCACAGGCCGCCACCATGCATTCAACCATGGCCGAACCGACATTGAAACCGGTGGGCTCGGAAACATAAACAGCACCGCACTGGCACTCACCGATGAGAAATTCATCCATCTTTCTCTCCTTCGGTTCCTGGGGCCGACCGACATCCTGGCCGCAAAAAGGGCACCAGGGGCGGGTTTTGATCATTGGTCCTTTTTTCATGATTTTCTTTAGTTATAGCTTTTCGGCAAGGACCTTTTTGAACATGGGCTCCACGGGATAGCCAAGTTCTTCCGCCTTCTTTATGGATTTCTCAGCCCCTTTGTAATCTTTGACATAAAACTGGGCAACGGCAAGATTATTGTGGGCCATAGGATAGTCTGGATCGTGTTCTACGCCTTTTTGGGCAGCGGTAAGGGCCTCATCAAAGATGCCGGCGCCGATCTTGGCGGCAGCAAGGTTGATCCAGGCAAAGGCCAATTTGGGGTCGTTAATCGTGGCCTTGGTGTAGGAATCAATGGCCTTGTCGTTTTCGCCACGTTGTTGATGGATAAGGCCGATATTGCAATGGGCCTGGGCCGGGTTCACCGCGTGGATAAGGGCCTTTTTGTTGGCCTCCATGGCTTCGTCGAGTTTGCCCAGTTCAAAATAAAGGGCGCCCAGGTTGATGTACGCCTCGGCCGAGGCATCATCGATCTTAAGGCATTTTTTTAGCTCGTTGATGGCATCGTTATGGCGACTAGCCTTATGATAAACCATGGCAAGATGGTGGTGGGCCACAAAATTGCCGGGAAGTTCTTTGACTTTCGCTTCCAGTTCAGCAATAACCTTACTCAAGTCTTCGGCAAGCTGTGTGTCGGACATGGGAAACCTCTTTGAATTATTAAAATTGGACGGTCAGAAGACCGGTATATTTATGGCTTAGAACCCGTTACAATAAGCATAGATGGCAAAATGGCAAGGTTTAATAATTACCATATTACATTTTGATTCGCTTAGAAAAATTTTGCCATGAGGGTATGGAACTTGACACCGAAAGAGTGACGTGGAATGTATGATTTTGGGTGGTTTGCCGTCGATTAGGTAAGGAGAAAGGATGAAAGGGATTGTTGTTGCCGGACTTGGGGGAGGCTCTGGAAAGAGTGTGGTTGCCGTGGGACTTGTTGCCCATTATGCCAGGCTGGGGAAAAAGGTTCTGCCCTTTAAAAAAGGACCTGATTATATCGATGCCGGTTGGCTCTCCCTGGCCAGTGGCCGTTCCTGCTTCAATTTAGACCCTTATCTGATGGATCGTCAGGCCTTGGTTCGATCCTTTCAAGGCCGGGCCGCAGAGGGCGAGATCATCATTGTTGAGGGCAATCGCGGCCTCTATGACGGCGTCGATGCCCACGGCGGCTATTCCACTGCCGAGCTTGCCAAGCTTCTCAAACTGCCGGTCCTGTTGGTGGTTGATTGCACCAAGACTACCCGTACCGTGGCCGCCTTGGTTTTAGGTTGCAGGCATCTTGATCCGGATGTGGAGATATGCGGCGTGGTCCTCAACCGCATCGGCAGTGACCGCCATGAAAAAATTGTCCGGGAGGCGGTGGAAACCTATGCCAAGGTTCCCGTACTTGGGGCCTATCGCCGCTCCAAAAAGGATATCTTCCCCATGCGCCATCTCGGCGTTACCCCCTTTCAGGAGTATGACGGCGCTGACCAAGCAATTTCGGACCTTGCTCTGGGGGCGGAGAAGAGTCTTGACATCCCGGCCATCGAGGCCCAGATGGTTGAGCTTGGCTTCGAGGCACGAAAGACAACGGAGCGCAAAGCCACTGAAGGCGACAGGGTGAAGATTGGGGTGCTGCGTGACGCCGCCTTTCAATTTTATTATCCGGAGAATTTACGGGCCCTGGAGGAGGAGGGGGCTGAAGTGGTTGAGATTAATTCCCTCACCGATGACAGGTTGCCGGAAGATATTTCCGCCCTGTATATCGGTGGCGGCTTTCCTGAAACCAGCGCCCGCATCCTGGCCGAAAACGAGAGCTTCCGCCGCTCAGTAAAGGATGCGGCCGCGGCAGGCCTGCCCATTTATGCCGAATGCGGCGGTCTTATCTATCTTGGCGAGAAGATAAGCCTGGCCGGTGAGGATTTCCCTCTGGTGGGTGTCTTTCCCATTCATTTCACCTTGGAGCAGAAGCCCCAGGCCCACGGGTACACCGTCCTTAAGGCCCGCCCGAATAATCCCTTTTATCCTGAAAACACCTGGATTAAGGGCCATGAGTTTCGCTACAGCAGGGTGGCGCACTGGTCCGGAAATCCTGAGAAGCTAGGCCTTGAGATGGAAAGGGGGGTTGGTTTTATGGAAGGCGGAGACGGCCTGATCTATAAAAACGTCCTGGCTCTCTACACCCACATTCACGCCATCGGCACCCCGGAGTGGGCTCCCGCCTTGGTGGCCAAGGCCGGGGAGTATCAAAGGGGGAGATTGATAGGTGGCGGAGGGGAGTCAATGATAAGCTGCCCCTTGCCGTCTTGATAGAGCCACACTCAATAGAGGTCAGATATCTTCTTTTTTGATTGGCAATTCGTCCTCTCTTGCCAGCCTACCATTCCAGGGGACATTATAGTTCACAGGAGCTACTGCCACACTCTTTGACAGTAGATTCCAAAAAATACAGGGGTAGATAATAGCCCTATCTTTTCCCCGGCCTCCAGGGTGTCCGTGATCGCATCAGCTCTTTCATTGCAAGAATCAGCGTCGGGAGCTGGGCTTGCTAGGCCGAGCAAAAAGACTGAGAGCCTATCTGCTTTCATTCCGCCGTAAAATCACCTTCTCAATTTCAACAAGGACAAAGACCAGGATGGTGAAGGAAAACACACGCAGCCAATCCCCCAGCGGAATTGCTGCCGTGCCAAAAAATTTTTGAAACAAGGGGAGATAGGTAAATAGGATTTGTAACCCGACAATGGCAAAAACCGCCAAGAGCAAGGCCTTATTACCCAGCAAGCCTTGACGGGAAAGGACGGATGCCTTGAGGTAGCGGGCATTGAACAGATAGAAAATCTGGAAGAAGATCAAGGTGTTCACTGCCGTTGTCCGGGCCATTGCCAGGGTTTCTCCATGGGATTGATCCCAGAGAAAAAGACCCAAGGTGCCGATAACCATAATTGAAGAGATAAAGATGATGCGCCAGGCGAGTAGTTGGTTAAGAAGGGGCTCCTTGGGCGACCTTGGTGGGCGGCGCATAACATCGCCCTCCGGAGGCTCAAAAGCCAGAGAAAGACCGAGGGTCACGGCTGTTACCATATTGATCCACAGAATCTGAAGCGGGGTAATGGGTAAAGAGATGCCCATCATCACCGAGGCGATAATGATACCGGCCTGGGCACCATTAGTGGGAAGAATGAAGGCCAATGTTTTTTTGATATTGTCATAGACGGTTCGCCCCTCTTCAACGGCATGGGCGATGGATGCGAAATTATCATCAGCCAGCACCACCTCCGCCCCTTCTTTGGCGGCTTCTGTGCCTTTGAGGCCCATGGCTATGCCAACATCAGCACGTTTAAGAGCTGGGGCGTCATTAATGCCGTCTCCCGTCATCGCTGCGACCTGGCCGTTGGCTTGCAGGGCCGAGACCAAACGGAGTTTATGTTCCGGGCTGACCCGGGCAAATATGTCGGATTGCTGCACTTGAAATTGAAGTTGCTCATCTGTCATGGTTTCCAGTGTCTGGCCGGTAATTGCCTCGCCGGTTTTTTCCAGGCCAATCTGTTTGCCAATGGCAGCAGCGGTCAGGCCATGGTCCCCGGTAATCATTTTGACACCTATCCCGGCATTACGGCAGTTGCGCACCGCCTGGATAGCCTCGTCTCGTGGAGGATCGATCAGGCCGAAAAGACCGAGAATCGTCAAGCCGCTTTCGACATCATCAAAAGTCATTTCACGTTTTTGGCCCACGGCAAGCGTTGCAATCGCTAAGGTTCGTTGACCCTGGCCCGCGATTTTCTCAATATGTTGTT
Source organism: Desulfurivibrionaceae bacterium (assembly GCA_041562995.1). Classification (GTDB taxonomy): domain Bacteria; phylum Desulfobacterota; class Desulfobulbia; order Desulfobulbales; family SURF-16; genus BM506. Next base: position 16,196 of record JBFFNX010000014.1, read on the forward strand.
CCCAGAAATGGCGTTCAAGGGGTTGGTCGTCGCCGCCACTTCTCTGCCTGTGACACATTTTCAGAACTCTTTCCGGGGCGCCCTTGAGATAGATAAAGCCATGCCCGGCGTGATCATGGTGGAGCGTGGCCATGAACTTGTGTTCTGATTCAAAGGGGATATTGTCGACGCGTGGGTATTCTTTGTTCAAGAAGTCGGCATCTTGACCGGCCTTCATGGCCAGGGCGATTAAGGCACCGTCAGTGGGGTCCCCCTGAACCTGCCAACCGCTGTCGCTCTGCACCAATGAGGCGTCATTGCATAAAAGGACGGCACGAGTCAGCTCCATGAGTAGAGAGTCTTCAGAAGGATTGATGAGCTGGTCGCCCCGGTGAAATTTGCCGCGCGGTTCGTAGCCGGCGCCATCAATTTTGTAGAGGCTTTCGGCCGTAATCAGCGTCGTTACTGTCATCTCGTTTTTGGTCAGCGTGCCTGTTTTGTCAGAGCAGATGACTGTCACTGATCCCAGCGTCTCAACTGCTGGAAGACGGCGAATAATGGCGTTGCGTTTTGCCATGCGCTGGACACCGAGAGCCAGGGTGATGGTGATGATAGCCGGAAGGCCCTCGGGAATTGCCGCCACTGCCAAGGCGACGCTGGCGAAAAAGATATCGGTAAAGGAGTAGTCTCGGACAGTCAGCCCAAAGGCAAGGGTCCCCGCCGCCAAAATGAGGATTGCCCCGGTGAGCCAGGTGCTGAACTCAGCCATCTGTTGTGTTAAGCGAGTTTCCAAGGTCTCAACCTGAGCCAGGAGAGAGCTGACTTTGCCGAGCTCGGTGGCCTCGCCAGTGGCAACAACCACACCGCTGCCTTGACCATAACTGACCAGGGTGCCTGAGAAGGCTATGTTTTCACGGTCACCCAATGATGCGTCGGCCGCCACTGGCTTGGTGGATTTGTCCACCGGTACCGATTCACCGGTTAAGGTCGCCTCTTCAATGCGGAGATCCTTGGTCTTGAAAAGGCGTAAATCTGCCGGTACCTTGTCCCCTGATTGGAGAAAAACCACATCCCCGGAGACAAGATCCTCAACCTTAATGGAGATCTTTCGGCCATCACGGAGGACCACTGCTTCGTGGGTAAGTATGCCGCGAATGGCCTCCACGGCTTTTTCAGCTTTACCCTCCTGAACAAAGCCAATCACGGCGTTGATCAGGACCACTGCCAAAATAACAATGGCATCAACCCAGTCGGCCAGCAGAGCTGTGGTTGCTGCGGCGCCAAGCAGGACATAGATGAGGACGTTGTGGAAGTGGAGGAGGAAGCGCACCAGGGCGCTACGACGGGGAGGGGCCGGTAAAAGGTTGGGGCCGTTAAGCTGAAGGCGTTTGTCTGCTTCATCCGTTGTCAATCCCTGGTCAGAGACTGCCAATTTTGTAAGTACCTCATCCACCTTAAGGACGTGCCAGGGGGGAGCGGGTTGCATCTTTACGTTATGTTCAAGTGCGTTACTCATCATTATCCACCCAAGAGATAGGCTGAGCCCAAAAAAGGTTTTCAAGGAGTTTGTTTTTTACTGCACTTTAGATAGGCAAGAAAAAACAGCAAAATGTTTCTCAATACATGCCGGTAATGCACCCAAAAAAGAGAATACTGTTCTTACCCATGAGCGAAATGGCAACAGGTTGATTTTTAATTTTGAGTCATTTCTAGAAGATTACAACAATTTGCATTGTCCAGTCTAGTTATGACTCTTTTTGTATATTATTGTCCCTCTTTAGGTGCCTATCTCTGACGCCATTGGGAGCCATGCGGATTGGTTTGCAATTTTGATTGCCAGGAATCTCAGAAACTCCTTTTTTTGACCCCGCCTTTCGACTGTAATCTGTTTTCTTAAAAGGGGGTGGCACCTCTGGAAGTCAAAACGATGGATATCGGCTGGGGTGTCTTTCCCTTTCTTGCAATAGAGGCGCTCATCATGGTGCGTTGATTCTTTATGGGCAAATATTTGGCCTCACAGCTCTAGCCCTTCACTATGCGTGAGCATGAGTGGCGTTAAGATACATGGAGAATGATCCTTAACGAGTCAAGTCCTTGAATTTCTAGTGACCCGAAAGGGTGGCTCCGGAGACCAAAATATTTTTCATCAAGGTAGTTTTGTTATTTTAAGTTAGGAAGCTAACCTATTGATCGTTAGTATAGTAGCAGGATGTGGCATTCAATGCATTGCTCTCTCCCCACTGTGCCGTTCATCTGTAAGGAAAGCCCATGAAAATTTTAGCGCTGATACTTCTGTTCGTTGTTCTACTAGTTCTTGGAGCGGGTTGTGAGAAGAAGTATCCGGCCATGGAGACCGTTCAGCAGGTGGACTTGGAGCGGTACGCGGGTAGGTGGTATGAAATTGCCCGCTATCCCCATAGTTTTGAGGCAGGATGCTCCTCGGTGACTGCAGATTATTCTTTAGAGACTGATGGGACCATCAAGGTTGTCAACCAATGCACCCTTGCCGAGCAGGGAGGCAAGCAAAAGAGGGCTGAAGGGAAGGCGAAGATTGTCGACACAGAGAGTAATGCCAAGCTCAAGGTCAGTTTCTTTTGGCCGTTTTATGGGAAGTATTGGATTGTTAAACTGGATGATGACTATCAGTATGCTGTTGTCGCTGAGCCCTCCCGAAAATACGTCTGGATACTGGCACGAACGCCCCTCATGGAGAGTGAGTTATATGCTCGGTTGGTGGCAGAAATCGCTAGCCACGGCTATGACCCGGCGCGTTTAATACGCACCGAGCATGCCGCCACAAAGGACTAAGAGGTTCATGGCGCCAGAGCGCGGTCAGGGGCTAAAACAGCGGTTTTCCTGACGGAAGGGCTTGCATCTGATCTCCCTTTTTTCAAAATCTAGCAACTGCTGTCAGTGGACAGGTTGGCTGCCGATAACCTTGTTGTGGATCGTTTCTTTGGTCTCGTCGTCCAGCTCTTTTTCCCAGTGGATAAACTGCTCTTTGACACGGACAAAGGCACCATCATCCTCTTTACACTGGTCACAGATTGATTCAGCTTGGTCGCGGTACATGATGACCTTGGAGGCTGCTTCACCTTTCTCGTCCACGGCCGCCATCTTCCGGCAGCCGCAATCCATCCGCACCACCACCACACCAACGGCATCGGGACTGCCCTCGATAATGCCGGCAATCATGGCCATTTCATTTTTCATGGTTGTCTGCCGGTCTTCTTTGTTTGGATTCTGTCGTTGCATTTTGCGTTTAATGCTCATGGGACACCATCTGGTCACAGGTTTTTGTAGAGCTAAGGTATGGGGACAACAGTCGGTGGTTGTCCGAAAAAAAAATAATTTGAACAAAAAGTAAATGATCGCGGTCCACTGGTCAACTGCTAAGCGTTGAAATCGATGTTTTTGCTCCTCGGTAAGGAGCCTCGCAAGGGTGGCCAGAGGGATGGATAAACCCTCATGGCTAGGGAACATTTAAAGCCAACATTCTTGTTGACAAAAAGATGGCTTTGCTTTATCTCGTTTTAATTGATTTTTCTTGAAATTGCTGTCTGGAAAGGATCAAAAAAACGTCTGAAGCGGTAATTATATTGATGGGGTATATCGCCCATTAACTTTTGCTCTTATTTTAGGAGGTTGTACTATGTGGCAGATTGATATTGATGTTGATAAATGTTCTGGCGACGAAGAATGTGTAAACGCTTGCCCTGCTTCCGTACTTGCTATGGAAGACGGTCATGCCGTTGCTGCAGAGCCTGATGAGTGTCTCGGTTGCGAGACCTGTGTTGAGGTTTGTCCTGAAGGTGCCATTACTGTAACTGAGGTTTAATCTCGGTTATTGGCCCCAGGAAACTGGACACAATATAAGGCCTGTCTCCTCATGGGGACAGGCTTTATTTGTTTGGGGACATCACCATTCTGTAAACAGCAAAGCAACGAGCTTGCAGAGACCGGAGACGAGTTTTTTGGAATTAGAAGAACGGATGGGAGCAAAGGTAGAGCTGCAGACCCTTCTTTTCTTGGCCGCCCTATGCTGGATGGTGGTGGGCATTTCCCTGGTCATCAAGGGCGGTCAGATGCTGGCTTGGCATCCGGCCTGGCTGGCCACCGCCTTTGTTGTCGGCACAGTGAAATCCTTTTTTATTCTTGATGAAATTGCTCGCCGCAATGTCCAACGTCTGCAAAGTTTCAGCGGGCCCATGTTTGTCGGCCGCATGTTTGCTGTACGCACCTGGATCATCATCGTGGTGATGATTATACTCGGGCGTTTATTACGGTTACCGGGGGTGGCCCCGGAGTTGTCTGGTTTTTTTTCCCTGGCCGTGGGCTGGGGCCTTTTTGTCGCCAGCCGCCTCTCATGGCAGGCCTGGTTCAGTGGTCGAAAGAGAGATCATGAAGAGTAACCACGCACAAATGGCAGAGATTGCCAACAGGATCGGCGAAGAGTCCCCTTTTGAGTTTGATTGTCCTGTGATCGGTGTACCATGAATGTCGTCCGTATTGACAGAGAGGCTATTCGCCGCAACTATCAGGCGATACAGGCCCACGTCGGCAGCCAGACCCAAGTGATGGCGGTGATCAAGGCAGACGGTTATGGCCATGGGATGGTGGAAATGGCAGCCATCCTCCAGGTCGCCGGTGTTCGCCATTTCGGTATTGCCACGGTGGAGCAGGGCATTGCCCTCCGGCAGGCCGGGATTGACGGCAGTCTGCTTGTTTTGCTTGGCGGTACAGTTGACGAAATTCAGGCCATGCATCGCCATAGTCTGGAGCCGGTCATTTTTGATGGCTGCCAGTTTGACGAGTTCAGTGCGGCTGCCAGCAATCTGCCGGGGCGATTGAGGGTTCATCTCAAGGTTGATTGCGGGATGGGTCGTCTGGGCTTTAAGCCAGAAGAGGTATTGTCCTGGAGCGCAAAGATTCAGGGCGCCGCAGGGCTGGATCTCGTCGGCATTATGAGTCATTTCCCTTCGGCTGATGTGGATGTGGAGCTTACCCGCCGCCAGAACGAAGTTTTTGGACGCTGCGTGGAAACAGTGCGGGGCAGTGGCGCTAAGGTTGTGGCCCATATTGCCAATTCGCCGGCCACCTTGCGCGACAAGGAATTCTATTGGGACTTGGTGCGGCCCGGCTTGGCCCTCTATGGCTGCTACCCCTCCTCTGACCCCCAGTTGCATCGCACGCCCTTGGTGCCGGTGATGACCGTTGCCAGTACCATTGTCCAGGTGGAGGACGCCCCGGCGGACAAGGGTATCAGTTATGGCCATATTGACAAGACAAGTCGTCCCAGCCGTCTGGCCGTACTGCCCATGGGGTATGCGGACGGTTTTTTACGCAGCCTCTCCGGCGGCGTGGGCCAGGTGCTCATCCGCGGCAAGAGGGCACCGATTATGGGCCGGGTCTGCATGAATGTGACCGTGGTTGATGTGACGGATATACCCGAGGCCCGCCGTGGTGACGAGGTCATTATTATGGGCCGCCAGGGTAATGAGCAGATCAGCGCTGATGAGATCGCAACCTGGATGGGCACCATCAGTTATGAGGTTCTTTGTCTGCTCGGTAATAATATCCAGCGGCACTATATTAATTAGAAGGCAGAATTCTGGAATCCAGAATTCGTGAACCCGGCCTGCTTGTGACTTGAGGCAGCCCTGAAAAAATACGTAGCAAAAAAAACGATGATTAAATCACAGTTAATAGAATGGCTCGATACCTGTTTTCAACAAGGCGTCCAGAAGGGCTACTGGTCGGCCGCGGCTACCGGCATCTTTGTCGTTGAAGAGCCGAAGCATGAGGGCCAGGGTGATTATGCCACCAATGCCGCCATGATCATTGCCGGCAAGGAGAAGAATGCCACCGGCAGCAAGGTCAATCCCCGGGCTATTGCCGAGCAGTTTGCTCAGCTTCTTCGTGGCAATGACCGCCTGCTTGCCAAGGTCGAGATCGCCGGGCCCGGCTTTATTAATTTTTTCATTAATGAGGCGGTTTGGGCTCAGGTGGTGCCGGTGGTTCACGCCGAGGGCGATTTTTTTGGCCGCAGCCGTGAGAAAAACGGCCAGAAGGTGCTGGTGGAGTTTGTCAGCGCCAATCCCACCGGCCCTCTGTCCATCGGCCACGGGCGCCAGGCCGTTCTTGGTGACGCCATTGCCCGTCTCCTGAGTGCGGTGGGCTATGAGGTCGAGCGCGAGTATTATTACAACGATGCCGGCCGCCAGATGCGGGTGCTCGGCGCCTCCACCCAGGCCCGCTATCTGGAGCTCCTCGGCCTGCCCTTTACCTTTCCTGAGGATGGCTACCAGGGCGACTATATCCGCGAAATCGCCCAGGGGCTCATTGACGAGGCTGGTGATGCTTATAAGGCGGAGGATGATGTCGAGGTCTTCAAGGTGGCTGCTGAAAAGGCGGTCTTTGCCAATATCAACCAGACCCTGGAGAGGATGGGGATCGTCTTTGATTCTTATTATAACGAGCATACCCTCTATGATCAGGGCCATATTGATGATGTGGTCCGCCAGTTGCGCGCCAAGGGTCTTGTCTATGAGAAGGATGACGCCACCTGGTTTAAAACAACCGACTTTGGCCAGGAGCAGGACCGGGTTATCATCAAGTCCAGCGGTGAACCCACCTATCGCCTGCCCGATATTGCCTATCATCGCGAGAAATTCAAGCGGGGCTACGACTGGCTGGTCAATGTCTTTGGCTCGGACCATATTGCCACGGTGCCCGATGTTATGTCCGGTATCGAGGCCCTGGGCTACGATAAATCCAAGGTCACCGTTGTTCTCCACCAGTTTGTCACCTTGATGCGCGATGGCAAGCAGGTGAAGATGTCCACCCGCAAGGCCACCTTTATCACCATTGACGAGCTTATAGATGAGGTGGGTATAGATGTGGTCCGTTTCTTTTTTCTCATGCGCAAGGCAGACAGTCAGCTTGAGTTCGATCTCGATCTGGCCGCCAAAGAGGGTAAGGAAAATCCTGTTTTTTATGTCCAGTACGGCCATGCCCGGATTTCATCCATCCTCCAGAAATGCGAAGAGAAAGGAGTGGCCCTGGGCGAACTTCATGACGCCGCTTTGAGCTTACTCAGTTTGCCGGAAGAGTTGAAAATAATGAAAACCATGGCGGCCTTTCCTGCCCTGGTCAGTGGTGCGGCCCATGATCTGGCCCCGCACCGTATTGTGACCTACCTGCAGGAGCTGGCCGGGCTTTTTCATCGTTATTACCACGAGCACCGTATTGTTGATCCTGAGGCCCAGGAGTTGTCCCGGGCCCGTCTCTGGTTAGTGGCCGGCCTCTGTACCGTTTTGCATAACGGCCTGCAGCTTATCGGCGTGACAGCACCTGATTCCATGTAGGTGCCTTGAAAATTTGCCCTCTGCCCGCGGCATCTTCCGCGATTATGCTGAGGGCGTAGCAGCACAGGGATAATGGCCAATAAACTGAGCACCAGAAAGAAAAAATTTACCATTCGCTTGGAACTTGGCATCGGAGGACTTGCCGGTCTTGTTACCATCTGTTTTTGTGTTTTTCTCTGGATGTTTCTCCTTGGCCTCTGGGCGGGGCAGACCGTGCTGTTGCCCTCTGGTAAAGGGGATACATCCAAGGCCATAAGCCGGTTTTCCTCAAAAATCTGGTCCAAGGGCCAAGAGGCAGCGAGCCGCCAAAAAAAAGCATTTGAGGCGCGCTCTACTGGCAAGGGCAAGGGTGAAGCCGGTCAGGATGTTGAGGGGGAGCCCTCCTTTTTCACGCTCCAGGTGGCGGCCTATGACAGCGAGGATGATGCCCGCCAGGAGGTCCTCAACTGGCAGGCCCGGGGTGAGTATGCCTTTTCCCTCAAGCCGGAGGAAGGGGCCAGCCTCTTTCGTGTCTTTTTAGGCCGTTACGACACCTTGGCCGCTGCCAATGAAAAGGTGGATCAGTTAGAAGAGGCGGAAAATTTGCAGGCCTTTATTACCCTCCTTCCTGTTGATAGCAATAACTAGGAAAGAGAGGTAAGGTCAGTTTTTTATTTCTTTTGGGGCATTTTTTAGAAGGGGTAAGTGACGTGATGATTCGTAAGGCAACCATGGCAGATGTGAAGGCAATTTATACGTTACTTCACCATTTTGCTGATAAAGGTTTATTGTTGGGGCGTTCCTATAGCTCGCTCTACGATCAGCTCCGCGATTTTCAGGTTGCCTTGGCCGATGACGGCCACACTCTGATTGGAGCTGGCGCCCTTCATATCAGTTGGGAGAATCTGGCCGAGATCAGGTCCTTGGCCGTTCTTGAAGATGAGCAGGGCAAAGGGGTGGGACGCCGCCTGGTTGAAATTTGTCTGGCTGAAGCCCAGGCCTTCGGGATTAACAAGGTTTTTACCCTCACCTATCAACCCCGATTTTTCAGTCATCTCGGCTTTAAGCCCATTGACAAGGGGGAGTTGCCCCATAAGGTTTGGAGCGACTGCGTAAATTGTCCCAAATTCCCGGATTGTAATGAAGAGGCCATGGTCTGGCAGGGGTAAGGCCACAATTCATGAGCCAGTGGTCAGCTGGAAGAATGAGTGGTATATTCATTTTTTTTATGCTCTAAATCAATGAAATCAAAAAGAAGTTACGTGGTCAGCGTAGCCAAGAGCGGCACGCATATTCTGAGAACCGACCACGGGCTTCATCTTTCTGTTCAATTGAAGGACCAGGAGTACATATGTTAGGCAAGGTGTTAACCAAGGTTTTTGGCAGTAAGAATGAAAGGGTGCTCAAGGCTCTCCAGCCCCTGGTTGATGAAATTAATTCCCTCGAGCCTGCCATGCAGGCCCTC
>JBFFNX010000015.1:0-24833 GCA_041562995.1 Desulfurivibrionaceae bacterium
CCAGGGCAAAGCTCCCTGCGGAAATCTTTGAGATCCAGCGCCGCAAGTTTCCCCGTGTCTTTACCCCTCAGCAGTCCACCCTCACCTGTGTCCCCAAAAACAGCCGCCGTCTTTTCACGGCTCAGGTTCTTGATGTGTCCCTGGAAGGGGCAAAAATATGCGGAGCGCTGGAGGGTCTAGGCAAGGGTAGCGTCCTGTCTCCCCTGACCCTGACCCTCTATTTTAGGGAGAGCCGTCGCCCCCCTGTGGTTATTAATATTGCCGAGGCCGTCGTGGTCCGCGAGGTTCGTCTCAAAGAAAAGGTCGAGGTCTCCTTCCATTTTGACAGTACCGATGCCAACCATCAGCTCCTGGTGGAATATATCAACTCTCGGTCCCTGGAGCTTGATTTCTCCTAAAGGCTTCTTCTCGTTTTTCCTGTCGTTTCGTCCAGTCTTCTCCGTCACCTCCTCTTCTTGATTTTCTCTCCCCCTTGCCGGCCATATTCTGTTGTTATTCCCCTGTTTGGGTTTCTCCTCCACTTTGTACCCACTTTATTTTTATTTTTTTCAAGAGGGCTGAACCGAGGGGTGAGGCATGAAAAATACATGTCATAGTATATTTAAGTTTTTTCTTTATCAAGATGTTGTACCTCGCGGCGTCTCGCTCTTTTTGACCCCTCAAGGCGGTATGGATTTTTTCTTGACTCGGCAAAGGTAAGGTGGCTATAAAGTTAGATATTGTGGTGTAAAGTGGTGCAAAGTGGCTAGAAGGGGTGGAAAGTGACAGAAGATGTTCTCGAGCAGATCAATAGCTTCCGTGGAAGCTCCGAGCATGGACTTGACAGCAAGGGCCGGTTGAATATCCCTGCCCGCTTCAAGGATGTCCTGACTCGGAAATATGATGATCGTTTGCTCATCACGCCCTGGCGCAAATGCCTGCGCATCTATCCCTTGGCCGAATGGGCCAGAATTGAACACGCCATTTTGAGTCGTGGCCAGCAAAATGCCAAGACCGCCAAGCTGGTTCGCCACCTGGTCGGTAACTCATCTGAAGTCCTGATCGATAAAAATGGCCGGATCCTGCTGCCCATCTCTTTACGGACCATGGGCAATATCGACAAGGATGTCGTCCTGCTGGGCATGACCTCCTTTATTGAGGTTTGGGATAAACAAATTCACCTGGTTGAAAATGTTGTTGGCGATGACGAGTTTGATGATCTGGCCGGCGAGTGCAGCGACCTGGGATTTTTCTGAAATGTATGTATGACCATGATCCCCTACACATCCCGGTTTTGGTGGAAGAGGTTATTCGGTATCTCCGGCCCCATGAAGGGGGGGTGTATGTAGATGGTAACCTCGGCCTGGGCGGCCATGCCGGTGCCATTTTACAGGAGGGTGGTCCGCAGTGCCGCCTCATCGCTTTTGATTGGGACGAGGAAGCCCAGAAACGGGCCCAGCACAACCTGGCCTCTTTTGGCGATCAGGTTGTTTTTGTCCGCAAGAATTTTGCTGAGCTGAAGAACGAGCTGATAGATAGAAATATTGGGGGGGTGGATGGGGTGCTCCTCGACTTAGGGCTCTCCTCCCTCCACCTTGACGAGAGTGGCAGGGGTTTTAGCTTTAAGGGCAGTGAACCCCTTGATATGCGCATGGATACCAGGCAGGAGGTTACGGCAGCCGACATTTTGGCCTCTGCCTCTGAACAAGAACTGGCAGATATTTTTTACCTCTACGGAGAGGAAAGGCAGGCGCGACCCATAGCCCGGGCCATCGTCGAACGGCGTTTTAAGGAGCCTTTGCTAACCACCAAGGAGCTGGCCGAGTTGGTGGAGAAGACGATCCCCCGCCGTTTTCATCCCAAGAAGATCCATGTGGCCACCAAGGTCTTTCAAGGATTACGCATCGCTGTCAATGGCGAGTTGGATAATCTGGTTACGGTTCTTGCTGACGGCGCGGAGATGTTGCGACCAGGAGGCCGTTTTTGTGTGATTTCTTTTCATTCCTTGGAAGACCGGCTGGTGAAAAGGGCATTTAGAGATAATCCGCGCTTGCGAGTTCTGACCAGCAAGCCGGTGGTGGCGAGCCAGGAAGAGGTGGATCGTAATTTTCGGTCACGAAGCGCGAAGCTACGGGTTGCTGAGGTCGTCGGAGAATAAGGTATGCGAGATTATGCAGGAAGTTATCAGGGGAGGGGTATGGCTGTTGCCCGCCGGCAAGGCTGGCGCACCATGGGCCGCACTAAGGGGAATGCCGCGCTGTTCTGGAAAACGTTGGGCGTCATAGTGATACTGGCCGCGGCTATCGGGGTGGCTGCAAGTTATTGGGTGGGCCATTGTATTCAAGAAGGTTTAATGGGAATGGCCCAGGCCCAGGAGCTTAAAAGTAAAAAAGAGCAGGTTCGGACGGCATTGCTTGACGAACAGGTCCGGCTTCTGCAGGGCCAACGGTTGGAGGCCTTTGCCGCAGTCCAAGTTGGCCTGTACAGCCCGGGCAAGCGGCAGCAGATTGGCTTTTAGTAACGACGTCGTTTGCGGCTAATGATGTGAACAGCATATTTGCTGGAGGAAAAGGCGTCATGGGGTATCAGAGACGCAAAGGGCCCATCGACTATAAAGGCTATGGGAAGAAGAAAAAGCCAGGTCGGAAAACACAAATCAGTAAGACGGGTATCCTCCTTCTCCTGATTGCCAGCGGTTTGTTTTTCTGGCTGGTGATCCCCGACCAAGACAAAAAAGAAGAGGATACAGCCGTTCCCGGCATCGGCTCTTTTCAGGAGCGTAAAAATATTTATGACCGTTTTCTGGAACCACTCGCTGTAAGTTTTGATCTTTATGCTGCATACATTAAACCCCTGGAAGTTGAGGACAGCAGCCAAACAGGAGAGGTATTGGCAACCATTCTGGAACTTGACCGAGAGCAGCTTGTCAAGAGACTGCGCACAGAACGGAGTTTTATCTGGCTCGGTCACCGGGTGCCGCGAGACAAGGTTGCCGAGTTATCAAAGCTCAATATTGCCGGGCTTTATTTTCAGAAATCACCGGTGCGCTTTTATCCACATAATAAACAGGCCGCGCAGGTCCTTGGTTATGTCAAGGATGAGCAGGGTCTTGCCGGGATCGAGCTCTTCTATGACAAGGAACTCCGCGGCAGGGCGTTGGCAGAAATTGATGCCGGCACCGGCAAAAAGACCTTTGATGAAGGGAAGCATATTGTTCTCACCCTTGATCTGAAAACCCAGACCATCTTGGAGAAGCAGATGGCATTATTGCTGGACAAGACACAGGCCAGTTCAGTAGCAGCCATGGCAGTTGATCCTGCCACGGGTGAAATTATGGCCTCAGTTCAGCTTCCCTCCTTTGATCCCAACACCTTTTGGGATGCCACTCCTCAGAGCCAAAAGATGGAAATGGTTGCCAAGATAATGAATCCGGGTGGAATATCAGGACTTTTCCGGTATGGCGCCGCTGTTCATGCGGACAAAAAAATTGGCATGCGAGACATTAACCAGCCTTCTGCCACAGTGCTTAAACCCCGGTCACAAAAAAGTGGTGGTCGCTCTCGAGCCGGCTACTGGTGGCCGTGGCCCGGCGGTGGCTATATTTCCAGCGAGCTGGCCGAGTTGCCGGATCCCACTATTTCGGAAAAGGAGCTGTTGGCCTTTCAGCAGGATCTGGGAATCAGTTGTGCTGACCAGATCGATATACCTGTGCAGGGAGAGGCTATTCTGGCCGGCAAACAATGTGGTGAGGGAGGCTTAAATGGGGTTTCGATCCTGGGGGGCTTCAGCCGTCTGGTAAATGGCGGTAAGCCAGTGGCTCTCCACTTCCTGAAAGGCACCGTTGATGGAGCAGGCAACTTTGCATCCTATGAGTTTAAAACCCAAGGTCGTGATGTGGCAAAGGTAAGCGCTATGTTGAAAACCTCCTTTGCGGCGAGTGCTGGAGACAACGCCCGATTTTTTGCGGCTGAATACCTCTTTCCCCTGGCACGGATGGATGATTTCGTCATGGAAAGTCAGGAAGGCGACCAGGCCTTGAAGGTTCTAAAGAGAGGGCAGACCTATGACGGCGTTTTTGTCGCGGCATCTCCGGTGGATAATTCCCGTCTGGTGCTTCTTGTCTCTGTGCATGATGGTGAATTTGATCTGAGTTCCGCATCGCCAATGCGACGATTTGGCGATGCCTTTCTGCGCCAGACTGTAAAAGACAAACGGCAAACAAATGAGAGTGATTTGGCATCCTATGTGCTGCCCAGTGAGGCCGGTCTTCTTGATGCCTGGTTAGAAAAACACTCAGAAAAAAAGGATGGCCAGCAGGAAGTGAAAAGCAGCCGGGGTGGCAAGACACCCAATGTGATTGGGATGAGCCTTCGGAAGGCCATGCTGGCCTTGATGCCATGCCAGGTTGAAATAGAAATTGAAGGGGCAGGGCGAGTTGTGGCACAGCAGCCTCAGCCAGGGCAGGATTGCGGTGACAGGATCCTCTTGAAGCTTGCCAGTGGCAGTAAGGCGCGGCCCTAACAATGAAGGCCAAATCTGTCGCAGACCTCCTGGTAGGCATAACGAATGAAGTCGACGTTGATTTAGCTCCCCTTCAGGCCACATCCATAACCGCAGATTCTCGGTTGGTGCAACCGGGTGCCCTCTTTGTCGCCGTGGTAGGTGCGAACGCCAATGGTCACGACTATCTGCCTCAGGTAGTTGCCGCGGGGGCAGTGGCAGTAGTGGTCAATGGCGACAACAAGGTCCGTGATCTTGGTGTCCCACAGATCAGGGTGGCAGATACCGCTGTTGCACTTGGCACCATGGCTGCGGCCTTTTACGGCAATCCAGCCAAGGGGATGACCATTGTCGGCATCACTGGAACCAATGGCAAAACCACCTGTTCTTATCTTCTGGAAGAGATTGTGGCTCAAGCAGGGGGAAGGCCCGGCGTGATCGGCACCGTGAATTTCAGGTTCGGTGCTGTCAGCAGAGAGGCAAGCCATACCACGCCGGATCCTGTCCAGCTGCAAAGTCTCTTGGCTGAGATGGCCGGGGCCGGTGTCAGCCATGTGATTATCGAGGTGTCATCCCATGCCCTGGAGCAGGGCAGGGTGGCAGGAATCAGTTTTGATGTAGCCCTGTTTACCAATCTAAGCCGCGATCATCTCGATTTTCATGGCGATATGGAGAGCTATCTCGGGGCAAAAAAAGAACTTTTCACCCACCATTTAAAAAAAAATGGTCAGGCCGTCATTGTCAGTGAGGGCAAAAAAAGCTGGGGGGCACGGCTGATCGCCAGCCTGAGGGCAGAAGGGGTTGAGCAGGTCATAACCTGTGGCAAAGGCCAGATGATTGACAGCAAAAACGAGCAGCTTTCCCTGGCCGGAATTGACATGACCGTCAATGTGGCCGGCGAGGAGTGCCAGTTCACCTCGCCGCTTATTGGTGCATTTAATATCCGTAACATCCTGGCCGTGCTTGGGGTGGCCAAGGCCCTTGACGTGCCCGTGGCTGTTATGCGCCAGGGCATAAGAACATGTTGCGGGGCACCAGGCCGGATGGAAATGGTCGAACTTCCCGGAGTGGCTCACCCACGGATTATTGTCGATTATGCCCATACTCCAGATGCCCTCCAGAATGTGCTGGAGACGATCAAGCCCTTGACAAAAGGGCGTTTGCTGGTGGTGTTTGGTTGCGGTGGGGACAGGGACAGGGGCAAGAGGCCGATGATGGGCGCCATTGCTGTCCAGTACAGCGATGTGGCCATTGCTACCTCGGATAATCCGCGCACAGAGGATCCTGTGAAGATATTGGCAGAAATTGAAGCCGGCATGGAGGCGAATGGCGGCAGAAGAGTTGAGGTTGATTTCCTGAAGGGGCAGGGAAAGGAATATCTCGTTATTGAATCGCGGCACCAGGCAATTGCCTGCGCGATTAACCTGGCGAACCGGGACGATGTGGTGCTGATAAGTGGCAAGGGGCATGAGGATTATCAGCTCACCCGTTCTGGCAAGGTGCATTTTGATGACCGCCTAGAGGCAAAACAAGAACTTGAAAAAGTTTGGGGGAAGGCTGCCGGCGCGGCCTGAAACTTTAAAGGGTTCGAGGAGAAAAAATGGAAATTCTAAGTTGCAGAGACGCACGAACGACGAGTTCACCAGCACCAACCAGCAGGACAGGAGTAAGTCAAGGAGATGGTGTAGTGAAGGACTTGAGGTGGAAATTGAGTGATGTCTTACTTGCCACCGGCGGCAGGTTTGTGTCCGGATCGGCAAAATCGACCTTTGCGAACATCTCCACTGATACGCGCACCATCAAAAAGGGCGATATGTTCCTGGCCTTATCCGGAGCAAATTATGATGGGGCCGAGTTTGCTCTGGAAGCGGTGCGCAAGGGTGCCGGAGGCATCATTGTCGAAATCGTGCCGGAGGATGTCGATGTGACGGTGATTCAGGTGGAAGATACCCTGCGGGCCCTGGGTGATCTTGCTGCCTATCGCCGTGCTGAGGTAACGGATCTCAAGGTCGTTGCCATCACAGGCAGTTCCGGAAAAACCACGGTCAAAGAGATGAGTGCGGCTATTCTGGGGCAAGAGTTTAACGTCTTAAAGACACGGGGTAATTTCAACAACCTCATCGGCATGCCCCTCTCACTGCTACCCGTTGATAACCATCATGATGTGGCAGTGCTGGAAATGGGGATGAATCGTCTGGGCGAGATCGCCAGGATGACGGAAATAGCAGATCCTGATATTGCCTGTATCGTCAATGTTCAGGCCGCCCATCTCTCCGGTCTTGGTTCAATGGAGGGTGTGGCCCGGGCCAAGGGTGAGCTCTTTGCCGGTTGTAACTCCTGGTCAAGATTATGCATTAACTATGATGACAAGGCGGTACGCAGTCTGGCCAGAAAAATGCATCAGGAACAAATCTCCTACGGCCGCCATTCAAAGGCCTATGTGCGAGCGACCCATGTCAAAAACATGGGCGAAGAGGGCATGGCCTTTACCCTTCATATTGGCGCGGAACGGCTCCGGATGCAGATTAGGGTGATGGGTGAGCATAATGTCTCAAACGCCCTGGCGGCAGCGGCTATTGCCCATGCCTCGGGACTAGAGATGTCCCATATTGTCGAGGGTCTTGAGAAATTCGTCGCTGTTGACAAGCGGATGGAGATTCTTAATATTGGCGGCCTGAAAATCATTAATGACTGCTATAATGCCAATCCTGCCTCTATGATGGCAGCCTTTGAAGCGGTACAGGCCATTCGCGGTGAGCATAAAACCATCGCCATCCTGGGCGATATGCTCGAACTCGGCGACGAGAGCGAAAAGGCCCACCGCCGGATTGGAGAGATGGTGGCCTGCAAGGGCTTTGATCATCTTCTGGTCTATGGTGAGTATTCCAAAATCGTGGCCCAAGGTGCCATGGATGCGGCAATGCCATTACGACAGGTACATCGGCTCCCGAGTAAAGAGGCGATTTTGCAGACAATCTTTGAATGTATGGAAGAAAAATCCTTTGGCAAGGGTGATTATTTTTTGATCAAGGGATCGCGGGGCATGTGCATGGAAAAAATCGTTGAGGGGCTCCAGCGCGAACTGGGTTAGGTTGTACACCTCTTGGAAGAAACAGGATTGTTCATCCTGATTACTGACTACTGAATTCAGACTACTGGCGACTCATGCTCTATCATTTCCTCTATCCGCTCCACACCATTTTCGGAGGCTTCAATGTCTTTCGCTATATTACCTTGCGTGGTATCGGGGCGACCATTACCGCTTTTTTGGTAGTGCTCTACTGTGGCAGACCTTTTATGAGGATGCTGCAGAGAAATCAGGTGGGGCAGGTTATCCGTACCGACGGCCCGGAGTCTCATTTTAGCAAGCAAGGGGTGCCCACCATGGGTGGTCTCCTCATTATCTTTGGCCTGTTGGTCGGCACCCTGCTCTGGGTCAATCTCGCCAATGTTTATATCTGGATAATTCTAGGGGTTACTGTCTGGTACGCAATGATCGGCGCCTGGGATGACTACTGCAAGATCAAAAAACAAAACTCCAAGGGGCTCAGTGCCAGGGGTAAGATCCTGCTGCAGGTGGCAGGTGCTCTGGTGGCCGGAATCTTTATTGCCATTCAGCCTTCCTACTCAACCCAGCTCAGCATCCCCTTTTTCAAGGGTTTTCAACCAGACTTAGGGGTGTTCTATATCCCCTTTGTCATGTTTGTGGTGGTGGGGGCCTCTAATGCCGTTAATCTGACCGACGGCTTGGATGGTCTGGCGGCTGGACCAACAGTGGTGACCAGCGGCGTCTATCTCCTCTTTTCATATTTGGCCGGCCATGTTGGCCTGGCGTCCTATCTGCAGATTCCCCACGTGCCAGGAGCGGGCGAGGTCGTCATATTCTGTGGCGCCCTGGCCGGAGCCAGCCTCGGTTTTTTGTGGTTTAACGCCTTTCCGGCCCAGATGTTCATGGGGGATGTGGGGTCACTCTCCATCGGCGGGGCTTTGGGGACCGTCGCCATTGTCACCAAACAGGAGGTGCTCCTGGCCCTGGTCGGCGGTATTTTTGTTATGGAGGCAATCTCGGTGATCCTCCAGGTCGGCTATTTTAAGGTTTCCGGGGGCAAACGTATCTTTCTCATGGCCCCCTTTCATCATCATTTTGAGAAAAAGGGCTGGGTGGAACCCAAGGTCGTGGTGAGATTTTGGATTGTCTCGATTATTCTCGGCCTTATGGCACTAGCCACCTTAAAACTTCGCTGATGAAATGCTCAAAGGCAGAATGAAAGCTATGATCAACCAAGGGTTTTTTACGAAAAACAAGAAGGTGCTGGTGGTTGGGGCAGGTCGCTCCGGCATGGCTGCCCTGCGTCTTCTTGCTGCCCAGGGTTGTCAGCTTGCCATCAGCGATGGTGGCCCCCTTGCGAAGCTCAGTGCTGAAGATCAGCAATGGCTCGTTGATCAGCAGGTGTTCCAAGAGTTTGGCGGTCATGACCAGAATACCTTTGTCGCTGCCCAATGCATTGTGGTCAGCCCCGGTGTTCCCCTTGATTTGTTGGAGCTTGCCGCTGCACGCAGGAATGATATACCGCTGATCGGCGAACTGGAACTCGGCACCCTTTTCACAGACATCGACATTGTGGCGGTTACCGGAACCAATGGCAAAACCACAGTGACCACCATGGTGGGGGAACTCCTCAAGGCCTCTGGCCGCCAGGTCTTTGTCGGGGGCAATATCGGCACCCCCCTCTGTGAGTTTGTGATAAGCGGGGCGAACGCCGAGGTCCTGGTGCTTGAGGTCAGCAGCTTTCAGCTCGACAGCGCCACAAGCTTTCACCCCCACATCGCAATCCTCCTTAATATCAGTCCGGATCATCTGGATAGATATGGTTCCTATGAGGAATATGTCGCTTCAAAGATGAAAATATTCAAGCGCCAAAAGAGAGATGATTTTGCGGTGATCAACGGCGACGATCTCCAGATTAACCACAGGCTGGCAGATATTCCGTCAACAATCAGGGCGTTTGGCCGCAAAAAAAGCTGCCATGCTCGCCTGGTCGGTACGACCGCTGTAATCAATCTCCCTCAAGGAGCTGGAGAGGAGTATCCATTGCCGCAATCCCTCTCTGTCTACCCTAATAGTGATAATTGCCTGGCCGCCATCACTGCGGTGAGGCTCTTGGGCTGCCCGCCTGATGCCATTGTCCAGGGTTTGGCCGCTTTCAAATCCCTTGAACATCGCAACACCCTTGTCGCCACAATCAATGGCGTTGACTATGTGGATGACTCAAAGGCCACAAATATTGGGGCGCTCCAATCGGCATTGCTCGGGATGGGTAAACCTGTTCATCTCATTGCCGGTGGCAGGGATAAGGGCGGTGATTACCGGCTGGCTGCCGAAGAGATCAGGACAAAGGTCAAGAACCTGATCCTCATTGGCGAGGCAGCGGACAAGATGGCCGCCGCCTTTGCTGATTTTGTCGAAATAAGTCGGGCCCAGAGCTTGGCTGAGGCGGTGTCAATGGCCGCACAGTTAGCCCATGCGGGTGAGGTTGTCCTGTTGTCACCGGCCTGCTCAAGTTTTGATATGTTCAGTAACTATGTCGAACGGGGCAAGGCCTTTCAGCAGGCCGTGGCAGCGATAAATGAAGGTGGTGCCGCCAGCGCGGTTAACAGGCCCCGCAACGATTCATTGGCGCGAAATAGTATGAACCCGAGGTCACAAGCGCCATGCGAATGATCATTTGCGGTGGAGGAACAGGCGGACATCTTTTCCCCGGAGTTTCCGTGGCAGAAGAGGTTCTCTATTCTGTAGCGCGCAGTGAAATCCTCTTTGTGGCGACGGACCGTGAAACAGACGCCAAGATCTTAACAGGACGTTCCTTTCCTTTTATCCCCCTCAAGAGCCAGGGTATAAAGGGAAAGTCCATTGTGCAGAAGGTCATGGCATTGTTGCAACTGCCCCTCTCTCTGTGGGAGGCGTGGGGGATTCTCAGCAGGTTTAAGCCCGATGTGGTCCTTGGCGTCGGTGGGTATGTGACTGGGCCGGTTCTCCTGGCTGCCTGGTTAAGACAGATTCCGACCTGTATCCATGAACAAAACTCTGTGCCAGGCCTGGCCAACCGGATACTGGCAAGAATTGTCAGAAAAATATTTGTATCGATACCGGGCAGCGAAAAGCGCTTCCCGGCCAATAAATGTGTTTATACCGGTAACCCGGTCCGTAAAGAGGTTCGGGCCATGGCAAGTGGAGAAAAAAGGGCTGAAAGTTTCACCCTGGTCGTCATGGGTGGTTCACTGGGGGCCCATAGTATCAATACCATGATGATCGAAGGTGCCCGGTTGATTAGAAGAACCCTGCCTGATGGTTTTAATATCATCCATCAGACGGGCAGAAAGGATACCAAAAAGGTGCGGGCAGCCTATGAAGAGGCCGGCATACCCGCCAGGGTCGCCCCTTTCTTCAACCAGATGCCCTTTGTTCTTGCCAAGGCCGATCTGGTAGTGGCCCGAGCCGGGGCAACGAGTCTGGCTGAGTTGACTGTGTTGGGCAAACCGATGATCCTGGTACCCTATCCCGCTGCGGCCGATAACCACCAGGAGATTAATGCCGATTGGCTGGTAGAGGCTGGGGCGGCAATTAAATGCCGAGAACATGAGACAACCGGGATTGATCTGGCCAAGATCATCCTTGACCTTGTTGGAAATGAGACTAAGCGCGAAAGAATGGCTACCATGGCGCATAAGTTGGGTGAGCCCAATGCGGCCACCCATATCGTCCGCCAATGCCTGGATCTTGCATCTGCCCACTCCAGTGCCCTGTAGCCAAGGATAACTAAAAATGTACAAAAAGAACAAACACATACATTTTGTCGGTATCGGCGGTATTGGCATGAGTGGTATTGCGGAACTGCTGCTTAATATTGGTTATCGGGTGAGTGGTTCTGATCTGGCGACCAGCGATATTACCAAGCGGCTCGAAGATCTTGGCGGCGTGGTGCACCAGGGCCATGACGCCTCGTGGATCAAGGGGGCAGAGGTGGTTGTAACCTCAACAGCGGTACGCAAGGATAACCCTGAGGTCCTGGCCGCAATCGAGGCTGGCATACCGGTAATTCCCAGGGCGGAAATGCTGGCTGAACTCATGCGCCTCAAGAAGTTTGGTATCGCTATTGCCGGATCCCACGGTAAAACCTCAACCACCTCGCTGGTTGGTGCCGTGCTTGCCGAGGCTAATCTCGACCCCACTGTGGTGATCGGCGGCAAGGTAAACAGTCTGGGGACCAATGCCAAACTCGGCGAGGGCGAGTTCCTGGTTGCCGAGGCCGATGAAAGTGACGGTTCATTCCTTCATCTGACACCGGTGGTGGAGGTGGTGACCAACATAGATCTGGAGCATCTCGATTATTACAAGGATATCGATGCGATAAAAGATGTTTTTTTACAGTTTATAAACAAGATACCCTTTTATGGGGTCGCTATTCTCTGTCTCGACAACGATAATATTGTTGACCTGTTGCCGGAAATTAAAAAGCGGGTGATTACCTATGGTCTAACGGCCCAGGCCGATATCCACACCCGCAAGATCGACAGGCTTGGCTTTGGCTGCAGGTTTGATGTCTGTGCCGGGCGGGAGGTGCTTGGCGAAATCACCCTGCAGTTTCCCGGGGTCCATAATGTCTATAACGCCTTGGCCACAGTGGCGGTCGGCCTTGAGTTGGAGATTGATTTCGCCACCATCGCTGCCGGTCTTTCAAAATTTAATGGTGTCCAGCGCCGTCTGCAGGTCAAAGGGGAGCAGAACGGCATCACTATTGTTGACGATTACGGTCATCATCCCACTGAGATCAAGGCGACCTTGTCAGCCCTAAAGGATGCCTGGCCGGACAGAAGGTTGGTTGTTCTTTTTCAGCCCCATCGTTATACCCGGACCCAGGCGCTCTTTAAGGAGTTTTGTACGGCATTTCATGCTGCGGATCTATTGCTGTTGGCTGAAATCTATCCGGCCAGTGAACAACCCATTGAAGGGGTAAATTCTGCGAGCCTTGCTGCGGCCATTAAAGAAAGAGGGCAGCGCGAGGTTTATCTGGCAGAAGCGGTGGCTGACATGGCCCAGGCGGTATTGCCACTCTTGCTTGCTGGCGATGTCGTGGTGAGCCTCGGGGCCGGCAATATTTATCAGGCCGGTGAAGAGCTCTTGCTCCTTCTTGAGAAGTCAAGGTGACCAGATGGAGTTTGTGCGAAAACAGACATCAGGTACAGGCCGTCAGGGGAGACATTATGGAATCGTTGGCATGTGGATGGGACGAGGTCGGCATGGCTGCAATGAATAACAGCATAAGGATGCCGGCATGGGCCGATGCCTTTAACGATCAGATGAGCGATTTCTGGTTAGGGGAGGTGCTGTGGGATCAGGACATGGCAAAATTTACCACCTACCGGGTTGGCGGCAGGGCTGAAGCCATAATATTTCCTACAGGGATTAACGAGTTGAGCCAACTCCTCACCGGCATCAAACGCCTTAATATCCCCTGTCGTCTGATCGGTGGAGGCTCAAATATTCTGGTGGCGGACGAAGGCTTATGCGGCATTACCCTGGTTCTCAGCAACAAGTTTGCCAATATCGAGGTGATGAGAGAGGTAGATGATAGGGTCTATGTCAAAGTCGAGGCTGGTTGCAGCCTGGGGCGTTTGGTTAATTGGTGCGTGGATCAAGGGTTGAGCGGCTTGGAGTTTGCCGCAGGTATTCCGGGAACGGTTGGCGGCGCCCTGGTGATGAATGCCGGGGCCTGGGGCTCTGAAATTTCCCAGGTGGTGAACTCGGTAACGGTCATGGATGAAAACGGCGATTATGTTGTTAAAGATATCGAGGAGTTTCATTATAACTACCGTTCCTGGGGAGAGGCAAAGGGGCGCATTGCCGTGGAAGGGGTCTTTCATCTCCAGAGAGCAGATAAAACAGCGATCAAGGCGACATGCCAGAAGCTCACGGCCAGCAGAAAAGCACATCAGCCCAAGGAGGCCAGTTGCGGTTCTTTTTTTAAGAATCCCGCCCACGGCAAAACAGCTGGCCAGCTCATTGATGAGGCCGGCTTAAAGGGGACCCGTATCGGCGGGGCCATGGTTTCCATGCGCCACGCGAATTTTCTGGTCAACACTGGTACTGCCAAGGCCCATGAGCTGATTGAACTCATGAAGCTGGTTCAGAATGAGGTGAAGAAAAAGTTTGGTGTTTTCTTGGAACCCGAGGTGAAGCTGCTCGGATTTGCCGGCAAAAATTTATGAAAAAACGAAAAGCAGCATACTCGTCCCCCCAGCACAAAAGGATGAAGGCCGAGCGCGCCGCAACACGGCAGCTCTTTAGCCTTGTCGCTGGCATTGCCTTGGCAGTGGGCCTCCTTTTTATAGCTGGCTGGGGAGTATATGCCGGTTTGTGTCACAGTGAATTTTTCCAGGTGGAGTCGATTGCCGTGGAAGGATCAAAGCGATTCAGCGCCGATGAAATAGTCGCCATGGCGGGTATGGATAATAGGAGCAATCTTGTCGCGGTAAGTAAAAAGAAGATTGAAACCGCATTGCAGGGCACGGGCTGGATTCGCAAGGTTGAGGTGGATAAAAAATGGCCCAATGGCATTACTCTCGTTATTCACGAAAGAAATCCAACAGCCATGCTTCACTTGAACGGGGCCCTGTCCTATATGGATAGTCGCGGTATGATCTTTGCGCCGGTGAAAGCAGGCGACGACCTTGATTATCCAGTGCTGCTCCTGTCGGGACCAGAGGTCTTAGCGGACAATCGGGCCATGAAAGGAATCTTGGACATGCTGCGTTACGCAAGCAACGGCAACCCGGCTCTTCCGAAACAGAATATCTCGCAACTGGTCTTGGATGAGCAGGGCGGATTGACCATGTACCTTGCTGACAATCCATTTCCGGTTATTTTGGGCAAGGACAAGATGTGGACCAAGTATAAACGACTGAGCAAGGTTCTGGCCTGGCTCTATAGGAAGAAAAAGTTTAGCACGGTGGCCTCCATTGATATGGAATATCTCGAAGGCCGGGTTCTAGTGAAGTTTAACGGCTAACTCTGTGGAGAGCAGAAAACGGTAGCAATTATGCCTATAAAAGAGAGCGATAAAAAATTGGCAAAGCAGGCGGCCCATGCCCAAAAACGGGGCGAGATTGTGGTTGGCCTTGATATAGGCACCACCAAGATCTGCACCATTGTCGGTGAGGTTTTTCCTGACAAGGTTGATATCATAGGGATCGGGGTCCATCCTTCCATAGGGATGCGCAAAGGGGTAGTGGTCAATATCGAGGCAACGGTCAACTCCATCAAACGCTCGGTGAATGAAGCAGAGGTCATGGCCGGTTGCCGGATTTCATCGGTATTTGTCGGCATTGCTGGTTCCCATGTCAAAGGCGTTAACAGCGATGGCGTTATTGCCTTGAAGAACCTGGAGATTACCCAGGATGATATCGCCCGGGTGGTGGATAATGCCAAGGCCATACCTTTGACCCAGGAACAGGAGGTGCTCCATGTCCTGCCTCAGGAGTTCCGGGTGGATGGCCAGGGAGGTATTCAGGACCCCTTAGGTATGGCCGGAGTTCGTCTTGAGGCCGAGGTCCACATTGTGACTGGATCGGCCACCGCCGTTCATAATATTGTCAAGTGTTGTAATAAGGCGGGGCTTGATGTCGATGATGTGGTGCTGGAGCCGGTGGCCTCGGCTTATGCTGTGTTAACTGAAGAAGAGCAGGAGTTGGGGGTGGGTTTGCTTGATATCGGTGGCGGTACTAGCGATTTGGCAGTCTTTGCTGATAATTGCATCCGCCAGACATTTGTGCTCGGAATCGGCGGCGATAACCTCACCAACGATCTTTCCCATGGCTTGCGGACTCCGCTCCTCGATGCCGAGCGCCTCAAAGAAAAATATGGCTGCGCCATTGCCTCGCTCATCGACAAGGATCAGGTTATTGAGGTGCCATCGGTGGGTGAAAAAAAGGCGCGCAAACTTTCGCAACGGGTCATGGGAGAGATTCTCGAACCCAGGGTTGAAGAGATACTGACGCTGATTAATCAACAAATGATTGATAATAAGGTGAAAAATAAGATTCATGCCGGTGTAGTCATGACTGGTGGGACCTCGCTCCTTGCCAATATGGTCGATTTGGCCGAGCAGATTTTTGATCTGCCCGTCCGTATTGGTTATCCACGCCATGTGGGCGGCATCACGGATCTGGTTAATACCCCGCAATGCGCAACCGGGGTCGGTTTACTTCTCTACGGGGCAAAACATGAACCGGGGCAGTTCTTGATTGATAACGGCACAATGCTGTCCAAGATTAGGAAGAAAATTAAGAGTTTTTTTAAGCGGGTTATGTGAAAAAGTACTGTTGTAGTAGCCGGCGTGTCTTGGGGAAGAACGCTGGTATGGGCTGCTGCCTGAGTTGGCAATGTCAATCTTTGGCCAGCAAATGAACAAGTTGTTATGTTCATTAAATTTAAAAGTGTCAGGGGACAGCTGAACAATTAGGGGAGATCATCATGTCAGACTTTAAAATGGCGCATATAGAAGGTCGAGCACGGATTAAGGTGTTCGGGGTTGGTGGTGGCGGAGGTAATGCCGTCAATACGATGGTGGAAAGTGGGATCACCGGGGTTGAGTTTATCTCCGGCAACACTGATCTTCAAGATTTGGAGCGCTCCAGGGCTGATATCCAGATTCAGCTCGGCGTAGAAACAAGCAAGGGGCGCGGCGCCGGTGCCAATCCTGAAGTCGGCCGGCTGTCAGCCGAAGAAAGCCGTGAGGCGATCCGGGCCGCCTTGAAAGACGCGGAGATGGTTTTTGTGGCGTGCGGACTCGGTGGTGGTACCGGCACAGGAGCGGCGCCGGTTATTGCCCAGATTGCCAAGGAGATGGGCGCCCTCACCGTTGCCGTGGTCACCAAGCCCTTCAGCTTCGAGGGCAGGGCGCGGATGAAAAAGGCGGACGCCGGCTGGGAAGATCTTAAGGCGAATGTCGACACCATTATCACCATTCCCAATGATCGGGTCCTGTCGCTGTCTCAGAAATCGACGATGTTCATGGACTCCATGAAGATGGTGGATGACGTTCTGGTCAAGGCCATCAGAGGTATCACCGATCTGATTAATATGGATGGCTATATTAATCCTGATTTTGCCGATGTCTGTGCGGTAATGAGCGAGATGGGTACGGCCCTGATGGGATCCGGATCAAGCATTGGCGATAACCGGGCCAAGGAAGCGGTGAAGCAGGCCATTGAAAGTCCCCTTCTTAAGGATATCTCCATCCATGGCGCCCGCGGTGTCTTGGTTAATATGACCGCCCGCCAGGATTCGCTGGCCATGCATGAGGTCACGGAAGTGACCAGCCGTATTCAGAACGAGGTGCATGAGGATGCCAACATCATCATGGGCGTTATCTTTGACGAAAATGCCGGTGATGAAATGCGGGTCACCGTGGTTGCCACCGGCATCAAGGATGAGGCCAAGCTGGCCCCCCTTGCCGAGGTAACGCCCATTGCTGTCAACGGTGATATCAGCCCCAACAGGTATTACCGGGGTGAGGCAAAAAATAGCGCCACCCTTAATCCCAATAATCTCCATCAGATGAGGCAGGCCAGTCTCTTTGGTGCTGACGTCAATCCCCTTGATGAAGAAACCCTGGATGTGCCGGCCTGGATCAGAAAAAATGCAAATTAGTTTCCGCCCCTATCTTCTCTTTTTGGTTGGCCTGGAGTAATACCCATGCTCCATACCAACCATGCGACCCAAAGCCCACGAAGAACCTCCCCTCTTCGTGGGCTTTGTGGTTTGATAACGTCACCACGTGAGCTATGAAGGGATCAACAGATCTGCTTGCCCAGGAACAGGGAACCATCATCAAGAAATGGAAGGGTAAACTTCCCGTTGCCTTGGTGTTCCCTAATATTTACAGGCTTGGCATGTCTAATCTGGGCCTGCAGTTGGTCTATCGAATAGCGAACGACCATCCCGATATTGTCTGTGAACGGGTCTTCTTGCCGGAAAATGATGCTCCGCCGATTTCCGTTGAGTCAGGCCGCCTGCTTGGCGATTTCCCCATCATCCTCTGCGCCTTAAGCTTTGAAAGCGATTATCTCAACCTGCTCCGCATCTTGTTGGCGGCAGGAATTGAACCCCTTGCTGAGAGGAGGGCTGGTTGCCCGGACCCGGTATCTCCTCTTATTATCGGCGGCGGCGTCGCCACCTTCATCAACCCTGAGCCCTTGGCGCCGTTCATGGATATGTTTGTTGTCGGTGATGCCGAGGTTCTTCTCCCCGGCCTCCTGGAGAAGCTTGTCGCGGTTGTCCGGCTTAATAGGGGATGGCAGGCCCAGGTGCTTGACCAGTGTGCAGCTTTGCCCGGCTATTATGTGCCGGCAAAATACCACTATCTCTATACCGAGAATGGCAAATTTGCGGGTTTTAAGGGAGAAGAGGGGGCCTTGTTGCCGGTTGTTAAGAAGGTTTGCATGGAACAGGCCCAAGCAGGCCATTCTGAACTGTTAACCCCTAATACCGAGTTCGCCAGTCTCTATCTGGCTGAGCTTGGCCGCGGCTGCAGCAGGGGCTGTCGTTTTTGTGCCGCCGGGTTTGTCTATCGCCCCCCCAGATTGTGGCGCAGTGAGGCAATTATCTCTGCCCTGGAAGAAATGCCAGAGGGCTGTTCCCGGGTTGGCCTGTTGGGTATGGAGATGGCCCATGTCGATGATTTAGCAGCCGTGGCAGGTTTTCTGAAAGGGGTACAATGCTCGCTTTCTTTTTCCTCATTACGGGCCGACGCCCTCAGCGAGGAATTGGTTTCCCTGCTGAAAAAAAGCGCCTTGAAAACTGCGGCAATTGCCCCGGATGCTGCTTCGGAACGATTACGGACCGTAATTAACAAGGGACTAAGCCGGCAGGATATACTCAAGGCCGCCCGTACTCTGGTTGAGGCTGGAATCAATAATTTAAAGCTCTACTTTATGATTGGCCTGCCCACTGAGGAGGATGGTGATCTTGTTGAGCTTGTGGATCTTGTCCGCCAGGTGAAGGAGGAGATTGATCAGGTGGGCAGGGCCCGGGGACGTCTGGCTACAATTAGCGTGAGTTTAAACTCCTTTGTGCCCAAGGCCTGGACCCCTTTTCAGTATGCGGGATTTGCAGGTGTTCCTGAGCTCAAACGGCGCATAAAATTCTTGAGTAAGGAGCTTAAGTCCTTGGCCAATGTTAAACTTAAGGTTGATAAACCCGACAATGCCTTTTACCAGGCGGTCCTTGCCAAAGGGGATCGGCGCCTGGGTTATGCCCTTCTTGACATGGTCCGCTCCGGTCGCAACTGGCGGCAAGTATTGAAGGATCACGACCTTGATCCCCTTGCCATTGCAGGGACACGACAGAAAGATGATAAATTTTGCTGGCAGATTATTGATCACTCCATGAATTCCGACTATCTATGGAAGGAATATACCAAGGCCCTTGCTGGGAAAACAACCCTGCCCTGTGATACCTCACGATGCCGACGCTGCGGAGTATGTGGTGATTAATCAAAAAAACGATGATCAAGATCTGGCGGTACTCAAGCCTTTCAGGCTG
This sequence comes from Desulfurivibrionaceae bacterium, assembly GCA_041562995.1. GTDB lineage: Bacteria > Desulfobacterota > Desulfobulbia > Desulfobulbales > SURF-16 > BM506. The sequence continues at coordinate 19,082 of JBFFNX010000015.1, forward strand.
GTGAAATTCTTTTCCTATACCTCCATCGGGGTCGTGGTCTTCACCACCCTGGCCCTAGCCTGGATTATTTCAAATTACACCACCAAGACGCTGCTGGATCGGAGTAAAGAGTATACCCTGGTTCTGGCTGAAAACCTCAGCCATCAGATCTTCCAACAGTTTGTCCTGCCCCTTGCCCTCCAGAACAGGCAGATCGCAGTCCAGGATCCCCGCCAGTTTGAGAAACTTGATGATATTGTTCGTAACGCCACCCATGGCGTCAATATCCAATCGGTGACCATCTACTCGAAAAAAGAAAATATCGTTTCTTACTCCACCGTCCAGGAACGCATTGGCCAAAAAGATCTGGCTGCCAAGGGCTATTTGGAAGCCGTTGCCGGCAAAAACAGTTCGTCGTTCGTGCTCCATGGTTCCCTGTTTAATCTTCTGCCCGGCAGCCCCGAGGTCTCTTGTATCATCAAGACCTATGTCCCGTTGCGTAAAGAAAAACCCTTTAGTGTCGATGAGTCGGTGATGGGGGTGATTGAGATTGTCCAGGATCTCTCTGATGACCTGGAGGCCCTCATAAATCTTCAGGGTACCATCCTGGTGACCTCTATGGTTATCATGGCCGCTCTCTTTGTGGTCTTATCGATGATTGTTCATCGTGCTGATCTCATCATTGAAGAGAGGGCCAAAGAGAGAAGGCGGCTGGAGGAGAAGCTCAGTGCCAGCCAGCGTTTGGCCTCGTTGGGAAAGATGGTGGCCTCGGTTTCCCATGAGATTAAAAATCCCTTGGGGATCATCCACTCAACTGCTGAGATACTTGGTAAGCGCATTGCCAAGGTGGCTCCGGGCAAGGAACATCTCGCCACGATTATTGTTGAGGAGACCGCCCGTCTGGACGGCATTGTTCGCGAGTTTCTCGACTTTGCCAGGCCGCAAACGCCGAAATTTACTGATGTGGCAATTAATGACATCCTGCGCAAGGTCTCTTCCTTTATGAAGACCGATCAGCAGAAGCGTGGCGTTGCCATTAAGCTTGAATTAGCCGACAATATGCCTTGGATTAAAGGTGATTATGATCAGCTCTACCAGGCCCTGATGAATATTATCGTGAATAGTGCCCAGTCAATGCCCCAAGGGGGTGAGGTGCGGATTGTGACGAGGTTCAAGAATGATCGGGTTGTTGTGGAAATAGCGGATGATGGTTGTGGGATGGCTGAGGAAGAACTGGAGCAGGCCTTTAATCCTTTTTTTACTACCAAGAACAGGGGGACAGGATTAGGGCTTGCCATTGTCAAAAATATCCTTGATAGGCATGAGGCTGAAATGTCGGTGCAAAGCCGCGAGGGGGAAGGCTCCCTCTTTACCATTGAATTTCCGTTGCCCTAGTTGCACATACGGCAAAGCGTGCAGCTACCCCATAAAAAAAGGACATGGTGAAAACCATGTCCTTTTTTTATGGGGTAGCTGCTGTGCCAATCGGCGGGTTGGGCGCTTTATTTTGTCTCGTTAACCTGTTTCGCCAAGGCGTCGCGGTCGGCAACAAGTTGCTCATAGGCCTTTTCCGCCTCTTTTTCACGGTCACCTTGGGAGGCCTTCATCTTGGCAACCCTGGCTTGGATTTTTTCATCTTTAATCTTTAAGGTCTTGGCGCCAAACAGGGAGCCGGCCAGATATTTAAAGCCAAAAAGCATGAGTTGGACATCGTCGTTTTTGATTTTTTCAAGGGTCTCGTCATCAATAATATAGGTGTCAAGGAAGGAAGATTCAAAGACAAAGGATTTGAATTTCTCAAGATTAGTGGAAACCATGAAGAACATCTTCTGGCCATGTTCGCTGAGATTGGCCTGGAAACCATAGGATTTGCGACGCATGACAAGCTGCATCCACTCATTATTCATCTCATCGCAGATATCCACGCCCTGATCAGCACGCCACTCACGAATAGTCCATTCCTTAGGTTCGTCATGGCCCTTACAATGATCTTCCTTTACCACAAAGAAAAACTTCTCGGCATCGGCGCCTTCATCTCCGGCCTGATGGAAATTGGCCATGCCAATGGGGTAATAACGACAGGCAGAGGGGCGCTCTTCATATATCGTACAACCCTCATCGGTGACAAAGGGACAGCGACCATTCTCGTCAAGGTTGATTTTTACTCCGGGCATATCGGTTTTTTCGATAAAAACCGGGGTGGTGAAGCGCAGCAGAAACTCATCGGAAGAGAGATTGAGAAGTTTGCGCAGACGCAGAATGTCATACGGGGCAAGAATAATATCGATGTTGCCGCAACAGGCAGTGAAACAGGAGACGCCGGGATGGCAGTGGAACTTTATTTTAGAGTCCAGGGTATATTTGGTGGGGATAATGTTACTGGGGTTTTTGTCTTGACCAAACATGGTGGTGGTTTTGTCAGTCATGGGTGATCCTCTTGTGATGGTGAAAATGAAAATGGAATAAAGGCTAAATTACAGGAAGTTGGGTCTCAGTGAGAATTTAATTGAATGCCTGCTCAGCCCAGAATAATCAAGGTCAAACAAGTAAGCACGACAGAGGGGGGTTGTCAATTGTATTTATATCTAAAAAAAATGAAATGACTGTTTTTCTGTGATTTTAGCTAGCCAGATGTCGAAATGAGGAAAAAAGAGATGAATGGAGGCCAGATTTTATTTGAATTTAGTCCTTTTGGCCAAATGATTTTTTCTTGACAATACGATGGCGAAATTTTATAGAACATAGGGTTTAAAAATGAAGCCCTACTCATTTTTTTACATTTGTAACATGTTGATTTTATTACCCTATGTAAAATAGCTAAGTAATAACAACGAGTTACGTATTGAGAAAAAGCTTCACTTTTGCTCACCCATTTTCATATAATGGTGATTTTTACGGCTTTGAGGGTTGTGGGGTTCAGCAAGGGGCTGCTCGTCCTGCTGAAGTAAGTCTTACAGCTTTTGAGTCGATTGCTTTAGAAGACAGATTTCGCAATTGTAGTGAGATCAAAAATTAATCCTTTTGAGGAGGTATTGTTAATGCCAAGTTATGTAGATCCTTCCAAGTGTGACGGTTGCAAGGGCGGTGACAAGACTGCTTGTATGTACATTTGTCCAAACGACCTGATGGTTCTTAACAAAGAGGAGATGAAGGCCTATAATCAGGAGCCTGATGCCTGTTGGGAATGCTACTCCTGTGTTAAGATTTGTCCCCAGGGTGCAATCATGGTTCGTGGTTACGATGACTTCGTACCCATGGGTGGCCAGGTTCATCCCATGAGAAGTGCTGATTCCATTATGTGGACTGTTAAGTTCCGTAACGGTTCCATGAAGCGTTTCAAGTTCCCAGTACGTACCACTGCTGAGGGTGCTGCTAACGCATATCCTGGTGAGAAAGGTGCTAACCTTGATGATGAGAATCTTCTTCTCGAGTCTAATCTTCCAGAGCCCACAATGGTTCCCAAATAAGGAAGCTTCGTTGCTCGTAAATTGATTAAACACAATAAATTTCTAATTTAAGGAGATTTGAATATGGCATTACCTAATAAACCAAAAGGTGAGATCTACGCCGATACCAATCCGGAGATCGTTGAAATCGCAACTGACGTACTGATCGTTGGTGGTGGTATGTCTGCTTGTGGTACCGCTTTTGAGATCCGTAAATGGTCCGATGAGAGCTTGAAAGTAACTCTCGTTGATAAGGCTTCCATGGAGCGTTCCGGTGCAGTTGCTCAGGGTCTTTCCGCTATTAATACTTATATCGGTGACAACGTTATTGAGAACTATGTGAAAATGGTTCGTAACGATCTCATGGGTGTTGTTCGTGAAGATCTCATCTACGACCTCGGTCGTCACGTTGATGAGTCTGTTAAGCTCTTCGAAGAATGGGGACTGCCCATCTGGAAGAAAGACGCTGACGGCGAGAACCTTGACGGTGCCAAGCCTGCCCCTTCCCTCCGTGAAGGCGGTACCCCAGTACGTACTGGTAAATGGCAGATCATGATCAACGGTGAGTCCTACAAGTGCATCGTTGCTGAGCCCGCTAAGACCGCCCTTGGTGAAGAAAACTGCCTCGAGCGTATCTTTATCGTTAAGATGCTTCTTGATAAGAACAAAGAGAACCAGATTGCTGGTGCCGTTGGTTTCTCCACCCGTGAGAACAAAGTATATGTTTTCACCTGTAAGACTGCCATGGTTGCTTGTGGTGGTGCGGTTAATATTTTCCGCCCACGTTCAACTGGTGAAGGTAAAGGTCGTGCTTGGTACCCAGTATGGAATGCTGGTTCCACATACACCATGTGTGCCCAGGTTGGCGCTACCCTGACCATGATGGAAAATCGTTTCACCCCAGCTCGTTTCAAGGATGGTTATGGTCCTGTTGGAGCTTGGTTCCTTCTTTTCAAGGCGAAAGTACAGAATGGCCTTGGCGAGTTCTATGCAAATAGTGACGCTGTTAAGGACGAGCTTGGTAAGTTCATGCCTTATGGAGCTTCTCCGGTTACTCCCACCTGTCTTCGTAACCATCTGATGATCAACGAGCTTAAAGAAGGTCGTGGTCCCATCTATATGGCTACTGACGTTGCTCTCAACGCCTTCCTTGACGATCGTCGTGCCGCTGGTATGGACGAGAAAGACGTTAAGAAGTTCTGGAAGCATCTCGAGTCAGAAGCTTGGGAAGATTTCCTTGATATGTCTGTTGGTCAGGCTGGTCTTTGGGCTGGTATGGACATCGAGCCTGAGAAGGTCGGTTCCGAGATTATGCCAACAGAACCGTACATGCTTGGATCTCACTCCGGTTGTTGTGGTATCTGGACCTCTGGTCCAGAGGAAGCTTGGGTACCAGATGTAGCCAATCCTTCTCGCTCTCACAAGTACAAGTGGGGCTACAACCGTATGACTACTGTTGATGGTCTGTTCACCGCTGGTGATGGTGTTGGTGCTTCCGGTCATAAGTTCTCCTCCGGTGCCCATGCAGAGGGTCGTATTTGTGCTAAGCAGATGGTTAAGTTCTGCCGCGACAATGCTGACTTCAAACCTGAGCTCATGCAGACTCCTCAAGAGTTGGCTGACGAGGTTTACGCTCCAGTTAGGCGCTATGCAGAGTTCGTTGGTGCTTCTACTGCTGCAGATGTTAACCCCAATTACTGCAAGCCTGCCGGTATCATGATGCGCCTGATGAAGGCTACTGATGAGTACGGTGGTGGTGTAGCTACATACTACATGACCTCTGGTAAGCTCCTCAATATCTGCCTTGATCTTCTTCGTCTTCTCCGTGAAGATGCTGCCAAGATGGCTGCCGGCGATCTCCATGAGCTTCTCCGTTGCTGGGAGAACTACCATCGTATCTGGTGTGTAGAGACCCATATCCGTCACATCGAGTTCCGTAAGGAATCTCGTTACCCCGGATTCTACTACCGCTCTGATTTCCCAACCGTTGATGACGAAAACTGGAAGTGTTTCGTTAACTCCACATTCAATCCTAAGACCCAGGAATGGGTGGGTGAGAAGGTTGAGTGTATCAACGTTGTTGAGACCGAACCTTGGGTCTAATCAACATCGTATAAGCAATTATCTTTTAGTTGCTTAGTTAATCCCCGGTCACCGTAAGGTAGCCGGGGATTTTTTTTGTATTTTTCCATAAACTGTACTAGTTGCGTGTTGGTCAAGTTTGCGGTGAAAATGGTATGGACGGCGATAAATTCAGCCATGTCTGACACTATGTAACGCCAAAATGAGGCAGAGCTCATAATGGGGTTCTTTCTTATTGATTTGCC
>JBFFNX010000016.1:0-24497 GCA_041562995.1 Desulfurivibrionaceae bacterium
GGTCTTGACATGGGTGAAGCCGTTTATCCGGGCAATGATATGGGCGGCATCCTTGCCCAGGCCATTCAAGATGACCTTCAGAGGCGCCTTGCGTACCCGATTGGCAGATTTGGCGATACCAATGGCGCCTTCTGCCGCGGCAAAGGACTCATGACCAGCCAGAAAGGCGAAGCATTTCGTTTCATCACGGAGCAGCATGGCGCCGAGATTCCCGTGGCCGAGGCCCACCTTACGGTCATTGGCAACAGAACCAGGAATACAAAAACTCTGCAGTCCCTCGCCAAGGGCGGCGGCTATATCAGAGGCCACGGTGAGCTCTTTCTTAATGGCAATGGCCGCGCCAACTATATAAGCCCAGCAGGCATTCTCAAAACAGATGGGCTGGATGCCCTTGACCAGGGTGTACACATCAACTCCATAATCTTCGCAGATCTGTCGCGCCTCCTCCAGAGAGGAGATGCCATACTGCTCAAGCACAGGAGTAATCTGACCGATTCTTCTTTCATATCCTTCAAACAATGCCATCTTCTTTCTCCCTTATGCCTATTCTTTACGAGGATCAATGGTTTTGACGGCCTCAGCAAAACGACCGTAGGTGCCGGTGGCATCTGCCAGGGCCTTGTTGGCATCAACCCCTTTTTTGATGGCATCCATCATCAGACCAAGATGAACAAACTTATAGCCGATGATCTCGTCATTCTTATCCAGGCCGTTCTCCAGAACATAGCCTTCAGCCATCTCCAGATAGCGGGGCCCCTTAAGTGCGGTGCCATACATGGAACCAGTCACAGAGCGGAGGCCCTTGCCCAGATCTTCAAGGCCGGCGCCGATGGGCAGGCCACCCTCAGAAAAGGCGGACTGGCTGCGGCCATAGACGATCTGCTGAAAGAGCTCGCGCATGGCTACATTAATGGCATCACAGACCAGGTCGGTATTCAACGCCTCTAAAATGGTCTTGCCGGGCAGAATCTCAGCGGCCATGGCAGCCGAATGGGTCATGCCGGTGCAGCCCACCGTCTCGATCAGGGCCTCTTCGACAATGCCCTTCTTGATGTTAACGGTCAGTTTGCAGCCGCCCTGATGGGGAGCACACCAGCCAATGCCGTGGGTCAGGCCACTGACATCACCTATCTCTTTGACCTGAGTCCAGCCACCCTCCTGGGGAATGGGGGCAGGGCCGTTTTTAGGTCCCTTGGCCACGCAACACATTTCTTCAACTTCGGGAGAATAGATCATGCTTTTTACTCCATAATGGATTTTGCACTGGAATGCTTTTCAGCCTGATTTTACACATGTTTTCTTGATTGCGCAAACCTTAGACCTCTCAAACTATTTGAAAAATGGTCTGTTTAGCCTGAGTAAACGTCACATCCATATAACCCATTTGACGAAAAAAACCAGGTTTCAACCGTCCCTTTTTTTCCACCCTGCTATGACCCTGCATTTGTAAGGAGAAATTTCACCAACAGCTCAAACTGGTCGACCGTAAGCGACACCTTGCCTTTCTTTCGTGCCAGAATATCCCGCCATTCATCCTCCTTTCTCTCTTCCGGATAGATCAGACCATGACAACGACCACATTCCCGCAAATAATAACGGCGGCCCTGGCCGAATTCGCCATTGTCCGGCGAAGAGTCGTAGCCTAGGGGGCTGATCATGCACCCCCCCAGCACCACCAGAAGAAGAATACATATATAAACATTCTTCATTGCTTCTCCTAGAACTGCCAACCAATACCAAGATTGATGGTATTGTCCGGATCAGTATCGGCCTCTGACTTCAGTATCTGATAATCCGCCTTCACCACCACATTTGCCACAGGGTAAAAGGAAAGTCCCATGGTCCAATCATGCCTGTCCTTAGAAGGATCGCCAGGAATCCCGGTGGGCATTTTGTCCTGGGTATTATACTCGTCGTAGCGGGCAAAGAAGACGGCATCGGCCTTGGCCAGCTTTCCGGTGCGCCAGGAGGCTGGGAAGAAATGATATCCGGCCTCAAGGTAATAGCCAAAGATCTCCTCAGCCACGCCGGCGTTCAAATTTTCAACACCGTCTATCTCTTCCCAAGCCACGGCACCATTGAAATCAAAACCCTCAACATTCAAGCTGAAATCAGCCTCATATATCGTCAGCTCCCCCTTGAGATCAGGATCGTCGCCCTTATTGCCGTTGTTAAGTCCTGAATAATAGAGCGAGGTGCCAAGCCGCAGCTCAAGATCGCGACTGGCAAGGGGGGTGTAGTCCAGGCGCAGCGCATAGGCCGGGTCATTAAGACTTGGCCGCTCTTTTAAACGGCTGTCACGTATTCCGGAACTGCTGATCTCTGAGCCGTCAAGACCACCGAGCACCGAAACCTGATAGGACAGATCGCCCAGGGAACCAAAAAGGCCGGCCCCATCAGCCCACCAGGTCGTGGGCACAATGTATTTGTAAAAATTCGGGCGCTCAACGCCGTTAAAGGTGGTTGGTTCATGGTGCTGGTTAAGATAACCCACAGGAACCAGAGTCCGCCCCACGCGGATATTGGCAGAGTCGGTAAGCAGAAAATCGAGATAGGCTTGCTCGATCTCGAGTTCGCCACTGTCACCGGAGGAGACCATGGCATGCTCAATTTCAATCTCCGAGGTGAATTTTAACCAGTCAGCAAAATCGTAGCCGATATAGGTCACAAATCTGTGGATATCAATCTGATCGTTGGAGTCGCCGTCAGCATCATCACCCTCGGCAAAATTAGCGTGAATTTCGCCGTAGCCCCCAAAGGAAAATTTAGACCAGGGAGATGTTGCGGCGCGCTCCAACGCCACCTCCTCCACGACCTGGCGCACGTCTTGCCGCGAGACAACAGCCTCCTCCCCTCTCGTTTCGGCAGGCAGGGCACCCACCTTTTCCTGCAATTTTTCAATATTTCTATCTTTGTCGGCCAGCTCGCTGACCAATCTCTGCACCGTGGCCTCCAGGGCCTCTAATCTTTCGTCATAGGCGCCGGCAACGGCGGGTGAAGCGCTCAAAGCTAAAGCCCAAAATAACACCACAATTTGTTTCATCTCATATCTCCTCGCAATTAATAAAGGGCAAGAGTTAGTCTTGCCTAAAACAATTCAGAGGTGACTAATATCGGCTTTTGTTTTGGAGGTCAAGCTTTTTTTATGCCACCCTAACTTTTCCAATTTCAGCCCGCCAGCTCACTTCCCTAACACAGGACCAAAGGTGAAAAAATAGCGTCACCGCCTGAATGAAAATTGCCAAGAATATATCTTGACAGTCAAACTATTTTTAGTATGGTGGACATGCACCGGATCACATCTCTCTTAAGAGAAAGCGAGATGTGCGAGAGAATCCGGCTCAACACCGGCCAAGATGGAGGCCCCCACACCACAGAGAGGGGCAAATGACAACTATGGAATTTGATTCTATTTTCTGGATGGCCATGCAATCAAGCCTGGTGCTTGGCCTTATTCATGGTATCAACCCTTGCGGCCATTCCTGGCTGATACTGGCCCCCTTTGTGGTCGGCAAGAAAGGCGGCAGGCAGGTGAGCTTACTCACCCTCGCTTTTCTTATCGGCACTGCCATAGCCTGTATCGCTCTCGGCGCCAGCCTGGGTGCTATTTCCCAGATTATTCCCAGCACTATGCAGTGGTGGGTCGAAATCGGTACCGGCGTTTCCCTGGCGGCCATTGGCATCGTGTTGATTGTCAAACCGACCATTCTCCACAGCCATGATCACGGCCATCAACACCACCATGATCATGACGAAAAAACAACGCACCACGGCCAAGAGTGTAGCTGCAGCCATCACCACCACAGCAAGAAAGAGCACGCCACGGCTGTCGCCCTCTTGGGTGTCGGCTTTGTTAATATGATCATCCCCTGCCCCACGGTGGCCATCATGTACGGCTATGCCCTTGACTCCGGCAATATCTTCAAGGCCACTCTGGTCTTTGCTGCCTATGCCCTGACCACTGCCCTTGCCGTAGCGGCCGTTATCTACGCCATCTTCAAGGTCACCAGCCTGCTTCATAAGCTCAACCAGCACTGGATAGAAAACGCTGTCATGCGCACGGCCGGGGTGCTTACCCTGCTTTTCTCCAGCCTTTCTCTGGCCCCGCTCCTGTCTTAAATTCTAAAAAAAGGATCCAACAGTGGACATCAAACTGGAATATCTCAGCCAGCAGATCATTGAATTTTACGACAAGATTTCCTCCTGGGAACAGGAGGTGGTGAGGGAGTCAGGCCTGACGCCGACCCAGATGCATGCCATTGAAGTCATTGGTCATGCCGGGGAGTTGCGGATGAAGGAGCTTGCTGAACAGATGGGACTGACCACCGGCACCATCACCGTGATGGTGGATGGCCTGGAAAAACATGGGGCCGTGGAACGGAAAAGACACGAGATAGACCGGCGCTCCATCCTGGTGACCCTAACCGCCAAGGGCGAGGAACTTTTCGCCGAGCACCACAAGCTGCACATGAAGCTCACCCAGGACCTGAGCTCAAGTCTGACCGAAAATGAGGTGAGCTATCTCTCCGCCATCCTCACCAAGATGAATCTGCAGATGTAGGCAAATATACGAATTTTGACGTGGATGATCAAACCTTGAACTTGGCAAGCTGGCGGGCTGCCTCTTTCTGGGACTCCGAGAGTACACTCGGGTCAAGATCTTTGAGTCCAAGCTGGATCTGTTCCACCCGCCCCCGCAGCTCAGCGATGTTCTGATTCACTGCCTCGACAAAATCCTGCAGGGTATCGTCATCCCGCAAAACGATCTTCACGGCCAGATCCCCTTCTCCCACCCGACGCAGATCTTGTTCAATATGGTGGAGGGGACCCGCTATCTTCTGGGGCAGAAAAAGAGCGAGCACCATTCCGCTGATCAAACTCACGGCCGAACCGGCCAAGATAACCGGCAAGAGTAAATCACTGACCCGTCGTATTGTAATATGGGCTGTATAAAAAGAATCACCGATTTCTTTGCGTGAATAGAGAAAAAGAACCAGGGCCGCCACCAGGGAACTGACAAGCACCGCACCTAAGATCCGCAACAGGAGCCAGCGTTGAAACTTCCTTTTGACAGCTATATTTAACTTCTTTCTCTTGTAGTTTTCCATAACAGCCTTCCTTTTCGGCACTAACCGAAATTGCGATGACAGCCCAGGCAGAGATCCTTGCGACTTGCCCTGGTCAAACGATACTCATTATCCGAGGCGTGGGCCTGATGACAGGACATACAACTTAAACGGCCATCAGCCATGATTTTATAATCCGACGGGATATGCATCCCGGCCTTGGGACGGATGCCTACAGGATGTGAATGTACACCCTTGGCCTGGGGATGACAGCTGACACAGACGGTTATTGTCAACGAATGGGGATCGGTCAGCTCCAGATGGCCCTGGGGACGTGACAGCTGAGATTCTTGAGCCGCCATGGCTAAATGCTGTTGCCCCTTGGACCCGAGTCTTAGGGACACGGGATAATCAGCCTCAAAATGTCCAAAGACCCGCCCCTGTTGCTGATAAAAATTTGCCTTCATGGCAACCGGCACCGGCACGTTTTCTCCCTGCCGCCGCGAGCTGTCAAAAAAGGCCCTGGTTGAGAAGAGCATCTCCGGCGACATGGCCTTATTGCCATTGATATCTTGCGACACCGCGACAAAGCGGTAATTTCTGCCGCCATCAAGCCCGGCCACGGTGATCTCATGATTTGTTGCCCACCGGTCATCAAGGGCTGTTCTTGAGTTCAAACTGTCTTCGCCATACAACACCTGGGCATTGGTAATGCGATCCGTCTTCCAGGCAATACGGGCGGTGAGAAAAACTCCTTTTTTCACCTCAACAACGCGAAGGTCGAAAATTTCTGCCATCCCACCCTGCGGGGGAAAGCGCTCGGCATTTTCAAAGGAGGGCAAAGCCACCTCTTGCTCGAGAACCTTTCGACCGCCCACCTTGGCCATGAGAGAAACGGTCGTGCTCGCAAGATGGGACGGCAGTTCAAACCAATGCTCGTTATTCTCCTGACAGTCCCTGGCAAACCATGCTATTTCTTCATGGGCCTCTTCATCTCCGGCCTGTTGGGCAACGGGTGGCATACCGCCCTTTACATGACAAACAGCGCAATGATTTTCAAGAACCGGGGCATGGACATAGCGTTTGGTGGTGCTCTGCTCGCAGACATCAAGATGACAACTGCAGCACTGATCCGGGGTGATAGCGGCGCTTGCCTTGCCCTGCTCCGGGCAACAAATAAGCACGAGGAGCACCAAACCAGCTAACACCACGTGAGTGATATGAAATTTTTCAAGGAAAAGGAAAATGACCTTCATTTACAAAACTCTACCCATATATTTAATCTACTACCAAGATATCGGCCGGCTTTGAGCCAAGTTCGATGGTGGCGGCCAGCCTGTTTGAAGTCTGATCGATTACCGAAACAACAGCACCATCCTGGGCCGCCACATAGAGCCATTTACTGCGGTTAGAGGCTGCCATTTCCAAGGGTGCGTTGCCCACAGCTATGGATCTGACCACCCTCTGTTGGCGGACAAGAACAAGGGACACCGAGCTGCTCCGATAGTTACTGACATACAGCGTATTATCTTTTTTCAACATGCGGCGTGGCGCAAAACCAACGGCCAGTTTTTTCACGGCCTGGCGGCTGTCGATATCAAATATGCCAATATTATTGGCTCCCTGCTCTGCCACATAGAGATAGTCATCATCCACGAGCAGACCGTCGGGACTGCTACCCACCATCAGGGTATCCCTGGTTTCCAGGGTAACAGGATCAAGAAAATAGATCTTCTGATAAAGACCGGAGGAGAGAATAAGCTGCTGACTGGCCTCATGCCAGACAAGGTGGCGGGGTTGATAGCCAAGGCGCATTCTTTGCGCCATGGAACCCTGATTGAGATCCATCCGGAGGAGATAATTCCCCCCCTCATCCAGGATATAACCCCAGTTGCCATGGGGGCTCATGAAATAGGAGGGGGACACGGTCATCGGTATCTTGAACTGATCGACAATGCGGTTGGTGGCCGTTTCGACCACAGTGATGGAGGACGCTTGTTCAGAAAGGATATAGAGCCTCTTTCTCGTCGCCGAATACACCATATGGGAGGGCCGCCCCTTAATGGCCAGGGAGCCGGACACCCTGTTGCGGTCTGTACTCAGCAGATAGAGGGTATCAATATCGGGGCAACTGACATAGGCCAGATCAGCGAGCAGGGGCTGGCTGGGACTGAGAACCGCCATCCGCGCGGCAAAGCGTGACGCTTGGGCAACCGAGGCCTTATCATCCCAGGAGATAATCAGCACCCGACTCTCCCCGGCTTCCAGCTGAAAATCACCGGGCAAGGGCAGATCGATGACGGGTTGGTCAAGGGTAAGAATAATTTTTTGGCCGCCACGCAGCAGGGCGGCGTTTTCCAAAGCCAGGCGGAGAGAACGGTAGCTGCCGGCCCCAACCGCCCCCCGGGCCAGAAAACGCTGGCCGCCGCCGATTTTGGCAGCGACAATCTCCCTGTTGCCGCCGGCCAGGGGTCCCCTCGTGTTCTCACCGATCAACTCAACGGACGACACCTTGAGCCAGGCCTCGCCGCCGTTTTCTGCCACGAGTTGGATAAAAACGGTGACTAGGGCCTCCTGGGCCGCCAGCTGCTGGCCAGGGACAAGGGAAGAACGGCTGACACCCCTTCCATTCACACAACCGTTTAAGACAAGAACAATGACAAGCAGCAAGAACGGCAGAGGGATAACCCATCGCCATATCATGCTAGTTTTCCCTTTATAAGCCATAAGTTTCATTTCTTAATGCCGCTCCTGACTATCATTATAAATTTCAAAAGGTCTTTCGAGGGGGAGTGGTCTTCTGGATAGGAACCCAGCTGTCATCACTGCCGTGAAAATGACATTTGCCGCAGAATATTGGGAAGCCACCATCACCGGCATGGCAGTCATTGCACTGGCCGGCCTGTTTCACATAGGGATGGTCTTCTGAGAGATGATGAATATACTCCCAATTACTCGAATGACATCGCGCGCAGAGATTGGCCATACTGTCCAGACTGGTAACATCAACACTTTCACCGTTCACCTGTCGGCGCAACAGCATAATATTGGGGGAGCCGTGGGGCTCATGGCAGTCCAGACAGGAGAGAACGAAATTATCAGTGGAGTGGTCTACGGCTTCATAGGGATTGCGCCCGTCAAGGCTGGTATCAGAGGTGGCACCCACGAGGGCATCCCGGGCCACCACACCATGCTTGTCGCCACTGCCCCAATTTATGACTAATAATGATCCTACAGCATACTGATGGCAATCCAGACAAAAACCGGCATAGTCTGGGGTTTTCCAGCCCTGTCCCGTGTTGACCACGCCATCTGACACAGAAGCACCATCCGGCTCACGTTTCTTGCTGATTGGGTCACTGTAGGGCGCTTCATATCGACTGTATGTTGCCATGGTCTCCGTGTTGTCCTCACTGTCACCCCAGAGGTTGAAGTGATCGCTGGGTTTGGAGATGGCACTGGAAAGCGGGGTGAGGAAATCCTCATAATTTTTCCTGGCCATGTGGGGATTATGACAGGCGTTGCAGGGGTTGGAATCGGCACTATACCAAGGGAATTTACCTTCAGCAAAAGTATGGATGCCAGCCAGGTCATGATAGGAGTTAGGCTCAGCCGAGCTGGGCTGGTTAAAGGCATCCATAATGGATTGCACTCCTGTTGCCGCTCCACCAAAAGTTGCACTGTAATCCTTATTCGCCACCGGCTGCACCGAGGTGGAAGCGCTGTGACAGTAAAAACAAAAATTGTCAGCCACCAGGTAGGAGCCGGGAAGAGAGGTGCCGCTATTAAAGTTGGTGGCAAACAGGGTATAAGGACTTGGCCCCCCTAATGGATCAGGCTCGCTGCCGGCAATACTGGCATGCATCTCATGACAGTGGGCGCAATTGCCGGTGGCATAACCGGTCAATCGTTGAGCACCCGCGCTTGAACCATGGGCGGAGTTGAGATATTCTCCGGCCCAAAGCAGATCCGGCATCAGCAGACAGAGACTGAATATTGCCCCTATTAATGAAAGTATCTTTAATTTTTTGTTGTATGACATATGGCGCACCCGTTAGTGCCGGTTCCCGGCCAGTTCTTATAATCCCACCGCAAAATACCGCCATAGGGGCTGCCATGGGCCCGGTGACAGGAGAGACACATGACTATGGCATTCCCATTTGCGGCCCCGCGCCCACCAAGGTGGTCGATTGCCGTCAAATCGGTTGCGGAGCTCATGGAACTTACGGCAACCGGAGCCTCCATGCTATAGGCGTCGTAGCCGTCATACTCAGAGGAAACCGCAAGAGTACTCATATCAAAATCAATGGGATGCCGTAGCCAGGCGGAACCAATACCAATACTTCCCGTTCCGTTATGAAAATCGCCGTGACATTTGGCACAGAGGGCGCTGATAGTCCCTGTTATCAGATTCTCATTGCTACGGTGAGCCCCCGAGTAGAGATTATGGTCAGCGCTTATCTTTGTACCATTCGCCGTATATTCCCAGTCATCATCCTCTATACCCTTAATGCCGCTCAGCATCCTGAAGGCATCGGACATATCTGCTGTCGAGCCAGAGGTGTAGATCTTGGTGGTATCGGTAAGCAGGGTGCTTCCGCCAGAACCATGATGACCACCAGCGATCGAGACAAACTGGTCATCACTCCCATCCCCATGACAGCCATTAAGGCCAGCGCAGGTCAAGAGACCTGCGCCCATCGCTCCCCCCGGCGCTGCCATATCAGAGGGTACACCAGGCAAATCAATTACATTATGCCCCTTGGTGCTCCCATCAAGTCCATCAAATACCCAGCGAAAATCACCACCGGCAAGGGTATTAGTCCCATATTCAGCAGTCAAAGGACCAAAAACAAAGGGAACCGCGCCTCCTAACGAATTGGTGCCGGTATGACAGCCAACACAACCGTAGCGAACCAGCGCTTGATTGGGTGCAACATCATCACCGACTATCACATTAGGACTCGAGAAAGGCGTTTCCCCCGAATCCAAATAAGACATGGACACGCCGCCCTGGCTGTTATGCATGGTATGGCAATCCACACAGGGTCCTGAGACCTTGGCCAGAGAAAGACCAGGCGCCCCGAGCAGGGCTGCTACCCATATCCATATAAGTTTTTTTAGGCCCATATTCTTCCTCTACCGCCCAAACACCTGAACCCGGACATTACCCTCATCCACAATGCAGAGACGGCCCCAGGGGTCAAAACGAATTTCCATGGGGTAATAAAGATTCTGCGGGCCATGGCCCTTGCTGAGGAACCTGTATTTGAGCTTGGACTTACGATCCAGAACCACCACCTCTCCCTGATGACGATCGAGGATATAAACAAGGCCGCCGCTATCGAGGGCCAGGGAAACTGGAAATTTCACCAGGCCCGTAACATCGACCCGTTTGCTGATCAGGCCGTTATCACTATAGACATAGAGCGTTTTTTCCTCCTGACCCAGGGCCCATATCTGCTTACCGACAATCTTGAAATCGACAATGCCGCCGCTGTTTTCCGGCAGGGGGAAGCGCTGCTCAATTTTGAAAGAGTCGGACAGACGGTATATTTGACCTGTAGCCCGGTCAAGGACATAGAGTTTCTCATCTGAGATTTCCAGGCGGTCGACCATGAGGGGCCGGCCGCGCTCCTTGACCACCGCCCTTGTTGTTTCATGGCTGGTAAAATCGATCCTGGTCAGTGAATTTTTGCCCTTTTCAACAACAACCAGAACCGACTCTCCGAGTCGTACCATGTCAAAGGGCTTGGCCAGGCCGTCCTCAGGGCTGAATGTTTTCAGGAAGGCGCCCTGGTCATCAAAGGAGGCAAGCCGGCCTCCGGCGCTGTCCACCATATAATAGCGCTTCTTATCACCATCCACATAGAGCGCGGTCGGCAAGGCGTCATTCAGGCTCTTGTCGCTTAAGGTAAAGGCAAGCTTCCAGGGGCTTGGGGCATCAGCCGCCCTGGCCTGACCCGGGATGATCAAGAAGAAAAGGAGCGCCACAACGCCGGCCACTGGCAGGGAACATTTTTTAACAATCCCGATGGTATTCATTTTTTCCTCTAACACCTTTACCGGTAATATTTTTTCAGACCGGCACTCTTTGCAGTACCCCCTTGAGGGGTATAAGTGACTCGAAGGTCTGGCTCGCTCGCTATCTGGAGCTAACCAAAAGTAAGTAGTTCCCAAAATGACTCTCCACTCTCTTCTTTTTCGTAGAGGTTAACGATTAAGTCACTAATAGCTTCGGTGACATTGCACACACAGGGCCTTTTTGCCGCTTAATTTCAGATGATAGCGATATTCAGTCCCCATGGGATCATGACAGGAGAGGCAGGTCATGCCTTGGCCAGTACGGTGGTCGACGACTTCACTGCCGACAGGATGGCTGAACTCGCCCTGGGTCTTGTGACAGCGTGAACAGACAGCATTACCATCGGCATTGAGCATCACCAGCCGGTCTGAGCCATGGGCATCATGGCAGTCCGTACATTTCTCCGTCTTCGGATGGGGATGAAGGCTGCGCCGGTTACGGTCAAAGGTATCGGTATGGCACGCGCGGCAGAGCTGCTCATAGGGCGCCTTGAGAAGCCCCGCCGTATCGGAGGCGTGGGGGCTATGACATTCTACGCAGCTGCCATCACCGGCAAACATATGGGTATGGGGAGCCAGCATCTGCTCTCTGACCCCGGCATGACAACTCAGACATAACTCGCCGCCCTTTGCCTCTTTACCGTGGCAGGAGGCGCAGCCCTCTTTAAAGGGGGCATGGCTATTTTGCCGGATCAGGCCCTTGCTCTCACCGCCATGGGGGTTGTGACAGCTAAGACATTTAGCGGCCTTGGCCGGGAAGTCCTTATGGCCAACCAACGTATCAGGCTCATTATGACAGCCCAGACAAAGCGTGTCGCTGTCGTCCTTAAGGAGTTGGTAATTGTCGGCATTATGCGGCTGGTGACAGGCCACACAGGCGCCCTCGGCAAAGGGCTTATGCTTTACCGGATATTCCTTTTTGGCCAGGGACTCGTGGCAGCTAAAACAGCTTTTCGCAATGGGCCGGCTCAGCAAGCCCTTGTGGTCAGAGGCATGGGCGCTGTGACAGGTCAGGCACTGCCCCTGCCGTACGGGCTGATGCTGTACCCCTTGGCCAAAGGCTTTTTTAGCCTCATCGTGGCAGGAATAGCAGAGATCTCCGCCCTGTTTTTGGAGCAGCCCCTTAAATTTGGCCACATGGGGATTATGGCATTTGGTGCATTGGCCTTGGGCCACCGGCTTATGAACAATTTTCCCGCTAAACTCCTTTTGGGGATGACAGCTGACACAGCCCTGGACAGCCCAGGCAGAAGCCGTGGAAATCGCGATCAGCAAGCCCGCCGTAAGCAGTATAGCAATACGAATCTTCATCATTTCCCCTCCCCATGACAGGCCTTACAGCCCCCTTTCTTAAACGGGGTATGATGAACCGGATAGAGCAATCCCTTCTCCGGCGAGCCATGCGGATCATGACAGCTCAGGCAGGATGTGCCCGGGGGATCCATGTCGTGATGGACATTACGAAAACGTGCAGCCTTGCTATCGTGACAGGAGAAACAGAGTTTTGCCGCATCCATCGTCAGAAGGCCCTGGGTTGCCCCGCCATGGGGGGCATGGCAAAGGCCACAATCCTGGCGAGCAGGGGCATGGGCCACCCCTTCCTGCCAATTTTTCTGGACATCCTGATGACAGCTCAAACAGAGCTCTGGTTTCTTTTTCATCAGAAGTTGCTTTTCAGCGGAACCATGGGCGACATGACAGACGCCGCAGTTCATCGCCGCCGCCGGCGAGTGCACAAATTTAGCCGTCTTAACCACCTGGGCAACACCCTGATGACAGGAGAGACAAATCTCTCCTTCCGGCTGGCGCAGAACAAAAGAGTTATCGCTGGCATGGGGGACATGACAGGTCTGGCACTTACCCTCGACAAAGGGTGGATGACCATGCTCCTTGGCCTGCTCCTTGCCAGAGTTTTTGTGACAGCTCAGACAGAGTTCGCCTCTGCCGACGGGCTCCTTTAAGCGATTCTTGTCAACACCCTGATGGGGACTATGGCAACGGCTGCAGTCACCGGCGGCAAAAGGCATATGCAGACTGAACTTGCCAAGTTCTTCTCCCACCTCCTTATGGCATGTAATGCAGACATCACCATCCTTTTTGACAAGGAGCCTTTTTTCCATAGAGGTATGGGGCACATGGCAGGTCAGGCAATCTCCTGTGGCGGCCGGAGCATGACCAAAGGCACCCATGCCATATTGGTCTGGGTCATGACATTTGGCGCAAAGGGCTGCGGGTTCAGCAATTAACCCTTTATTGGCCGTCTTGCCGTGACCGGCATGGCAGTCGAGGCAGTTCCCCTTTTTATAGGGTTC
The DNA here is from genome assembly GCA_041562995.1 of Desulfurivibrionaceae bacterium. Lineage (GTDB taxonomy): Bacteria > Desulfobacterota > Desulfobulbia > Desulfobulbales > SURF-16 > BM506. Next base: position 13,463 of record JBFFNX010000016.1, read on the forward strand.
ATGTTGGCTGCGCATCTTGGCCCCATGCTCATCCGTATGGCACTCCAGACAGAGGCGGTCGGGGCTGGTGACCAGTAAATATTTGTCATCACTGGCATGGGCATCATGGCACTTACTGCAATTACCATCCATAACAGGTTTATGAACGCCGTCTGACGTATCATAAACAGGCTGATGACAGGCGACACACAGAGCATCGGCTTTAGCGATTGGCAGCAGGCCCCCACCCTCACCGGCAGCATGACAGGAGGTGCATTTACCACTGGCCATGGGGCCATGAACCTCAGCCTTAAGCAAGCCCGGCCCTTCAGAACTATGGGGGGTGTGGCAACTTACACAGGCGCTGTCGACTGCATGGTCGAAATGGGCCGTTTTAAAGGCCGCCCTCTTACTGTCATGACAGCTGAGACAAAGCACATCCGCCTCCTTGACCAATAACTTCGGTTGCCCGGCATGATGGGGATTATGACAGGAGGTACAGCCATCCTGAAGGGGCGGGTGGACATTTTGGCGCTCGAAATTCTGCCTTTCGTGACACCCATAGCAGGACTCATTCACCGACTTTTGCAGTAAATGATCCTGGGGCGCATTATGACTGGCATGGCATTTTCCGCACTGCCCCTGTTGCACGGGCTGATGCACGGAGACATCACCGGCGGCCGAGGCCAATTGCCGGTGGCAGCGAAAGCAGAGACCTGGCGATTCCTGACGCAGAAAAATACCGCCGATGATTCCATGGGGCAGATGACAGGCCCCGCAGGCATTATCCGCCACCGGTTTATGGACCTTGCCCAGCTGAAAAGCAGCCGCCATATCGGCATGGCAATCCTGGCAGCCCTTGCGCACAGCCTGCTGGGACTGCTCCTTAACACAGGAAACCAGACCGCCGACCAGGACAACCAGGACAATAAACTTACTTATTTCCCTTAGCTTCATATTGTTGTTCAAGCTCCTTGCGTAGCTTACTCCAGGTCTTGCTATTTACTTTTATTGAGGATTTCTTCTTAAGCAGGTCGAGAAATTCCTGGCGGCTTGCTGCAAACTTTTCTTCACTGAGTTTCTTGTCGATCTCAGCTTTTACCTGCAAAAAAGGTACAGGCATAGCTGGCCGCCGATTGACGATCTTGGCCATCGCAAAATTATTGCCCTTGGGAAAGGGCATACTTACCTCGCCTTTCTTGAGGGCGAGCAGCGGCTCTTTCAGATCCGCATCAAGATGACTGACAGGTATCTGCTGGACAGGCGGGCCGCCAGGAAAATGCTTGCCGGCAACCTCAAAAAAATCTGCCCCCCTGGTCACATCCTGACGCATGCGTTTAATCAACTCCTCTTCCCCTTCAGCCAAGGCGAAGCTGATCATTTCAGGATAGGAAAACTTTTGTTGATTCTCCTCATAGTAGGCCTTAGCCTCAGCCTCGTCCAGTATTGCTTGAGGCCGAATGAAACGTTTTTCAATTTCCTTGGTGAGCCGATGTTTGCGGTAAAACTGATACACCGCAGCAAAGGGTTCCTTTTCTTCATAATGGCGGTTGATGGCCTCCCAGGAAATCAGGGTCTGGGCCAACATATTTGCCACCACCCTTTCTTTCAGACTTTCCGCATCTTCGGGCCTGAAATTATACTGCTTTCTGAACTGACGTTCTTTTGCCATCATGGCCTGCAAGGCACCGGCACTAATATCGCTCTGGGTCGTCGTGATCACGGCCCTCTCTGAGCTTTCCAGATCAAGAGGTGTATCGCCGATGGTGGCGAGGAACGCATCATCAACAGTCACCTGATATTTCTTCTTCAGGTCCTGAACCAGCTTAAAGGTAAGAGCGGCGCTGAGCTGATCTCTCACCTTTGACTGAATGGTTGCCTTGACCTTGGCAAAGTCCTCTTCTTCCGGGCCTTTTTCCTCCACAAAATGAAGGATGATAAAATGCTTGCCCATGGCCTGCGGGGCCGTTATGTATCCTGGCTTTTTACCCCTTAGTGAGGCGAGCCACTCTTCTTTAATCTGGGGAAAGCGGAGCCATTTCGTTTCAGCGAAGAGGGGACCGCCTTCCTTGCCGGTCAAGGCCTGCAAATCATCCTTAGTGGTCAGACCCTCGGCCAGGGCCTTGCCTTTTTCAGCGGCCTGGGCCTCGCTTTCAAAGAAAAAAACAGCGATCTGCCAGCGCGGGCAATACTCCTTTTCATACAGGGCCCACATCTCGTTGCGAGAGGGCTTGGCCTTGGCGTCGATCTCCTCATTTTTGAGAATCATCAGGGCGCGGACCTTGAGAAAGGTCTCCACCTTCCGCTGGTAGCCAGGTTCACTGGCAAGCTGCATCCGGGCGCCCTCCTGGGCCATGAGCTGCCAATTAATAAATTCATCGGGAGACTCGGGGAGAGGCATGTTTTCTTCCTGCCAGTTCTGCCACCAATCACGGAAATCCTGATCCGAAAACTTCTCGTGGTTGATCGTCACCAGCGAGGAATCAGTCCATAACCAGGCATTGGCATCATGGCTGCTTATGCCAACAAAAACCAATGTGCAAACAACCAACCATGTCAGTCGGCACATGCCAACAATTCTTCTTCTTCCCATAATCTCAGAATTTCCTTCATCATCTTTTTACCAAGCTGGCTCACGGTGTTGCTTAAGCCAAAATGCATTAATTTTCGATAATCGCTACCCTCTCTGCCGTGGTATGTTGACCACAACAAGGTGCCGTCCTTACCATTATAGACCTGGAGTTGGAGTTTCAGGAGAGGATTAACCCGATCTCCTTCCACCTGCTCTTTCATCTCTAAAATTTCGCCGCCCACCAGGACATCAACCCCCAGACGTGAAGCGATAATCTGCATCTGTTCCGGGCTGGGTTGGATCCAGGGCCTGAGCCGTAATTCCCGGTAAATCCTGCGGACATCACCCTCAAGGGCAAGACGCCAGGAGCGATGATTAACCAATTCGGCAAGAATCACCCGGTAGATGATCGTGTCACCCTGACCATAACCACTCCGGTTGATAAGGGGCAAAACACCAACACTACAGACCTGAACATGTTGTTCAATCTTAAACTCCTGAAGATGAGGGCGTGAGCCGGCGCAACCGTTCAGCAAAACCAGGGCCGCTACTGCCATGCCCATCAAGATCAAAAATCTTCGACCCATATCTCCCTCAAAGCCATTTTTTTCCCCTCGATCTCCGCCAGAAAATCAGCATCACCCTCTGTTTTTTCCTCCTCCACAGGCACCAGGGCCGCAACATTACGGCGCAGCCGATTGCCAAGCATATCCTGGGCATAGAGGCGGTAGCTTATGTTCTGGCCGGCAACCTTGGCGAGGGGCAGCATGAGGCTACTGCTTACCTCAGAGCCACTGCTTTCCGAGAGAATATCGCCATCCTGGTTCTGGATCTCAAGCCGCCAATAAGCAAGGGGTATTTCACCATCATACTCAAGGTTCAAGGCCAGACTGTTATCCTGCTCTTTCATGGCCAGTTCCATTTTGGGCTCCCGGCGGATCACCCGAATAGCTTCTTCGGCAAAGGCCCTGTTTCCTGCCCTGTCCCAGACCGTGAGGTCAATGGTATAAAAGCCATCGGCAACCAAGCCGCCGTTTTTTGCCTGGCCCCACCATGAAAACCGGTCAGGCAAGTCATTCTGGCCATCATCAGCCATGATCGCCACACCATCCTTGTCACGCACGGTCATCACCCAGCGTCTGATGGGCTCCGGGTTTTCCATGACCGCCATGATGGCGACATTTTTCTGGAGAACCACAATACCATTAAGCTCCTGGCCCTTGAGCTGGAGGGCCAGTGCCGGCACCTGGTTATCGACAAGATAACTGCCAACCAGCATTTTCTGATCTCTCGGGCCGGGTCGGGAAATGGCGACCGATACGGGATAGCGCTTATTTGGGGGGGCTGCAGGCCAGGAAGCCACAAAACTGTTTTCATCTCCCAGATAGCTGGCCTCAACTCTTCTCTCATCAACTAAAATTGATACCGTGGTATTATATAAACTGGCCGGTGACGCCCCTAAATGGATGCGACATTGAACCATATCCCCTGGTTTGACAATCTCCGGTCCCAGAAAAACAGACTCAATGCTGTCACGAAGAGCAAGGGGACGGCCATGGTGCAGATCCTCGGGGATTGTGGCCAGCGCCCGGCCCACCACCATCTCCTCCATCTCTGCCATGTCCCGTGGCTCAGACAAACCCAACAGGCTAATTTCATCGGCGCCGGAGAGCTCCGCACTTTGGGCCCAGATTATCTGCGCGTCTTCAGTCCGGATCAATTGCAAGGTCAGACCAAAGGCAAAGGGCTTCTTGTCACGGCGTTGATTAACGGAACCAAGAAGGAGATAATCAACGTCCAACTCGTCATACAGGCGGCGGACATCTTGTGAAGCAAGATGGCCCAACCAGCGCACCCGGTTTTTGACCATAAAGGTAATAACCTCATCCTGAGCCGCCATGGTAAACCCCTTGGCCGCCATACCATCCCTAACCTGACGGGTAATGGCAAGGTTCAGTCCATTCCCGCCCCGGCTCAGATCTTCCATGGGCAGAACGGCAATCCTGCCGCCCTGGCTGAACCCGAGATGAGGGAGGAGGCAGGCTGCCATGAAGAGAAGCAGTATGAAGGTTTTACGATAAGGCATTGCCCTTATAAAGACCTCAATGTGGTATAGTGCTCAGCAAATCATCAACAAGGGTCAGGGTGATATCATACGAACCCACCGCAGCCAGACCAAAGAGACGACGCCAGGCGGAATCGCCACTGCCATGACCGCTGGCCTGCCAAATCACCAAGCCGCTCTCCACCTCCAGCAGGCGCAGGGTGATTGACAACTCCGGATAAACCACCGCCCCCTTCCGGCCCTCATTGGCAAGGTCGATGGTGCCAAGCATGACAGCCTGAATATTGAGGCGCTGACCTATGCGGCGCAAGGCTTGGCGATCCATGGGTTTGCCGGGATCAATGGCCTCCTCGTGGAGAAGGCTATCCACCACCCCCTTGTCAACCACGTCAAAAAGGCCACGGCCGAGAACCCGGGTCATGGCGATATTGCGAACCCGCTCCGGGGCATATTCATCCTTGCTATTGTTTTCCAGGGGAAGCACGGCAATGGTTCTGACAAAACCAATATCAATGTTTTCCCTGCTGAAACTCTCAAGACTCCCTTTCCCTGCACAACCGGCCATGCCAATAGCCAGAAGGAGTAATATTAAAAATATCCTTTTCATCATTATATGCACCTCATCATCATAATATCACACCATCCTATAGCACAGAAAATCTGGCCACCAGTTGTGACTGAACCTGCCACTCCTCTTCCCCCTCACTCTCTGCATAACTCCCGTTACCCTGCAGGGTAAAATGGGGGCCAAGGGACCAACTGCCAAAAAGGGAGTATTTGTTAATACGTTCGGTGGATTTTGCGTAAATATAGTTCATGGAAAACTGGGTGGTATCGGTGGGGGCCAGGGAACAAGACAGACTTGCCCCTTCACTATGGTTATCACTACCACGCCACTCCTTATTGCCGGAGACATGTAGCGACAGCATGTTGCTTGCCCGCCAGTTGAGACTGAGATCAGCCCCGGTGGTCTCGCTGCCGGCATCACCCAGGGTATGCTGATAATCCGTGGTCAGATCAGCAGTAAGCCGTGGAACAAGCCGGGCAGTCAGGGTAAGGGTGCCATGGTAGTTTCTGGTGGTCAGACCGCTATCATCCTGTTTGCTGCGGCCGTAATTAAGATCAAGACTGCTGTCCAGATCAGGATAAAGGGCTGCGGTGGTAAAAAGGCCGACGTTATGATTAACAGACTGGCGCTCGGCACCCTCATACTCCTCCGATCTGGTCAACCCCATATTGACATCAACCGTCTCCAAAGGAATGGCGTCCATATTCAGAGTATAGGAACGGCTGGTGGATTCATCAGCATCACCGTTCTGGGATTTTGCTTCATTCATCCCCACTGTGGTGGTCAACGCCGCCATGGCCTGCCATTTCAAATGGCCAGCCTGATTGGAACGGTCATACTCAACCCCTGAGCCATATTCGCCATTCTCAAAAGAAAGGCTATAGGTCAACGAAAGAGAGTCGGTAAGCCGCGCCCCGAGGTTAAGATCGGTAATCGAACTCGTTGAAGTGGAGGTGAGCGTTACCTCGTCAGTGCCGGTAACCAAACGATAGACCTCAATTTCCGAAAAATCGACTGTGGTCAGGGGGCTTGTGGTAATCACCAGTTTCAACCAGAGATTGTTCAACGAAGAAATGGGGAATTCAAAACGCCTTTCCGCGCCATTATAGCTGAAAGACTGTGATGACGTATTGAGCTGCCAGTTCGTACCATTGTCGCTGGTATAAAGGGCAAAGCTGAAACCTGCCGACACGGCGGAGCGATCGATGGTGGTATAGAGATAGATCTCGTTAATGATCTTAAAATCCGTTTTGATGGCAATATTATGGGGTGGCACATCAATACCGTTGGTGGAGACGGACGAGGCTGTGGTTAAATCTCCATCATAGAGGGCTGCCACAGCTGTAAGTTCACCAACTGTGGTGATGAGAGGGGTGGAATCAAGGCCATGGAGAACCTGGGACAGGCTCTGGCGAATCAAGGCAGAGGTTGAGGTGCCCAAGGCAGTGGTGGAGATGCTGCGGGTTTCTGAATACTGATGGGCAAAACCAAAGTTCAGGCGGTTTTGCCAGAAGCTGTGATCCGCTTCCAGACGGGCGAAATTACTGGTCGTATCGCTTTGCCTGTCCGTGGCCAGATTATCAAATTGAGTGCGGTTGTAATTATAATAGGCCTTAAAGAGCTCCAGGTCCCAATCCAGGGCCACGCTCTCCGTTTTATTTGTACTGTCGGTTATTTTTGGAGAATTATCATCCTCCTGCCAATCTTCACCATATGTAGTCCGCAGGTTCGGCCAGAAACGCTTTTCCCAGGAACTGGCCCACACCGCCTCCCAGCTCGCCCTCTTTTGGTCGGCGGCAAGGGTGTTACGCTGCTGGCTGGCAGCCCCAAAAAGTTCAAAGAGAAACAGGTCATTGCTAATGCCGAAGCGCAGACTGGGATCAATGCTTTGGGTATCAGAATCTTCTCGCCAACCACTGCTGTATCGGATTGACTCCTGCAAAGACATGGTCTCGGTGACCTCCTGTTTCAGATTCAGGGTATAGGTCAGAAAATACTCATCAGTAGCAACCTCATCCTTGCCATCAGTATGAGACCAATGGGCCGAAATATCCTGACTCCCCCGTGCGGTTTGAGGCATGACCATCGCCACAAAAAGAAATGACAGAAGAAGAATAAGGTGAGATTTTTTGCCTTGTCTCATCTCCCGGTTATTTCCTTCTGTCACTTTTATTACACCGGCCTCATTCTCTTAGCGAAGAAATCAGCCCCCTTGCCTGGCTACCTGCTCGGTTTAAACTGGGGTTTGTTCCGGTCATAGGTTTTCGGGGCATGGCAGCCCACAACACAGGTGGCACCGTTCTTGGTCTTGGTAATTGAAATGGGATAAGACCAGGCGCCAAAGGGGACTTCGGTCCGGATATGTTTCGCCTGGGTACTGACATGGGGATCATGGCAGGCGATGCAGTTCCGCCCCTTCTTCATGTTGACATGAAAGTAATGGAGGTTGTATTCACCATCCCTGAAGTTGGTAAGGGTCTTGGTGAATTTCTTCTTGGCGATATCCTTATTGTGACAACCAAAACAAAGCTCATAATTCTCTGGCCGATACTCCTTGTAAAATTCCTCAGGGAAATACTTGGAAAGTATGCGGGTGTTATTTGAGCCATGGACATCATGACAGGCCATACAGTCCCCGGTCTGAACAGGGCCATGGCGGAAATCACTGCCTGCTACTTCATCGGCCAGCTCATCATGGCAGGTGAAACAGAGCTCCTCGGTGGTTTTCTTCAGCAGGGATTTCACATCTGAAGAATGGGCCCGATGACAGTCGGTACAATGGCCTTCAGCAACAGGCTTATGCTTATATTTAGAGTTATTGATGGCATCATAGAGCTTGGGACTCTTCTTTTCATGGCAGTCGGCACAAAGCTTGCCGCCCTCTTTATGGAGCTGAAAGCGGTTCTCGGAGCTGTGTGGATCATGACATTTATTACAATCCACCTTCACCGGGTCATGAACGTACTTCATGGTGAATTCCTGCTGGCGGTCCTTATGACACTGAAAACAGACCTCGCCCTTTTCCGGTGAGGCGATCAGCAGGCTTTTATACTTACCGGCATGGGGGGTATGGCAGGCAATACAGTCTCCGGAGCCAACTGGCCCGTGCCGGTGGCTCTTGGTAAAGATCTTGGACTCATGGCAGTTAAAACAGAGACTGCTGACACTGGCGCCATTGCCGCGCAGCTGAAAACGCATGGCAGACTCATGGGGATTATGGCAAGAAATACACCCCTCTTTGACCGGAGCATGGATCACGTCGCCTTTGAATTCCTCTATCTTGGCCTGGTGACAGACCACACACAAATCCTGCCCCTTACGGGCCATGGACATTTCATTATAGGATCCATGGGGATTATGACAGGAAATGCAAACCCCCGCCCCCACCGGACCATGGACATGGGCGCTCTTGCCCATGTCAGTATGGCAACCTGTGGTGCAGGTCGATCTGGCCGGCACAATGCGCTTGAAATTATACTCGCCACGCCGCAACTTATGACATTCCTTGCAGTTGAGTTCAGAAGGATTGCCGTGCACGTAAAAGCGTTTGAGACCCTTGGGGGCGGCTTTCCCTTTTTTCAGAGCACCAGGGTCCAGGTAATAGACATTGACTGTTTTCTTGAGATTACCAGCCGAAAGTTTAATTGCATTATTGCCAGAGCCAAGGGTAATCATCACGCCAAAGGCCTTATTTTCAACCTTGATCTTGTTTTTAGGGGCATTATTCTTGACGCCCGTGATGTCGAGTTGACTAATATTGGCACCCCTGACAATACCGGCCAGAAAGAGAGTTTTTTCCGTGACCCAGACATTGTCTGGGGGAGAAACCACGGTGATGCCATCAGCGGCAGCTGCCAGGCTGGCAGTGAGGGGCAAAAAACCGCCCATCAGCACGAAAAAGGACACTACAAGAGCTGGCAGTATACCGATCTGCCCTGTGATTTGTTTCACTCCTTTCAACGTCTCTCCTCCCAACATATTTCCCCCATTTATCCGGCCGCCATGGGCATGCATACCCATGACAAGTAACTTGAAAACCTCGATGTTCAGCAAGGGCACGAAGGTATTCGTTTTTCGTGCCCTTGCTGAATCCCGAAATGTAAAAAAACCGTAGGAGCGAGCTTCACTCGCGACACTTGAACTTTGTTCACGAGCGAAGCTCGCTCCTACAGAAAATAAACAGCATACATTAAAACACCGCATCGGCCCATTGACTCTGAGCCGTTGCGGTGTTCATCTTGGCAAAGGACGTTAACACGTCTGTCGATTATACGTCATCCTTGGTGGTGTGGCAGGCAAAACAACCAGTCGAGTTGTCGCCAGCATGTGCTAGCATCGCCGTAGTATCCGCATCATAATCCCACCGCAACATATCAGTAAATTGTGAGCCATGGACTCGATGGCAGGAGACACAGGTCACAATGGCATCACCAGAAGACTGCAAGACTGTGCTAAGGACACCATTGGTCAAATTACTGGCAAGGGGAACACCTGGCAGATAGGGATTACCAGTACCACCGTAACTACCATACTCCTTATCCTTCACGTTCCACATGTCGTAATCCGTGGGATGCCGGATCCAGGGGCTCCCCATATTCTCAGTGAAAGTGCCATCGACACCGGCAGGATCTTTATGAAAAGTACTATGACATTTAGCACAGAGACCGCTTATGGTTCCCGTAGTACTATCGGCAGCATCCTCGGTATCACGATCTATTCCGTAGTATTGATTATGAACACTGGCAGTTGCGTTCATTTCCCAAAGTGAATCTTCAATACCTTTGACGCCCAGCAGCATCCGGTAACTATTAGCCAGGTCACTGCCATCCATTTCGCCAGTATAAGTCAATGTCTTAGCCTTACCGTGGTGACCGCCGCTCACTGCGCCAAATTGAGTTGGCTCGGTCGTATCCCCATGGCAGCCATTTGTCCCCGCACAGCGAAGTTGCGCAGTAAGGGCACTAACACCACCAGGAAGGGCACCAGCACCACCAGGCGGCGTATTACCCAATATTAAATCAGCTACGTTAATCTCAGCAACATTATGACCATGTGCTTCATCGTCATTAACCCAAGCAAAATTACCGCCGGCTAAGTCTTTAGCTTTAGCAGTATCAAAAACATAGGGAATGCCATTGCTACCAGTGTTCGTTCCTGTATGACAGGCCACACACCCCGCCTTGATAAGCAAGGCCTGGTTTGGGATCTCGGTTGCAACCCCATCAATATCGAAAGCCATCGTCCCCCCATCCTGACTATTATGCATGGTATGGCAGTTAGCACAGGGCTGGTTTTCGCCCATCCTGGCCATCGCCGTTGGAACCACCAGACCCACCAGCGAGACACCTAACACCGATGCCAGCATCATTTTTTTATCAAAATATCTTCCCATAATATTCATCCTCCCAAAATCTGTTTTCCTTCGCACTTGGGGGACCCTCTCCTCTCTCAAAAGAAGGTCTCTCGTTTCCCAGCGGCAACCGATTTCAGCGTGGCGGCTTCGACTGCCCTTGCCCTGTCCCCTTTGTTCAGCCCCAGGGACAAAACCCTCACCCTCATTCACATTATAACACACCAAAAAGGGCAACACACAACACCTTCTTCATATTCACTCCACAGATCCACCAAGAAGGTCTCATCTAATTTTATGAGCAATAGTCGTGCCGAAAACAAAAAGCCCCCTGAGAACGTCCAAGAAATCCCGCCAGCCCAAGCCGTTCGGGGGTATCCCTATGCCCCCAAACCACTCCCCGAAAAACCCTGCGACCATTCGCCTCACCAGAAACTGGTGCCCGGAGCGGTCAGCTTCGACGCAGAACAACCTGGCCCTTCCGTGGAACCCCAAAAAAAA
>JBFFNX010000017.1:0-23140 GCA_041562995.1 Desulfurivibrionaceae bacterium
GGCAAGGGCAAGGGGAGGGCGCCTGGTTCTGTGGTTATGATTCAATGTGCTGGCAGCCGTGGTGATGATCTTGGTTATTGCTCTAAGGTATGCTGTAACCAGGCTGTCAAGAATGCACTTAAAATCAAAGAGATAAACCCTAAGTCTCAGGTTATTGTTCTCTATCGTGATATGCGTACCTACGGCTATGCTGAAGATGCCTATCGAGAGGCACGCCAGAAGGGTGTCATCTTTATCCCCTATGAGGTTGAGAACAAGCCCAAGGTTGAGAAGAAGGGGAGTTCTGTGGTGGTTTCCTTCTTTGATCCGATCCTCCAGGATAAGGTGACTATGAATCCTGATATGATCGCCCTCAGTGTTGGAATCGTTCCCGATGGTACCGAAGAGCTTTCCAAGCTTCTCAAGGCTCCGGTTACCGCTGATGAGTTTTACCTTGAGGCCCATGTCAAGTTGCGGCCGGTTGAGCTTTCCGTGGACGGTGTTTATGTCTGTGGTCTGGCTCACTCGCCTAAGCCCATTGATGAGACCATTGTCCAGGCCCAAGCTGCCGCTGGTAAGGCTGCTATGCCGCTCACCAAGGGATCAGTAACGGTTGCTCCCATCGTGTCTATAATTGACAAGGATACCTGTATCGGTTGCGGTATCTGTGAAGCCCTGTGTCCTTTTAAGGCCATTAGGATGGTGAAGGTCGATAAGAAGCGCAAGGCTGAGACTCTTCCGGCCTCCTGTAAGGCCTGCGGTATCTGTGCCTCACGCTGCCCCACCTTTGCCATTGATATGGGTGGCTTCACCCAGGATCAGATTTTTGCCCAGATCGCCGCCTTTGGCGCCATTAGAGAGGATAAATAATGAGTGATTCTAATCCCAAAATATTAGGGTTTCTTTGTAACTGGTGCTGTTATGCCGCAGCGGATGGTGCTGGTGTAGCACGTTATCAATACCCGCCTAATCTGCGGACCATCCGTGTCATGTGTACTGGCCGTATTGACCCTGCCTTTATTTTGCGCGGTTTTGTAGAAGGTGCTGCCGGCATCTTCACCGGTGGCTGACAACTCGGCGAATGTCATTACCAGTTTGGTAATTATGATGCAATGGGTGTTAATGCTCTCGTTCACAAGGTACTTCGCGATATCGGTGTTGATGAGCGTCGTTATAATCTGCAATGGGCTTCCGCTGCTGAAGCGCCGCGTTTCGTCAAGCTGATTACCGATTTTACAGCCCAGGTACGTGAGCTTGGTCCCTTGGGCCAGAGTGAAGGTATTGCCCCTGATGAAATCAAGGCCCGCCTCGAAAAAGCCCTGGAGGCATTGTCCAGCCTGAAGGTCAGGACCGCCTTCGGGACCACAACCCGATCTCTACGCAAGGACAATGTCCTGGATGGTAAGGTGATCACGGAGACTGTCGAGTCTAAACTCGAAAAGAGTCTGGCTACAGCACTCAGTTAAATTATTCCGTATATTCTTAAAAAAACCTGATCGGCAGAAAGCCGATCAGGTTTTTTTTTGTCTCAGCCATGCCTTATTTTCACAAATCCAGTCAATCTGTTTTCTTTATCTCCCTTTCAAGAGTAAATAATAACTATTACTGCATTGACTATTGGTCTTATGTCCTTAGTTTCTCTGAATAGAATAATCTTTAATTCATATTCAGTGAGGCTAGGGAGGATCGTTATGAATATTATCAATACAAAGAATTCTTTGGAGACTTTCATTCTGTCTTCAATTGTCGTAATGACCATTTCTTTCTTGTTTTTATCAGCCAAAATCGCGGTGGCAGAGGAGGAGTTTGAGTATGCTCCCCTTGTCGGTGAGGTAAAAAGTCTATCCCTCACAGATCACACCATGGTGATTAAGACAGACCAGAGCAAAAGACAACTTGTTGTCCTTACTGACCAAACCACCTTAAAGGGTGTCATGCTGGCGGAAGAAATTAAAGCAAAGCAGAAAGTGAAGGTTTGGTATGTGATCGAAGATAATCTGTTCAAGGCCTTAAAGATTGAGGTGATGCCGGAACTCGGCTGCTGACCCAGGCCCGCTTGTGCCATGGGTTAATTTTTATCTATTTAATTCCATTTTTGATCCCTTATGGAGGTGGCAGTATGTTTCCTGTCCGCATCATTCTTTTAATGGTTCTGTTACTTTTACCATCATCTCCTGGTTTTGCCGGCCAGCAACAGCTTCTCACTCCAGAACCTCCAGGGATATCGCCACTGAAGGTTTATTTTGATGTTAATGTCGGTGTTGCTATAAAACTGGAGACTCGCCTCAGGCTTATAAACACGACCTATGACCAGCTTTTACAGCAAGGTTCGCGGCCTCAGTTCATTATCGGTTTCCGGGGCAGGGCCAGCTATTTTGTTACCAAGGATAAGGGCTATGTGGAAGCGGCTGATCATGTCTTTAAAGAAAAAATTCACCAGTGGGTGAAAACCTTTCATGCCAGAGGGATCCGTATGGAGCAATGTGGAATTGCGGCGGGTTTGACTGGCATTGAAACCAGCGATTTTCTGCCTGAAGTTGAGGTGGTGGACAACGGCTATGTGGCGATGATTATCTATCAGAATAAGGGATTTTCGCAAATTCCCATGGATTGATAATGAAGGGGCGGGCTGAGAGGGCAGGCACTGGCCCTTGTGACTTAGGGATTCCCTAGAAGTTCTTTTCTTTTGAAAAGAACTTCTAGGGGAATTTCCAGCATATTGGTTTCCAGGTGGCGCTTGATGTTGGCAATGCCATTACCCTCTTCAGTATCGATAATGACGACCATTTTCATGGTATTGCCACCAAGTTGCATGACCTCGTTAACGGCTCGGATGATCTGACTTCCCGATGATACCACATCGGCAATGATGGCTACCCGGTCATCGGGTCTGATCCGTGACTCTATCCACCTTGGATCATGAAGATTCCCCTCTTTTTTCATGGTCTCGCGCACGTAAAAAACGCCGATTTTCTTGAGAAAGGCAGCTCGACATATAATTGAGGCTATACCGTGGTTGGGACCGCCCACCGCCTGGATGTCGAGGTCTTTGATTTCCTGGTAAACAAGTTCTCCGGCCAACTCTACACCCTGGTGCTTGAGGGATATTTCCAGAAAATCAAAATAGCTGTTAACGATTTTAGCCGGGGTCTTGAACTGGCTGTTGTTCTTGTAGGCCCTTTCCCTGATCATGGCTTTAAGCTGATTACGGATAGCCCCAGAAGTCTTCTGGGGATCAGACATTTGCTGGTGGCTCCTTGCCCCAAAAAGGCTGTAAAGACCTTATTTTCGCCTTAATGAGAGCAATGTCTGCCTCCATGTCATTGCCGCTCAATGGCAAGGGATGGCTGAGCTCCTCGGGGCGTTTGAATACACCACGGTCGTAAAAGATGTCATAATAGTTGAGCAGTATTGAGCAGGCCTTGTCAAAATGACCACTCTGGATATGCTCCTCAACCATTGCTACCTTTTCATGGCCCAGCTTCTTGGCGATTCGTTTGGTTGCCTCAATCAGGTCTGCCTTGGGAGTAGCGGCATAATCAACAATAAGTCTGGAAATACGGCTCTCCTTGGGGACCTCCAGGGCAAGTAAAGGTGCTGAGCGCATCTGGGTGAAAAAAGGTTCTGGCAAATGGACCTTGCCGATAACCCGGCTTTCATTTTCGACTATGATAGGCTGGCTGAGGTCGAGGCGCTGAAAGGCAAGAAAGAGATTGTTTTCAAACTGCTCATTGGTGGGTTGTGGTTCTTCGTTGAGGTGACCATAGGCCGATCCCTTATGATTTGCCAGTCCTTCCAGATCGATAATCTGCAGATTCTCCTGGGCCAACCTGTGGAGGTACTCTGTTTTGCCACTGCCGGTATAGCCGCCGAGCAGGATCAAACGGAGAGGACGAGAAAATGCCTGGCGGATATGACTGCGATACGCCTTATAACCACCGGCCAGACGTCGGCATTTAATGCCGCTTATTTTCATAAGGCCACAGACGCTTTCACTGCGCATGCCGCCCCGCCAACAATAAATCAGAGGGGCAGGGCCGCCCTGTTCTCTGATCTCTTTGACCAGGGTTGCCAGTTTAGGCCCCACAAACTTTAACCCCTTCTCAAGGGCGGCCTGTTGGCTTACCTGTTTATATAAGGTACCCACAATAGCCCTTTCCACATCGCTAAACAGGGGAACGTTATAGGCACCCGGTATATGGCCGGCCTCAAATTCGGATGGGGAGCGAACGTCGATAAACGTGGGGGCAGAGGCCCAGGAGATAGCGGCAGCATCAACCAGGTCATTGTTCGCCACGGACTCATCTGATCCTTTAGCCATAGACAGCAGCTCCAATGTCCTTACCCAGTTTTTGCAGGGCAGCAATGGTTTCCGGAAAGTCTTCCAAGCTCTTAATGCCTATCTTGTCGATTCTGGCATCCCTGCCAAAGATCATCTTCAGGCCGGAAACCGAACATTGCCCGTCATCACCGCATTTGACACAGGGAACATTGCCGCGAACGTTGACGCCACCGATGAAGATCATTCCTTCTTCCATCATATAGTTTTGAATGGCACCGATGCCAAGTTCTCCGGCTGGGGGCATGCCTTCCTGACCAGGAGGAATTGCCGAAGTGATGATGGCCGCCCCGGGTTTGCCCGCCATGAGGCCATGGCGGTGGCGTAAGGGGTATAGCCGTTCCATAAAGGTCTTGGTGCGGCTGTCGATCGATGAGTAAGGAGTCCAGCCGGCAATGATCAGGGCGTTGGCCTTATAGACCTTTTCCGCCAGCATGATACCGTCATCCTTGATTACGCATTTGTTGGTTTCAATACAGCCGAGGCAGGCATCACAAGGCCCCACTGTATAGTCGCTTAATTTGATAAACTCTGTTTGATGGCCCGTTGCCTCAAGGGCAATCTGCAGGGCGCGATCAGTATTACTGTTTTTTATTGGTGATCCGGAGACACCAAGAATTTTTATAGGCACAAGAACCTCCTCTCGGGACTGTCTAGAAAACAAGTAAGATTGTGGCGCTTATTTCTTACAGGCCCATAGTGATCGAGGCACCATTGTAGTCTTGTGAGAGCGCCTCGTCAATACAGGGGGCAGGGACCCATCGAGAAAGACGTCTTCTTGACACCTTGGCCGGCAGACATCAAGGGGGAAGGGGATAATGCAAAGGCGAGGAAGGGAGGACTACCAGACGCCCGGAATGACCTCCTGGCAGCTTACGCACCTCCCCTCCGTCATCTTAACGGCCCTGGTGCTCATGCCATAACGGCTGATAATCTCAGCCCGGCAATTGGGACAATAGGTGTTTTCGCCCCCTTCGCCGGGGATATTTCCCTCATAGACAAAACGGAGACCCTCTTTCAGACCGATATCCCGAGCCCTGCGCAGGCTTTGTACCGGGGTGGGAGGCCGATCCTTCAGTTTATAAGTTGGGTAGAAGGCTGTGACATGCCAGGGGATGGTGGGATCAATATCCTTGATGAAGCGCGCCAGTTGCCGGAGTTCTTCACTGGAATCATTGAGGCCGGGAATAAGCAGGGTGGTGACCTCAACCCATACCCCCAGCTCATGCATGAGGCGGACATTGTCCAGCACCGGCTGCAGACGGGCCTTGCAGATTTTTTTATAAAAGTCATCTGTGAAGGCCTTGATATCGATATTAATGCCATCCAGCACTGGTGCAAGGTGACGGCTGACTTCCGGACTCATATAGCCGTTACTGACAAAGACGTTTTTCAGACCCCGTTCGTGGGCCAAGACAGAACAATCATAGGCGAACTCGTAGAAGATGGTGGGCTCGACATAGGTATAACTGATACTGGCGCTGCCAGCAGCAAGGGCCGCCTCGACGACGTGCTGAGGGCTTTTGGGGTCTCCTGTTATTTCACCTCCGGTAAGGTGGGGATACTGGGAGATCTGGTAGTTCTGGCAATGTTGGCAATGGAAATTACAGCCCACCGTGGCAATGGAGTAGGAGGTGGTGCCGGGCAGGAAATGAAAGAGGGGTTTTTTTTCAATGGGATCATTGTTGCCGGAAACCAGACGGCCATAGACCAGGCTGTAAAGCTTGCCATCCTGGTTTTCCCGCACTCCGCAGATACCACGCTTGCCTGGTTTGATCTGGCAATGATGATTACACAGCCCGCAGGTAGTCTTGCCATCCGCATCTGTGGTGTAAAAGAGAGCCTCTTTCATGTGTGTGCTCCTGTGCAAATGAGACAGCATGGCAGCCATTGCAGGCG
Organism: Desulfurivibrionaceae bacterium; assembly: GCA_041562995.1. Taxonomy (GTDB): domain Bacteria; phylum Desulfobacterota; class Desulfobulbia; order Desulfobulbales; family SURF-16; genus BM506. The sequence continues at coordinate 6,218 of JBFFNX010000017.1, forward strand.
GCAAAGAAGTAATGGCTCGCTGCCTTCGTTAACAACCCCTATCTAACATTATCGTGATTAAAGAGTGCTAGGCAATAATAAGTTTGTGTTGGATAGTTCCTTACACGTGTTGGGGTATGAATGAGAAAGGGGGAAAGGGGTGATTTTGTCAAAACTTACCAGCAGTTATAAGCTCAAATTATCCAAGACAAAATAAAAGGGAAGAAGCACGTTTTATGATCCAGACATAGTTTCAATGACCAGGGGAGCGTTGGCCGACGCTGTCATTGACACGATTTTCCGGAACGTTCCTGGTGACGATGTTTATTCTGCCAACCCAATTCGTCTCTAATGTCGTAGGGATGGAGAAGGTTGAAAATTCGTTCAATATATCTGGCCGGCGCCCCACACTTGCCACCCTGAACATGATATTCGTCTTGTCCCGGGCCCGGGCATCAACTAACACCGTCCAACTTGATTTCAACAAGAGAATATCGGCAATAGACACGGGCAATAACATCAGGACAAAGAGTCTGACCTGCCGACAATAGAATGAACGTTTAGAGAGGCAGCTCGGACAGATTGGCGTCCTGCATGCCTTTTCGGAAGAGAAAGAAGTAAAGGATCAAGAGGTAGCAAAGGACAGCTACGATGGCAAATACCTGGTTGTAATAGCCTAAGGGGCAGAGGATGAGCACTGTCAGCCAGTGCAGAGCAACAAGTTTGCCGGAATGGAGCTGGATGGGGAACTCGTGGCGGCGGACAAGGACCGCCAGGCCGCTGAGGTTCCAACCATATAACGACAAGTAGGCGTGGATCTTGAGGAGAAACTTATACTTTTCAGGATGATAGGACGGGGAAAAGGCGAGAACAATATAGAGGATACCGGTGATGGCGGTGGCAACGAGAAAGAGCATGCCGGAGGTGAGGAAATATTTTTGCTGTAACTCGGTTCCCAGGGTGCGATAGAGCAGATAGGTGAGCATAACAGCACAAAAAAGGATGGAGGCGATTATGACCTGGTAGACCAGCATATCAAGGAGGATAAAGATAAAGAAGATAATAACCCCGAGGTTGATGGTCCAGAAACAGCTATTTTTAAGGGCTGCAACCAGACGAGTCACGGCCTCGGGCTGCCCCTCTTTACCGAGGCTGTTCATCTGGTTGAAAATAACAGCCATACTGATCAGTGAAACTGGAAAGGAAAAGCCCAGAAAAAAGGTGTTTAATTCCAGGTTGGCGATCTTCACCCACATGAAAAATTCGTTATTGGCAATAACCAGGCTGGAGGCCAGCAGACCCAGGCTCAAACAGACCAGGGCTGCATGATGGAACTTGACCTGAACGGAGATGGCCGGCGACAAAAAACTCTTTGGATTCCAGGAAAAATGGCGGACACGAACCGCCTCCACCAAACCAGCCAAGAGTACCCCCACCACCATGGCGGGCAGATAGACCTCATAAAAGGCGAGAAGGGCATAGCTGAAAGAAAGCAAGAGAAAGGCCTTGCCGGGACCGTTAAGTTTTCGAGAATTTTCAGTAAAATAGATGAGAATGGTGCCGCCGCTACAGAGATTGAACAGGAAGATGTGGAGACGCTCGAAATCGAATTGGATATCCTGGGGCAAAAAGAGACCAGCATAGCCAAAGGCCAGGGCTGAGGTCATGAGCAGGAGAAATATGAGGCGGAGGTGGATGGGCATCTTTTAGGTAATGGTTCCAAGGAGATAATTAAGGGCATGGTCAAGGGATGGATAGCGGAAACGAAAGCCGCTGGCAAGGAGTTTCTCCGGCATAACCCTGGAGCTTGCCAGGGGGATCTCATCTGCCATCTCTCCGAAACGCAGACGCAGCAGAGCAGCCGGAATGGCGGGCAGGGTGGGGCGGCCGATCTTGGTGGCCAGGATCTTGACAAAAGCGCGGTTGGTGACCGGCTCTGGGGCGCAGATATTAATGGGCCCACGTAACTCCTCTGTGCAAACAATATGGTGGATGGCCCAGACCAGGTCGTTGATGGAGAGCCAGCTCATGTATTGCCTGCCGCTGCCCAAGGGGCCAATAATACCGAATTTGGCCGGGCCCAGCATGGTCTGCAAGGCCCCTCCCTTTGGTGTCAGGGCAACACCGATGCGCAGTAAGGCCAGTCTGATCCCTGCCGTTGCCGCCGGGCTTGCCGCATTCTCCCAGGCCGCGCAAACCTGGGAAATAAAATCTCCCCCCATACAACTCTCCTCGGTGAGGATCTCATCCGGGCGATGGCCGTAAAAGCCGATGGCCGAGGCTGATAGAAAGGCTTGTGGTTTCTGGCTGCGAGCTGCTATTTTCTCGGCCAGCAACCTGGTTCCGAAGATGCGGCTATCGATTATTCTTTTTTTCTTTTCAGCACTCCAGCGACCACTGCCGATATTCTCACCGGCCAGATGAATAACCACATCAATGTGCTTATGGGCCGCAAGATCCAGTTCCCCGTGCACAGGATTCCAGAAGAGTTCGTCTTGGTTGACTGGTTGGCGGCGCACCAGTTTAATCACCCGGTGGCCACCGCTTGTTAAAAAGGGGATGAGGCTGCGCCCCACCACGCCGCTTGCCCCACTTATCAGGAAGATAAGGGGGGGCGTTGTTGTCCCCTGATGGGCAAGGAGGTCTTCGGCAAGGAGGTGGTGGCGGTACCTGAAGGTCTGGTTGAGCTGGTTGTCGATAAAGCCGGCAAAAAGATCGCCCATTCTGCCCAGGGGCAGTTCAAAGTCAATACTGTCGTTGAGGGTGGCGTGGCCGGCAGATTCAGCGGTGAAGCTATGGGTGTGAATGAATTTCCGAAAAGGCCCACGTTCCTGAACGTCCCGGAAATAGCTGTTTTGTTCATAGCCGGTATGGCGGGCTCGCCAGGGCACAGGGAAGGGGCCAGCCTTCATGAGCAGATCGACCTGGGCCCCTATCTGTATGTGGCCATCCTTGCGAATGACCCGCAACGGATCCCAGGGTGGAATCAGCCTCTCAAGGGCGCCAGGTCTTTCATGCCAGGCAAAGAGGGTTTGGCGATCAACACCAAAGGTTGATTGCTGGCTGAAATGATGGAGGCTCATATGGGGTCCGAATCAAAAAGAGGATGTGGACGAGGGAGGAGGAAAGAGTCCATGGCCCAATTATTGTTTTTTTGCCTTATTGGCCAGCTGACCGCAGGCTGCCGAGATATCATCCCCGCGGCTGGTGCGGATCAGCACCGTATAGCCCGCTTTACGCAGGATCTCTTGAAAGGCGTAGGTCCGGTTACGGCTCGGTTTTTTATAGGGCAGCTCCGGGGCCTCGTTACAGGGCAGGAGGTTTATTTTGCAGGGAATGCCGCGGAGCAGCTTGGCCAGCTTGCGGGCATCATCATCCGAGTCATTGATGCCGGCTAACAGGATGTACTCAAACATTATGAGCTTGCGTGGGGGCAGGGGGAAGTTGCGACAGGCCTCCAGGACCTCAGCGATCGGATAGGTGGAGTTCACCGGCATGATCTGGCTGCGGACCTCATCGTCGGCACCGTGCAGAGAAATGGCCAGGTTGACGCTGATTCGCTCACCCAACTCGACAATTTTGGGGGCCAGGCCGCAGGTAGAAACCGTGATCCGGCGGCTGGAAAAATCCAGGCCCAGCTCGTCCATGATGATCTCGAGCGAGGTGATCACGTTATCAAAATTGGCCAGGGGCTCACCCATGCCCATAAAGACCAGATTACTGATTCGCCCCTTGTCATCCCGGGCCAGCAGATCAGCCTGCACCGCGCAGATCTGGCCAACAATCTCGGCCGGCGTCAGGTTACGCTTAAAACCCATGGTGCCGGTGAGGCAGAAGTTGCAACCCATGGCACAGCCTACCTGTGATGAAATGCAGAGGGTATTGCGATCATCTTCAGGAATGAGGACGCTTTCGATCATCGTCTCATCATGAAGCTGTAGGCCATACTTAATGGTGCCGTCCCGGGAGACCTCGCGCATCGCAATGGGCAAGGAGCTGATAAAGGCGATTTCCTTTAATTCCTCGCGGAATTTCTTGGCAAGATCGGTCATCTGGTCAAAATCTATAATACCCGGGCGATAGAGCCAGGCGAAGATCTGCCTGGCCCGGAACGGTGAGTGACCGAGGGAGATGATCCACTGCTGGAGTTGCTCCCTGTTGAAATTTTTGAGGTCGATTTTGTCTGTTGTCATCAATGTGTTGCGCTTACCATAGGTTACTAGTTAACATCTCAATACCTTTGTTTACTTATGCCTGTCAAGGAACCATTGCCTGCTCTTTTGTCCACCTTCACTGTGATAGCCATGAAAAAAACATGTTCCGTCATCATCCTCTTTTTGGTTGTTCTTTTCCTCTCCTCGTGCACGTTTTTTTTCGGCATCAATGTTGAGGAGGATATCTCCCTGCACCTCCTGCCCGCTTGGCAAACAGAGAGCGTCTTTGAAAATCCGGACTCAGTGGTTTTTGATCCCATCGCCCAGATTCTCATAGTCTCCAATATCAATGGTCCAGCCATGAAGAGAGACGGCAATGGCTACCTGAGTAAAGTAGCCTTAAACGGTGTGGTTCTTGACCACAAATGGCTGATCGGTCTTGATGCCCCCAAGGGTTTGGCCCTGAAGGATAACACCCTTTATGTCGCTGATATTACCAGCCTGGCCGTGATTGACCTTACCTCCGGACTGATGAATAAGTACCCGGCTGAAGGTTCTAAGTTTCTCAATGATGTCACCATCGATAGTCAAGGCCGGGTGTATGTTTCCGATTTGTATACTAATACTATTTACATCTTCACCGGTGATCAGCTCAGCGTCTGGCTGCGCGATAAGCGCCTTGCCTCGCCAAACGGCCTTTTTGCCGCAGGAAACACGCTCTATGTTGGCAGTTGGGGGGTGAGAACATGCGGTTTGGAGACGGAGATACCGGGGCATCTCCTGGCAATCGATCTGGCCAATAAAAAAATAAGGGATGTGGGTGACGGTTCCCCGCTGGCCAATCTTGACGGCGTTGAGGGGCTTGGAGATCGTGGTTTTCTGGTCACTGACTGGATGCAAGGAAGGCTTATCCATCTCAGCCGGGACGCTAAAATTGTCGAAACCATCACCCTCGCACAAGGTTCTGCCGATCTTGAGGTTTTGCCTGAAGATTGGGAACTGGTGGTCGTACCCATGATGAATGACAATGTTTTAAAGGCCTTTACTCTGCCGCTTCCTTGAAAGCTCTTTCTAAAAAGATTGCCAGGTCTGACGGTCAATCTATATACTATTCTCGTACTTTTATGATCACGTTATTTTACCCAAGGTGGGATGCTGATGTCTTCTGATGAAGAAGTAAATGAAATTCTGGATCTTAGAAAAATGGAGGATGTCTTTGCCTGCCTGCAGGCTGTCGCCATGGCCCAGGCCGTTCTGAGTAGCGTTGATCCCGACACGGCCAGTGAGCTGGAAAAGGTCACTGAGGCCCTGGGTGCCCTGTCATTGCTTATTGATCAGGGAGACCTGGTGCAGGTGATTGAAAAAACGGTTGAGGTGGCAGGGGCAGGTGGGCAGCCAGACTCGCCTCCATCTTCAGGAGACCGGGGAATTGATGATCTGGTGGAATTTGCCAGCGGTGGTAAATCAGACCATTCCTATACCCCTCCCTCTGGAGATGAAGACGGCATCGTCGATATCCTCACCGGCGAAAAATTACGTTGAAGCTCTTATAATGAGTCACTTAGCAGCTGAACTCATTGATCTGCTCGCGCCGCTAATTCCAGAAGGGAATTAGAGGCTTCTGTTTATTCAGTCCATGATCCAGAAGCTCAAAGAATTATAGTTCCGAGATACGAAAGGGGGGATCTTTCAATGGTAGTTTTTTGCGAAGAATGCGGTAAAAAATACAAGATCGATGATAGTATGATCGTCGGAAAAAAGGCACGATGCAAATGCATGTCCTGTGGTCACATAATCGAGGTGAAGAAAGAGGAAAATCCGGCGCCGATGATTCCCCCCGCCGGTGTGACTTCCCGTCTTGTTGAAACTCCCCAAGAGCCATATATGAGTGCGGGTGCGGACCCTTTCCCAAGCAGGAAGGAGGCAAAAGAACGCAGAACCGGGTTCAGCATCGTCGCAACATTGCTGATCAACTTCTTGGGGTATGCTCTTCTGCTTGGGGCTGTTCTGACATTTGTTTATATGACCTATGTTCCCACATTGCTGCTAGAGCAAGTTAACTTGCGGACGTCCGCCATTTCAAAATCACTCAGTACTGCTGTATCACAGCCTCTTCTTTTGCGTAATTATCTGCTCATAAACAAGACCGCTGACGCAATTTCTCAGTTGCCAGGTGTGGCCTATGTGGCTGTTCTGAATAATAAAGGAATAGTTGTTGCCGGCATCTTTGGTGATGTGCAACGCTTTTCTCCTGATTTTTCGACAAAGGTAAAGGAAACGGGTTTCCCAAAGGAAGTGGTAGCACAGAACCAGCTCAGTGTGGGCAGCAAGGAAAGTGCAAAAGATTTTGTTCTCGGTGGGATGAATATTCATGATGTTGCACAAGCAATCGAAGGAGCAGAGGGTACGGTTCACGTTGGACTTTATACGGAAGACGTTGATTTAGCCGTTAAGCGTAGCCTAAAGCCGCTTCTGCTTATCCTTTCCGCACTTGTGTTTTTGGGGGCTGTGTTTTTTACGCTACTGGCTCGTACTATTTCGACCCCGATCAAGTCATTAACTGATGCTGCCCATCGAATTAGTTTAGGTGAACTCGATCTGCCGATCGACATTACTAAGGGTGGGGAGATCGGAAAACTTGCCAGCACATTAGAACGGATGCGTTTCGCCATCAAATCCGCCATGGATTGTCTGAGGCGTCGATAGATTAAAACAATCGACATGAGGGCAGAAATAATGAAAAGAGCCTTACCTTTGCCGCTCTTGCGGCAGGTTACTTCGCTACGGTTGATGCGATGGCGCAGATGGTCGGCGATAAGGAGTTCTCCACCCTTTTTCATAAAGGCGAGCAGTCGAGTATCCACTTCAGCAAAATTAATGATGAACTCTTGCTTCTTAGACTGTTTGGACCAGAATCCTTTCTGGGTTTCTTGCGGTTGAAAGTAGCTGGCGTTGCCGAGATAATAAAAGACCTCTCGAAGCCCTCAAGGGAGTTGGTATTTTATTCGCATTAAAATGGCTTGGGGGGTATTTTCAAAAAGCTATTTTTCGTAAAGGGGGACCGATTTGTGGCGTTCATAAATACTGATAATAAAGAAGTTCAAGTAAAGATTGTCTATTATGGGCCAGGTCTTGGTGGCAAAACAACCAACCTGGAATTCCTCCAAGATAAGTTTCGCGAGCGTCTCAAGACGCAGCTTGTCAGTATAAAAACACATGGTGACCGGACGCTTTTTTTTGATTTTCTCCCTTTTGAAATCGGTAAAATCCATGGATACAACACCAGGATACAGTTGTATACGGTGCCGGGGCAAGTGAAGTACAGCGCCACCAGGCGACTGGTGCTGAAGGGCGTGGATGGTGTTGTCTTTGTCGCAGATTCAATGGAGGAGCGTCGACAGAAAAACATTCTTTCTCTTGAGCAACTTGAGGCTGACTTGGCACATTACAATAAGGATCTACAAAAAACACCTTTAGTCATTCAATATAACAAAATCGATCTTAAGGTGGACGGTGTGTCGCTTTTGTCATTGGAAACGTTGGAAAATGACCTTAATAGTACGTTGAAGGCGCCTACATTCGCCGGCAGCGCATTGACCGGAGAGAATGTGGTGCCAACTTTAAAAAAGATAATCTCAATAACGATGGCTTCTGTTACGAAAGACTTGATATAGGGGGAGAGTAATTGTCCTACGATAAAGATAGCATGAGCACTGCAGGCCCTGGAGGCGACCATGAGGAGTTGTCGGCTGAAGTGGCGGCGGGGGGTGACAAGGTGGATATTGAAAGTTTGCTCACCGAAGAGACTTCTCCCATTGATGAACTCAAAGCTATTGTGATGTCTCTTGATTGGGAAATAAGCGATCAAACCATGGATGAGTTTAGCGGGGAAATTAAAAAACTGAAAGAACTGTGGGGGGACGAAAAGGTTCCTCTTACGCTTCTGAAAATCTTGGGAGCCTTAGGGGGATATATCAAGGCTGCAAAAGATCTTGTCCATCCAGACTCCGTCAAATTACTTCATTCCGTCTATAATAACCTGGAAAAGGTGGTGATCACTCCGGGAATTCCTGAGTATGAGAAACAGCAGATTATTATCAGCGAGTTTGCAAAATACAATGAGTTGAAGGAAGAGTTGCGCAGATTAAAAGTCGCTGCATTCTATGAAAGTGTGGGCAAGAGGTTCAATGAAATATCGGCTGCCGAGTCTGGCGATACAACGAATATTCAGGGGCCAGAGGCTGCTCCAAAAGAATCAGTAGTCCCGGGTGCGGATCTTGAGGAAGAGGTCGGCGCAGATGGCGGGACCTACGCAGAGATTGAACTTACTCCAGGTGTTGACGGCATCATGGATAAGCTTTCCTCCGAAACGAGCAATAGTGAAGAATCGATAGAGACAACGAGGGACACAGGCCCGGAGGGTGTTGAGATTCAGGTCATAGCCTCCAACGCTGCTGGCCAGGGGGAAGATAGCGTTCAAGCAGAGAAGGAAATTGCTGTGGAGCGTGTTGATGATTCTTTTGCTGAGGTTGACCAGCGACTTGACGACTTTTTTTACGAAGATGACGTGTTTGCCGTCGCTCCTTTAGGGGAGAAAGGCGCCGAGCTCGTCGAGCCGGAGTCTGAGGCTTTGGTGATGTTGGCTGTTGACGAAGAGTCCGATGGGGATAGCGAGGCCCCACCAGTAGTTGAACTGTCACTGGTAGCAGATGAGTCAGTGTCTGCCATTGCCCAGAGTCTTGATGATTTTTTTGCTGATGATCAAGCGGTTGTCGCAGCCCCCATAGGGGAAGGCGGCGAGCTTGGCCAGCCGGAGTCTGAGGCGGTGGTGATGTTGGCTGTTGACGATGAGGTCGACGGGGGTGGTGGCGCTGCCCCAGCGTTTGAGCTGTCACCGGTAGCAGATGTGCCAGCCTCTGCCATTGCCCAGAGCCTTGACGATTTTTTTGCCGAAGATGAAGGGGGTGCCGCAGTCCCCATAGGGGAAGGCGGCGAGCATGGCGAACCGGAGCCTGAATCTTTCGTGTTGTTGGCTGTGGCTGATGAGCTCGATGCCGATGAAGGTGCTGATGCAGTGATCGAATTGCATCAGCTGATAGAAGAACCATCCTCTGCGCCAGAAAAACACTTTGATGAATCTTTAAGGTATGATGAGGCTTTTCCTGAACAAGATGGTGTTGAACCCCATGATGAGCAGGTTCAACCAGTTGCGGCCCTGAAGACCATCATTCTGTCCATTAATCGGCAATTGTCAGAGCAGAGTTTGCAGGATTTAAACGCAGAGTTGATACGGTTAAAGGCCTTGTGGGAGAGCGAGAAAGTTCTTCTGATGTTTCTTCACTTTCTTGAGTCGCTTGGAAACCACCTCCAGGCAATGGGGGAGCACATGCAGCCCAACACCACTCAACTACTTTCATCCATATCCAGTAAATTAGAAAAAGCTGCTGCCGCCCAAAGAAATGACATTACGCAGCATGGCATGCTTTTAGAGGCGATTAAACTGTATATAAAATGGAATGAGAAAAATATTGGCGCAGTTTTGCTCCCCGAACAAAAGGATCATGAACCTGTCCAGGATATGATTCTTCTTGGCCCTGCCGAGGAAGTTAATATTCTTGAACCGATAGACTGAGTTTACTGAAATTCAGGGGCGCTGGGTGCTGAAGAGTAGGGTGAAACCACCTGTGGGTCGTCGGCCAAAGGCCTTTAAGGGCATGTGTTTGAAAGTGTGGGGCATTTTTGATCTGCTGGAGTTTGTCAGCGTCGGCAAATCAATCGATTCCTCTGGTACTTTGCTGGCGATGATGTCGCTTGAGGCTTTCTCTGAGCAATGACCTGCATCTACTCCTGCCGGCAAGAGGTAATTTTTAGAAGCCGGCCGCCGCAAATAATTTTTGGGTATAGCCTTCTGAGGGATTGCTGAAAATCGCCTGGGTCGTTCCCTGTTCAATAATCCTCCCATCCTTCATGACGGCGATTTCGTCGGCAAGGGCACGCACTACCCGCAAATCGTGGGAAATAAACATGTAGGCGATAGTATACTTATCCTGGAGTTCCCGAAGCAGGCTGATAATCTGGGCCTGGATCGTCATATCCAGGGCGCTGGTGGGCTCGTCCATCACGATAAATTTTGGTTTTAAGGCTATGGCTCGGGCAATGGCGATGCGCTGCCGCTGGCCCCCAGAAAACTCATGGGGATAGCGGCCTGCCATGGAGGCCTTAAGTCCCACCTCTTCAAGGGCCTTGCTCACCAGGGCATCTCTTTCTTCCCGGCAACTGCCGATCTTGTGGACCTCAAGCCCCTCGGCAATAATCTGGCCAATGGTGAGACGTGGAGACAGGGAGGAGAAGGGATCCTGAAAAACAATCTGCATCTTGGCCCTTAAAGCCCGCATTTCTTTGGGACTGTATTGGGTGATATCCGTGCCCTCAAAGAAGATATTGCCCTCAGCCTTGAGCAGGCGCAGCAGGGAGTAGCCCAGGGTGGATTTGCCTGAACCAGACTCGCCAACAATGCCGTAGGTGGTTCCTTCCTTAATCGTAAGGTTTGCCTTGTCAACGGCTACTATCTCACCGACTTTCCGTTTGAAAAATCCTTTCTTGATGGGGAAGGCGCAGCGTAGGTTTTTGATGGTTAACAGGGGGGGCTTATCCATGCGCGCTATCTGTTCGCCATGGGGCACAGAGGAGAGGAGATGGCGGGTATACTCCTCCTTGGGCTCGGCAAAAATCTTCTTGGTCTCTCCATATTCAACGATTCTGCCCTCTGTCATGATGGACACCCGCCGGGCCACCTTCTTTACCATATTGAGATCGTGGGTGATGAGGAGAATGGCCATCTGGTAATGATCCTGCAGCTCCTGAAGCAGAGTGAGGATCTGGGCCTGGATCGTTACATCGAGGGCCGTGGTGGGTTCATCGGCAATGAGCAGTTCCGGACGACATGCCAAGGCCATGCTGATCATTATCCTTTGGCGCTGCCCCCCAGAGAGCTGGTGAGGGTAGTCGGCCATTTTCTGAGGGCCGTTGTTGATCCCGGTTTGGTCAAGAAGTTTTAAGGCCTCTTTTTCAGCCTCCCTCTTGGTCATGCCCCGGTGGATGAGCAGTGGTTCCATGAGCTGCTTGCCGATGGGATAGACCGGGTTCAGGGAGGTCATGGGTTCCTGGAAGATCATGCTGATCCGATTGCCGCGAATGGCCCTGATCTCTTGCTCGTTGTAAGTCAGGAGGTTTTTCCCATGAAAAAGGATTTCGCCGCTGGCCTGGTATTGCTCCCTGTCGTGGAGCTGAAGGATGGAATGGGCCAGTACTGACTTGCCAGACCCTGATTCGCCGACCAGGGCCACGGTTTCCTGGGGGCCAATATCTAGATTAACGTCATGAAGAACCGGGCTGAACTCTTTTTGGGCCTGAAAGCCGCCTGAAAGATTTTTGATCGTCAACATGTCAGGCCTTCCTCGGGTCAAAAGCCTCACGCAGGGCTTCACCAATAAAGATGAGAAGAACAAGGGTCAGCACCAGGACACCAAAGGTGGTGAGCGAAATCCACCAGGCATCGATATTTGCCTTGCCTTGGGCCAGAAGTTCTCCAAGGCTGGGCGATGGCGGCGGTACCCCTAGCCCCAAGAAATCAAGGCTGGTGAGGGCAATAATGGCCCCGGACATCCTGAAGGGCAGAAAGGTGATCACCGGCGTCATGCCGTTGGGCAGGAGGTGTCGATACATGATGGTAAGATTGTCAACGCCAAGGGCCCGGGCTGCCATGACATAATCAAGATTACGCCCTTTGAGAAACTCCGCGCGCACATAATCGGACAGACCCATCCAGCCAAAGAGAGAAAGGAGTATGAGAAGGAGCCAGATACTTGGCTTGAAGATGGAGGCAAAGATGATCAACAGGTAGAGTTCAGGCATGGCGCTCCAAATTTCTATAAAACGTTGGCCGATGAGATCGACACGTCCGCCGAAATAGCCTTGCACGGCCCCAACTACTATGCCGAAAAGGGTGCCGGTAATGGTAAGGGCGAGACCAAAAAGGATGGAGAGGCGGAACCCATAAAGCAGGCGTGCCAGGACATCCCGGCCGCGATCATCGGTGCCAAGGAGGTTCTCGGGGCTGGGTGGCGAAGGAACCGGTACGGCAAGCTCCTGGTTTATTGACTTGTAGTTATGCGGATTTATAGGGAAAAAGGCGAAGTTTGAGCCGGCGGTAAGCTTTTCCAGGATATAGGGATCCCGATAATCACAGGGGGTCTCGAAATCGCCGCCAAAGGTGGTCTCCGGATAGGTATAAAAAAAAGGCAGGTAATAACTGCCCTCATAGCGCACCAGAAACGGTTTGTCATGGCTGAGAAACTCGGCACCCATACTGGCAACAAAGAGAATGACAAAGAGGATGAGGCTGAGATATCCCCTGCGGTTTGCCTTGAATTTCTGCCAGCGTAATTGATTTACCGTCATCTTCACTCCCCCTAGTTGGCCGTGGTGTCAAAGGTGATGCGCGGATCAACCACCACATAGCTCAAATCGGAGAGCAGGCGGGCAAAAAGACCGAGGATGGTGAAGAGAAAGAGGGTGCCAAGAACCACGGGATAATCACGGTTTAAGATTGACTCATAGGCCAGAAGCCCCATGCCATCAAGGGAAAAGATGGTTTCAATAAGAAGACTGCCGCTGAAAAAGGCCATGATAAAGGCGCCGGGAAACCCAGTAATCAGGGGGATAATGCCGTTTCGAAAGATATGGCCATAGAGGACCTGGTTTTCGCTGAGACCTTTGGCCCGGGCCGTGACCACATACTGTTTGCGAATCTCCTCGAGAAAGCAGTTCTTGGTAAGCATAGTCATCACTGCCAGGCTGGAAACCGCCATGGAGGTGATGGGCAGAGCCATATGCCAGAGATAATCCATGATTTTCTCGAAGAGAGAAAGTTGGCTGAAATTATCAGAAATCAGGCCGCGCAACGGAAAGACATTCCAGAAACTGCCGCCACCAAAAAGAACAATGAGCAAAATGGCAAGGACAAAGCCGGGGATGGCGTAGCCCACCAGGATGACTGTTGACGAGATAAAATCAAAACGGGAGCCGTCACGAACTGCCTTTTTTATGCCCAGGGGGATACAGACCCCATACACTATGACAAAGGACCAGAGGCCCAGGGACATGGAAACCGGCAGCTTGGAGATGACCAGGGAGGTAACGCTGCGGTGATGGTAATAGCTGTCGCCGAAATCAAGAAGCAGGTAATTTTTCATCATGATAACAAAGCGGATATGGGCCGGCTTGTCAAAGCCGTAAAGCTTCTTAATCGCTTCGAGCCGATCCTGGTCAAGGCCCTTATTGCCACGATAAACCGTGGTGGTGGAGCGGGCAACCTCACCGCCCTGGGCACCACCCGATTCAAGATTGGCGATCATTCTCTCCACCGGTCCACCCGGGACAAACTGGGTGATAGTGAAGGTGATGAGCATGATCCCGAACAGGGTAGGGATCATAAGAAGAAGACGGCGAAGGATATAGCTCAACATGGGATAGGTTGCAGCCTCGAGTTTGGGGGCGAGAAAGAGAATTTAGTTATTTAAACCACCAGGTCATCAGTGCATCAAAGGGTCCATAGTAGAGAGGCTCCTGGGCGGGGCGCTGAAATTTATCCCAATAGACAACCCGGTGGGCTGGGGCAAACCAGTTGGGGACCACATAATATCCGTACCATAAAACTCTGTCCAGGGCACGGCAAGCTGTGGTGAGCTCATCCTGACTGGTGGCGTAGATGATTTTATCCACCAAGGCGTCCACCACCTCGCTCTTGACCCCGGCATAGTTGCGGGAGCCATTTTGGTCGGCAGCGGTGCTGCTCCACATGTCCCGCTGCTCGTTGCCCGGTGATTGCGACTGACCAAAGACGTATACGGTCATGTCGTAGTCAAAGGTCCGCATGTTGCGGATATAGAGGGTGACATCAATGGTCCGGTAGGAGGCCTGGATTCCCAGTTTCTCAAGATTGCGGGCATAGGGGGCCATGACCCTTTCAAAAGAGGGCGACGCCAGCATAATCTCAAAGATAAAGGGTTCCCCTTTGTCATTACGCAGGGCGCCATCGACAAAATGCCAGCCTGCCTGCTCCAGGAGTGATTTCGCCTGGCGCAGATTACGGCGCAGATCACCCTTTTTGGCTGTTGACACCGGGGTTAAGGGCGTGGTGAAGACCTCGGCTGGCAGCTGCTCTTTAAAGGGTAAAAGAAGGGCCAGCTCCTCTGTGGAGGGCAGACCGGGTGCCGCGTATATGGAGTTGCTGAAATAGCTGTAACTTTGCTCATATTGACCAAAGAACATACTCTTATTGGTCCAGCTGAAATCAAAGGCGAGACCTAGGGCCTGGCGGACCCGGCGGTCAGCAAAGAGAGGGCGTCTGGTGTTAAAGACAAAGCCCTGCATACCGGCATTGAGCTTATGGTGCAGGTATTTTTTTTGGATTGCCCCGGTCTCGAAATTACCACCAGTCATGTCCCGGGCCCATTGCTTGGCAATGTTAACCTGCATGAAGTCGAAATCTCCGGCCTTAAAGGCCTCCACCGAGACGACCTGATCCTTGAAAAATTTGAAGGTGATGGTGTCAAAATTAAACATGCCGCGGCGGGTAGGGTGGTCAACGGCCCAGTAATCAGGGTTTCGTTTAAAGGTAATACTTTTGCCGTTTGAAAACTGGGCCACCGTGTATGGTCCTGAGGCAATAGGCGGCACCAGGCCTTGTTCATCAAAGGGATGCGCCCTGTAAAACTTTTTGGAGAACACCGGAAGTTCACAGGCAATCATCGGGATTTCCCGGCTGGATCGGGCAAAGAAAAAACGGATCTGCCCGGGCGACAGGATCTCCGCATGGCTGATATCCTGATAATAAGAGGCGAAGAAAGGGTGCGCCTCATTGCCCTTTAAGGTCTCCAGGGAAAACTTGACATCTTCGGCAGTAAGGGGCGTGCCATCGGAAAAACGAGCCCGGGGATCAAGGGTGAAGAGGATCGAGTTTTTGTCCGCCGCAAGTTCTATATCCTTGGCAATAAGTCCATAACGGGCAAATGTTTCATCCATGCTGTTGATGGTCAAGGTCTCAAAAACCAACTCGCTCATGCCGTCCGGCGCCGCACCTTTTAAGGTATAGGGGTTGAATTTATCAAAACTTCCCAAGGCGTGCAGGACCAGATCTCCTTTTTTTTGGGAATCAGGAGAGACATAGTCAAAATGTTTGAAGTCGGCCGGGTATTTGAGGATGCCATCAATGGAAACACCATGGGCAGCCATCGCGACCCCAGGCGATAAAAAAGAGGCGGCCACCACAAGCCAGGCGATATAGATGCATAGTTTCATAGAGATAACACAAAAAGAAGAGGGATTACAAAACAGGGGAGGACTACAGGCTATGGACGATTCTTGTCTTTATTGTCCCCAGCGGCATGATGGTCGAGACAAGACATGCTTTGGCTGATTAACAACAGGAGGCTGGCCAGGATATTAGTGATAACAGTCATAATATCCGCATCATTACTGGAAAAGGAGCCGGTGATCTTTTCGGCAAGCTCCATAACACCAACAAGCTCACCATTAATATAGATCGGGATGGCGAGCAGTGACCCCACCTCTTCGGAGAGAGGGGCCGCCTGTTCGACTTCATACTGATCGATAATCATTCCCTGGGCAAGATATGCGGTCCGCCCATGGGAAAATACCCAGCCGATCAACCCTTTGTCTATATCAAATTTCTGTTTGACCTTGCGGACAAGGGTGCCGGCCTGCATGGCCAGGATGAGGCTATTGGCATCCCCATCAGCGAGAAACAAAGAGCAGGTTTTACACTCCATCTGCTCATTAATCATTTCCAGGATCTGGTTGAAAACCCAGGGGTCGTTCTGGCTGTTTTGGACAAGCAGAGAGGTGTTTATTAAAAAAATAAGCTCGTTACGGCTCAATTTACTCAAGAGCTTGGGGGGGAGAAGCTGGGCCAGAATACCGTGGCGCAGGGTGGAGGGTTCCACCGCCTTCATTTCCATGAGCACGTCGCCAAGCTGCTTTGACTTATTCGTACTATCTGCCCACTGAAAGAGGCACTCGCGAAGCTGATCACCGCAGGTATTATGAAAAGATGGCTCATCGCCATTATGATTTTGCTGGCGAACAAGGGCCTCCTGAATAACATCTTTAGAGACAAGGCCGAGCTCCTGCAGGATATCGCCCAGCCTTTGCCATTTAACCTGCCCGGCCTGCATTTGGGCGGAGAGATTGGCAATAATATTTTCCAGGTAGGGGTTTCGGCCTTCACCGAAAAAGGCGATAAGGTACTGATCCATGCGGCCTAGATACTCAAGGCGGGGCAGAATGATGTTTTCGTAAAAGGAGACGGTTTCGTTAAGAACCTCCTCGAAAGACTCGTAGATATGAATACCTTGCTTCTTCAGGTTCTGGCGGCCAATAAAATCATAGGCCTCAAGGAATTCATTGTGAAGATCATGGAGGCGAGTCATATAATCGATATCCGCCATCTGGGCGACGAGATCAGCTGAGGCCACCATTCTGGCCACGACACCTTGCTCTGCGCAAGAAAAACCGGAAAGATCGGGCTTCCCTCCGAAATCAGTGACTTCGATAATCAGTTCCACGAGATTGATTACATCTTGTGGTTTGTTTTGCCTGGTCAGGTAGCGTCGGGCTATTTCTTTGCTGCGGTCGGTGTGGTCGAAGGTATATTTGCCGCCGGCGCCTTCATTGTCTTCTTTATCTTTAATATAGCCAGAATCATGGA
>JBFFNX010000018.1:0-21626 GCA_041562995.1 Desulfurivibrionaceae bacterium
CAAGGATATCATTTACGGCTATTATGTCCTTTTTATCGTTTCCTTTCTCGGCTTCCAGCTCAGCTTAAATGGCACCGGTTTTCAATACCTCTGGCCCAATGCCATCTGGTGGAACAATATCACGGTGCCCTTCTTTATCTTTCTGAGCTACACCTGCGCCACCCTCTTTACCATCACCATCCTCGACACCAAAAAACACATCCCCAAATACCACAAGATCCTCAAAGCGCTCATTCCCTTTGGCTGCCTGGGCATGCTGGTCAGTCTCTTTGTCGACTACTCCATGGCCATTAAACTGGCGACCCTCTCCTGTCTCACCTTGCCGGTCATGATCATTGCCGGCTTCCGGGTTATGGCCATGGGATACCGGCCCGCCTATTATTACGCCCTGGCCTGGACCGTTTCCCTGCTGTCACTGACAATATACTCCCTTAAAACCTTCGGGGTACTGCCCAACACCTTTCTCATCAACTGGTCCACCCAGATCGGCACCTCCTGGGAGGTCATGATTCTGGCCCTGGCCGTTGCCGACCGTTTCCACCTCATGGAGGAAGAACAGAAGCAGGCCCTTAAAGTGAATGCCGAGAAACTGGCCGAGGCCAACACCAATCTTGAGATCTCCAACCTTAAGCTCGAGGAGCTCAACACCCAACTGGAGGAAAGGATCCTGGACCGCACCCAGGAGTTGAAAACCTCCAACGAACTGCTCATCATTGAGGCCAGGGAGAGAAAAATCGCTGAAAAGGAGGCCAAGGAGGCCAGCCAGACCAAGTCGGAATTTCTTGCCAATATGAGCCATGAGATCCGCACCCCGATGAATGCCATTATCGGCATGAGCGTGCTGGCCCTCCAGCTCCCCTTAACCAGCCGCCTGAAAAGTTATATCCAGACGATCAACCGGGCTGGCAGCTCCCTGATGCGCATCATTGATGACATCCTCGACTTTTCAAAAATCGAGGCGGGCAAGCTTGAATTTGAGAGGATTCCCTTTAACCTCCCGGACCTGCTCGATAATCTTGTTAATATTTTTGCCGAAAAGGTCCAAGAAAAGGGCCTTGAGCTGGTTATCTATACCGACAGCACTGTGCCCCTCAACCTTATCGGCGACCCCCTGCGCCTGGAACAGGTGCTGATAAACCTGATCGGTAACGGCCTCAAGTTCACCGATCTTGGTGAGGTGGCCCTTCATGTCAGCTGTGAACAAAAAGACGCGGCCCATACCACCCTGCGCTTTTCCGTGGCCGACACCGGCATTGGTCTTTCCGAACAACAGATCTCCCAGCTTTTCAGCGCCTTCCACCAGGGTGACACCTCCATCACCAGACAATACGGCGGCACCGGCCTCGGCCTTGCCATCAGCCATCAGCTGGCAACCATGATGGATGGTTCTCTTGAAGTGACAAGTGAGGTTGGGCAGGGCTCCACCTTCCTGCTCACAGCCTGCTTTGAAAAAGACCTTACCGCACCACCTGCCCCACCACTCCTAGACGGATCCGCCTGCCGGGCAAAAACCATATTGGCTGCCCATACCAACAAGACCTGCCGCCTTGCCTGGCAACAGATCCTTGAGGAGAGTGGCTTTGCAGTGATTGCCATTCCTTCTCTGTACGACATCCCCCTGATCTTTAATACCGACCAGGGGCGCGACATAGACATGATCCTCGCTGATGGCAGCGAAGACCCGGATCTCTTCTGGCAAACCCTGTCGACATTAAAAGAAAGGAATATCGCCCTGCCCATCACCCTCTCCCTCAGCGATTCACAGATTGCCCTGTGCCATAAGGCCAAAGGGTTGGGAGTGGAATTCTTTCTGGGTAAACCCGTTAAACAAAACGACCTGCTGAAAACGGTGGGCCAATGCCTCTCCCTTATTGAACGCGATGACCAACTTTTCCACAGCCATCCCCTCAGGCTTCCCAATTTCCATAACGCCAAAATTCTGGTTGCCGAAGACAACCAGATTAACCAGGAGGTTATCTCTGAAATCCTCAGAAATGCCAGGTGCCAGGTGATCCTTGCCGAGAACGGCCAACAGGCCTTCGACATCCTCGAAAAGGAGAGCGATATCGCCTGTATCCTTATGGATCTGCAGATGCCTGTCATGGATGGCATGGAGGCCACCAGGCTGATCAGAGAGCAGTCAAGCCACCGGCAAGTTCCCATCATCGCCCTCACTGCCCACTCCATTGCCGGAGATCGGGAGAAATGTCTGCAGGGGGGGATGAATGCTTATGTCCCCAAACCCATTGATCAGGATTTCCTCTATGAAACCATGGGCACCTACCTTACATATGCAACAGAAGAGCGCATCTTTGCCGATGGCGACCAGACCGAAGCCGTCTTGAGCAGCGGCCTGCCAGAAAACCTCCCGGGTTTCCATATAAAATCCGGGCTGAAACGAGTCGGCAACAACGATTTTTTCTACCTCAAACTTCTCCATGATTTCACAAGACAGTTTCAGGATGCCGAGCAGGAGTTGCAAAAACTGCTCAGCACCGGCAACTTTGGCAAGGCAGAAGTTCTTGTCCACAGTATCAAAGGGGTCGCCGCCAATCTGTCTGCCCCTGATCTTGTCCGCCATGCCCAGGAGCTTGAAGAGTTCCTGGAAAAAGACACCATGCCATCACCTGTGGCGCTTTCCAATTTCAACGCCTCCCTGGCCCTTATCCTGTTATCGATTACCTCACTCCCCCAGGAACTCCCAAAACAAAAAAACCGTGCCCGGCAAGACATTCACCGCCCTGCCATTGACTTTTCCACCATGGCCACCCTGGTCCGCAATCTCAAAAAAATGCTCAGTATCAATGATCTTGATGCCGAAGTCGCCATCGACAATATCATCCACCATCTCGGCCATGTGAGGTCCCTGGCGCCGCTGCTCGACAATATAAAAGAACTGCTCGACGTTTTTGATTTCAACGGTGCCACCGTCCTCGTTGACCAGCTGGCTGAAAAAATTTCAGCACTGCAGGCAGAATAATTTTTAGTTGCAAAAACCTCCCGAAAACCCTGCCTCTCTCTTGCTTGATCTTCACCCTGATCCATGGTAATGAATCCTGCTAACAATACCTAGAACATGGCGAATTCGGCGCTAAACAAAGCGCATCACCCTCTTTACAACTGCACATCGGCTTGCCAGCAGGCGAAACCAGGTAGTTATACGGAAGGCGATAACGGGTAGCTGTTCAGAAATAACAAGCTCCAACCATCATCCAAGGAGGACACTGTGGCCAAGGCCGATTCAGAAAAAATATGGTTATCAGGTAACGAAGCCATTGCCCGTGCTGCCTGGGAGGCAGGTGTAACGGTGGCATCAGCATATCCGGGGACCCCTTCCACCGAGATCCTCGAAAACCTCGTTAAATATAACGATGTCTATACCGAGTGGGCGCCCAATGAAAAGGTGGCCTTAGAGGTTGGTCTGGGTGCCTCCTTTGCCGGAGCCCGGGTGCTGGTCACCATGAAGCATGTTGGCCTCAATGTCGCAGCAGATCCGCTCTTTACCGCATCCTACACGGGCTGCCGGGGCGGCCTGGTCATTGTCAATGCCGATGACCCAGAGATGCACAGCTCTCAGAATGAACAGGATAACCGTAACTACGCCTTTGCCGCCAAACTGCCCATGCTCGAGCCCTCTGACCCGCAAGAGGCCCTGACCATGCTGAAAGAGGCCTTTGAGCTTTCAGAAAAATATGACACTCCGGTCCTTTTCCGCACCACCACCCGCCTGGCCCATGTCAAGAGCCTGGTTACCGTGGGCAGCCGGACCATGGGTCCGGTTGAGGTAAAGATCGACAAGAACCCGGCCAAATTTGTCATGCTGCCGGGCAATGCCCGGGCCCGTCGCCAGGCCATGGTCGGCAGACAACAGGAACTCCTCGCCTTTGCCGACAGTTTTGCGGGCAACCGCATTGAAAAAGGCGACCCCAAGCGAGGGATTATCACCGGCGGCGTTGCCTATCTCCACGCCAAAGAGGCCCTGCCCGACGCCTCATTTCTCAAACTTGGCATGAGCTGGCCCCTGCCAGAGCAGATGATTCGCGACTTTGCCGCCTCTGTTGACGAGGTGATCATTGTTGAAGAGCTTGACCCCTTCTTTGAAACCCACATCAAGGCCATGGGCATCAGCTGCACCGGTAAGGATAAGATCCCGGCAACCGGCGAACTCAACGCCGCCATTGTCAAAAAGGCCCTCACCGGCGAGGGCCCAGCGCTCTTCGCCCCGGCTGATATGCCCATGCGGCCGCCGAATATGTGTCCAGGCTGTCCCCATCGCGGCATTTTTTACAACCTCTCCAAGCTGGACGTCTTTGTTTCCGGCGACATCGGCTGCTACACCTTGGGATTTCTCCCCCCCCTTTCCGCCATGGACTCCTGTGTCTGCATGGGGGCAAGCATCGGCGTGGCCCACGGTCTGACCAAGGCCATTGGTGGCGACCAGTACAAAAAGACGGTGGCCGTCATCGGCGACTCCACCTTTCTGCACTCCGGGGTCAACAGCCTGGCCAATATGGTCTATAACAAGAGTCATGCCACGCTCCTCATCCTGGACAACCGCATCACCGCCATGACCGGCCAACAACAAAATCCGGCCTCAGGGGCCACCCTCATGGGCGAAGCGGCCCACGCCATCAACCTTGAGCAGCTCTGCCGGGCCGTGGGTGTGGAGCATGTAACCACGGTAAACCCCCACGACATCAACGGCACCAAGAAGGTTCTCAAGGAAGAGCTTGAGCGTGATGCCACCAGCGTCATCATCTGCCGGGCCCCCTGTGTGCTCATCCCGGAGATGCGTAAAAAGAAGATCACCCCATTCACTATCGCAGTGGACAACTGCACTGGCTGTCAGGCCTGCGTTCGTCTGGGATGCCCGGCCATCAGCTGGCAGCCCATCACCCCTGCCGAGGCCAAGAAGTTGGGTAAGAAGGAAAAACAGAAAGGCTATACCAAGATAAGTACCGAGATGTGCAATGGCTGCGGTCAGTGCCAGGCGGTGTGTAAATTCGAAGCCATTAGCGCAGTGGAGGAAGGATAATGAAACCAAGCGGTAATATCTTATTCTCCGGCGTCGGTGGCCAGGGCATCCTCCTGGCCAGTGAGATCACGGCCTACGCCCTTTTGGAAGCTGGTCTGGATGTCAAGAAGAGCGAGGTGCATGGCATGGCCCAGCGCGGCGGCTCAGTGGTGGCTAATCTCCGTTATGGGGACCGGGTCTACTCGCCCCTCATTGATCCCGGCCAGGCCGATTTTGTCGTGGCCTTTGAGACCATGGAGGCGGTACGCTATCTGCCCTTCATGCACAAGGACACCAAGGTGGTGGTTAACACCCATCAAATCGCGCCACCGTCCGTGGCAACCGGCAAGGCCCTCTATCCCCATGACATCCTCAAGGAACTCAACAAGCATAATATTGCTACCTTCAAGGTGGACGGCTTTGACATTGCCCGCAGCGTCGGCGAGATCAGAGCCGCCAATCTGGCCTTGGTGGGGGCCCTTTCCTCCTTTCTGCCTGTTGAGGAAGAGGTCTTCCTTGCGGTTATGAAAAAGCGACTGCCCCGCAAACTTGAAGAAAACATCGCCGCCTTTAAAAAGGGGCGAGAGATTACCTTATAAAAATGTAAGAGACGGCGTTGCCGGTAAAGACGGGGAACAGGTCATCTCTACCTTCAGCATGCCGCGAGAGTAAAAAAATGATCTATAACGAAGAATACGAAACCATGCCACGGGCGGCCCTGGAAGCCCTGCAGCTTAAAAGGCTGCAGAAGCAGATTACCCGGGTCTATGCCACTGTTCCCTATTACGCCGGCAAGATGGATGAGGCCGGGGTGACACCGGACGATATCAAGACCCTGGCCGATATCCAGAAACTGCCCTTTACCACCAAGGAAGACCTGCGTAAAAACTATCCCTTTGGCCTCTTTACCGTGCCCATGGATGAGGTGGTACGCATCCATGCCTCCTCAGGGACCACCGGCCAGCCCACCGTGGTCGGCTACACCAAGAAGGACATCAAGATGTGGGCTGAGATCATGGCCCGCAGTCTGAACGCAGCCGGGGCCCAGGCCAGTGATACCATCCATAACGCCTATGGCTACGGCCTTTTTACCGGCGGCCTGGGTGCCCATTACGGTGCCGAGGAGCTGGGGGCCACCGTTATACCTATCTCCGGCGGCAATTCCAAACGCCAGATCACCCTAATGAAGGACTTCAAGTCCACGGTGCTGCTCTGTACCCCCTCCTATGCCCTGAACCTGGCCGAGACCATGACCGACATGGGCATTGACCCTAAAGAACTCTCCCTGCGGATAGGTGTCTTCGGCGCTGAACCCTGGAGTGAGAACATGCGCCAGGAGATCCAGGCCAAGCTGGGGATCAAGGCCATTGACATCTACGGATTAAGTGAGATCATCGGCCCGGGTGTGGCCATTGAATGTGTCGAAGAGCAGAAGGGTCTCCACATCATGGAGGATCATTTCCTGCCTGAAATCGTTCATCCCGATACCTTCGAGCCTCTCCCCCTTGGCGACAAGGGCGAACTCGTCTTTACCACCCTCACCAAGGAGGCCTTTCCGGTCATCCGCTATCGTACCAAGGATTTTTCCCGGCTCATCACCACCCCTTGCTCCTGCGGCCGGAGCTTCTACCGGATGGAAAAGGTGACCGGTCGTTCTGATGACATGATGATCATCCGCGGCGTCAATGTTTTCCCCTCCCAGATCGAGCATGTCTTGATGTCCATTGAGGGTGTTGAGCCCCATTACCTGATCATTGTTGACCGCCATGGCAGTCTCGATACCCTGGAGGTGCAGGTGGAGGTCAGCGAAGCGATCTTCTCCGACGAGATCAAACAGCTGGAGAACCTCACCAAGCGTATCCAAACCGAAATCAAGGATCTTCTTGGTGTTTCCTGCAAAGCCACCCTGGTTGAGCCAAAATCAATCCAGCGCAGTGAGGGTAAGGCTCAGCGGGTTATTGACAAACGTAAAATATAGACCACCAACCGCAAAGAGCTAGGGGAAAGGGGAGCTGTTGCCCCGCCTTGTTTAGCTTCTCTGCGGTTTTGAATGTTAGAGGGTTTCAAACCCTTATTTCGTGGCAATCCAGCGCAGCTTGATTGCCACGAAATAAGAAGTTGAGAAATCACAAATAAGAAGGTAGAGATACCTAGGCGTCATGCCCTAAAGACATCAACCCGAACGACTTTTCGGGCGGGTTGATTTTTTACTGATCCTTGTGCCTGTGTGGTTATTTCAGGTTTGCTTTTCTGAAATGAGATTTTCTTTGTTGCATAACAAATTGGGGTTTTTATGAAGGTAGAACAGATTGCCATTTTTCTGGAAAATAAGTCCGGGCGCATGGCTGACATCACCGCCATTCTGGCCCAGAACGGCATTAATATCCGCGCCATGTCCCTGGCCGACACGGCTGATTTTGGCATCCTGCGCCTCATTGTCAATGACACGGAAAAGGCCCGTAACGTCCTTAAAGAGAGCGGTTTCACCGTGGGTACCACCGAGGTTGTCGTCGTCGAGGTGGGAGACAAGCCAGGCGGTCTGGCCCACGTCCTCCAAGTTATTAAAGAAGGCGACCTCAACATCGAGTACATGTACGCCTTTACTCAAAAAAGTGGTGACACCGGCCTGATCATCTTTCGCTTTGATGAGCTTGACCGGGCCATTGACCTCCTTGCCAAGGCCGAGGTCAGACTCCTTTCCGGGGACGAAGTGTACGCCATATAATCACCATGTAATTCCGGCAGCGTATCTGCTTATTTCACGTCAGTTGACGACCTATTCGTTACAAGTCAGTCTAATTTTTCTTGGGAGAGAGATGATTATGAAGAGTACATTTAGGAATTCGCTAATGACTTTGGCCATTGTGGCCTGCTCGGCCCTTGCCGTCACCTTTGTTAGCGGTTGCAGCAAGAAGGAAGAAGCAAAGCAAAACATCAAGGTCGGCGCCATTCTGGCGGAAACAGGCGGCGCTTCCTTCCTGGGCGGCCCTGAGGCCCGCACCATCCGGATGATGGTTGATCAAATTAATGCAGCCGGCGGCATCAATGGTCAGCAGATTGAACTCATTGTTAAGGATTCTGCCGCAAGTCCGGAAAAAGCCATCTCCTTTGCCAAGCAGCTCATTGAAGAGGAGCATGTTATTGCCATTCTCGGCCCCTCCACCTCCGGCGAGAGCATGAAGCTCAAATCCATCTGCGAAACAGCTGAGACCATTCTGCTCTCCTGCGGTGCTGCCGAGGTTATTGTCAACCCGGTTGCCAAATGGGTATTCAAGACTCCCCAGACCGACAGCTTTGCCGCCCAGAAGATTTTCATGGAGATGAACAATCTGGGGATCAGCAAGATTGCCATCTTGGCCGGCAACACCGGTTTTGGCAAGGCAGGCCGCGAGCAGCTCCTGAAATTTGCCCCCCAGTTTAATATCGAAATCATTGAGGATGAGGTCTACGACAAGCAGTCCACCGACCTCTCTGCTTTGGTTACCAAGATCAAGGCCAATGCCGACGTTCAGGCTGTGGTGAACTGGTCCATTGTGCCGGCCCAGGCCATTGTTGCCAAGAATATGCGCCAGGCAGGTTGGGATGTTCCCCTCTTTCAGAGCCATGGTTTTGGTAACGTCAAATATATCGAGGCTGCCGGCGAGGCTGCCGAGGGTATTATCTTCCCCAGCGGCCGTCTCCTTGCTGCCGATGTCCTGGCTGATGACGCCCCCCAGAAGGCCGTTCTTAAAAAATACATCCACGACTACGAAACTAAGTACGAGGGCGAAAAGGCCTCCACCTTCGGCGGCCACGGCTTTGACGCCATTATGATTCTCGCCAAGGCCATTGAAAATGCCGGCAGCAGTGACAAGGCCAAGGTTCGCGATGCCATTGAAAACCTCACAGGCCATGCCGGCACCGGCGGCGTGTATAACTTCAGCGCCACTGACCATAACGGCCTGGATATCGACGCCTTTGAGATGATGACGGTAAAAGACGGCAAGTTCGTTCTTTACACCAGATAATCTCTTTCTAGTCTTTTCCAGCACTGACAGGGCGGATAGTTTAATCCGCCCTGTCATCATTATTTATTACTCCCACAACGGCACAGTAACACCAGGGAATCTCCACTCACCCCTTCGTGCCTCTCTGCCTTTTTATGGTCTTGCAAGCAACCCATGCCCCTTGATCTTTTCAGCCAATACATCTTTGCCGGCATAACCTACGGGATTATCTACGCCATAGTCGCTATTGGCTTTAATATTATTTACAACACCACCGGCATCATTAATTTTGCCCAGGGTGAATTCGTCATGCTGGGTGGCATGACCGCCATCACCCTCAATAACTACATGCCACTCCCCCTGGCCATTATTGCTGCCGTGCTCTTTACCATGCTCACGGGGGCCTTGATTGAGATCATCTTTATCCGCTGGCTGGAAACCCCATCGGTGCTCAGGATGATCATCATCACCATCGGTCTCTCCATCATCATCCGGGAAATTGCGCTTCATGTCTGGGGTGATACGGTCCGGGCCCTCCCCTATTTTACCGGCAATGTGGTGAGCTCGGTGACCATCCTAGGGGCGCCAATCTCCCCCCAGGTTCTTTGGGTGCTGGCTGTCTGTTCCTGTATTGTCATCCTGCTCAGCCTATTTTTCAAATTCACCCCACTGGGCAAGGAGATGCAGGCCTGCGCCGCCAACCGTCTGGCCGCTACCCTGTGCGGCATCAACGCCAAGAATATGGTGACCTTCTCCTTTATGCTCAGCGCCGCCATCGGGGCTGTGGCAGGTTGCGTGGTGTCGCCCATTACCTCAAGCCAGTATGATATGGGCACCGGTCTCGCCATTAAGGGCTTCACCGTTGCCGTTCTTGGTGGTCTTGGCAACTCCCTCGCCGCGGTTGCTGCCGGACTGCTTTTGGGAATCATTGAGGCCTTCAGCGTTGCCGTTGGTTTCCCCCTGGCCTTTCAAGATGCCATTTCCATCTCGATTTTACTGATCATCCTCTTTGTTCGTCCCCATGGACTCTTTGGCAATAAAGAGGCGGCAGGCCTCAAGGAGTTCTAATGGGTGTCAAAAAAATAACCACCATTTCCCTTCTTGTTGCCTTTGTCATCGGTGTTCAGGTTGCCACCCAACTCTCCGGCACCAGCTATTATCTGACCCAGCTCACCATGACCATCTATTCCTGCCTGCTCATCGTCGGGCTTTGCTTGGTAATGGGCTATGCCGGTCAAATTTCCCTGGGCCATGCCGGTTTCTTTGCTATTGGCGGCTACACCTCGGCCTCGCTGACAACCATGAACCTCCTGCCCGCTCTTGAGAAGGGCAGCAGTTGTGTGGTCTTCCTCAACAAAATTGGGATACTCGCGACACGCACCAGTATGTTCGGCGAACCCCTCCTGTCGGTGCACCCCTGGTTTGCCTGTCTCTTGGCAATTGCCCTTACCGCCCTCATTGCCTTTTTGATTGGCATACCGGTTCTCAAGCTCAAAGGCCATTATCTTGCCATGGCCACCCTTGGTTTCGGCATTATTATTTTCCGCATCGTCTTGGCCATGGCGTTTTTGGGGGAGGCCGACGGTATCTCTGATGTTCCGGGCTTCACCCTCCTGCCCGGCCTTACCGTTAACGGTAATATCAATAATAGGGTGGTTAATTATTACATTGCCGCTGCTGTTCTTATTGTTGGTTTTGTCCTGCTTTTAAACCTGATTGATTCCAGAGTGGGCCGGGCCCTGCGCAGCATCCATGGTGCTGAGGATGCCGCTGACGCCATGGGCATTAATACCGCCCGCTTTAAGCTCTACACCTTTGTCCTCTCCGCTGTTTTTGCAGCTGTGGCCGGAGTACTTCTCACCCATTACACCGGTGGGATCAGCCCTTCTGATGCCGGGGTCATGAAGTCGGTACGCTATGTGGCCATTGTGGCCATTGGTGGCATGGCCAGCCTCTGGGGGGCATTGATCATGGGCGGCCTTCTTAATTTCCTTTCCCTGCGTGGATTGTTTGGCTCCTATGATGACGCGGTTTTCGGGGCCATACTAATTATTATCATGCTCTTTGCCCCTGATGGTGTTTTACGCCTCACCCTGTGGAGCAAGTTCAGGCGCCACAAGGAGGAGGGATGATGGCTCTTCTCAAGGTTTGTGACCTCAATAAACGTTTTGGCGGCCTACACGCCGTCAACTCGGTGAGCTTTGAGGTCAAAAAGGGGATCATCAAGGCGGTGATTGGTCCCAATGGCGCTGGCAAGACGACCCTTTTTAATCTTATCTGCGGTGCCCTTGCTGCTGATTCCGGCGCTGTAGAATTTGACTCCCAGCCCATCCTCGGCTTTAAACCATACCAGATTGCCGCCAGTGGTATTTCCCGCACCTTTCAGAACATCAAGATGTTCCCCGGCATGACCGCTTTGGAGAATGTGATGGTTGGCCTGCACACTAAAAGCCGGGGCGGTTTCTGGGCAGGCATGCTTCACCTCCCCTATACCTGGGCCGAAGAAAAAAGGATTCGCGCACGGGCTTACGCACTTCTTGAGCTTCTTGAGATCGCGCAGTTTGCCGATGTCGAAGCCTGCAGTCTGGCCTTTGGTCAACAACGCGCTATCGAGTTTGCCCGGGCCCTGGCCTCCGATCCCACCCTGCTCCTCCTCGATGAGCCGGCCGCCGGCCTTAATATTTACGAAACCGCGGAGGTGGCTCGGCTCATATGTAAAATCCAGCAGCAGGGGGTCACCGTCCTTCTGGTGGAACATGATATGAGCCTGGTCATGGATATCTCCGACGAAATTGTCGTCCTCAGCTTTGGGCAGCATATAGCCGAAGGCACACCCCGTGAAATCCAGCATAACAAAGAAGTTATCCAGATCTATCTTGGAGAATAGGGGGCCACATTATGCTGAAAATTAGAAATCTGGAAGCAGGCTACGGCAAACTTCGGGTTCTAAAAAAGATCTCCATGCACGTTGATGCCGGGGAGATTGTCACCCTCATCGGCGCTAATGGTGCCGGCAAGACAACCCTGCTGTACACCATTGCCGGGATGATTCGCGCCACCGGCGGCGATATTGTCCTTTTTGAGCAAAACCTGAAAGCGTCTTCCCCGCAGCATATCGTCAAAATGGGCTGTTCCTTAGTGCCGGAAGGCCGTCAGGTTTTTTCAACGATGAGTGTGGAAGACAACCTTATCTTAGGGGGCTATGTCCAGTATAGGCGTCTCAAGTCATATTCCCAGGCCGCGGAGCTGCAATCAATCTACGACATTTTCCCGGTGTTGAAGGATCGTAAAAATCAGCTGGCCGGCACCCTGTCCGGCGGTGAGCAGCAGATGTTGGCCATGGGCAGGGCCCTCATGGCCGGTCCCAAGTTAATCATGATGGATGAGCCCTCTACTGGTCTGGCCCCCCTTATTATCAAGGAAATATTTAAGATCATCATCGGCCTGCGCGAAGCAGGAAACACCGTCCTGTTGGTGGAACAAAATGCCAAGGCCGCTTTGGCTATTGCCGACCGTGGTTATGTGCTGGAGACCGGCAAGATCATCCTCCAGGGCCCTGCTGACGACCTCCTCAACAATTCCGACGTGCAACGGGCCTATTTAGGACGAGATGTCGATTCCGCCACCGCCACCTGTGATATAATTTAACCGGTTATGACAGCGGACTGAACTTTGTTATTCCTCTGCCTAAACCCTCTCTCGTTTTTTGACCTCTAATTTTGAACTTATTACAAAAGTGAATACCATGAACTACTGGGAAGAAGAAAAAGAGTGTATGTCCAGAAATGACCTTGAGCAGCTCCAGCTTGAGCGCCTGCAATCCACCCTCTTCCGGGTAACCACCCATGTCCCTTTTTATCGTAAAAAGTTCAAGGATGAGGGCATAGATCCAGACGGTTTCAACTCTCTTGCCGACATCAGCAAACTCCCCTTCACCACCAAGGATGATCTACGTAATAACTATCCTTATGGTCTTTTTGCCGTGCCACTCAGAGATATTGTCAGGGTCCATGCCTCTTCAGGCACCACCGGCATGGCCACGGTGGTTGGCTATACCAAAAATGATCTTAAAACATGGTCCAACATGGTGGCCCGCATTCTGACGGCGGCGGGGGTTACCGATGAAGACGTTGTTCAAATAGCCTTTGGGTATGGGATGTTTACTGGGGGCTTCGGTCTTCATTACGGCGCCGAACGTCTGGGCGCCTCGGTTATTCCCATTTCAAGCGGCAACACCAAGCGACAGATCCAGATCATCCAGGATTTTCGGACCACTGCCCTGGTTTGCACCCCGAGTTATGCCTTGGTGCTGGCAGATGCCATGGCAGAAATGGATATTAACATCAACGCCCTCTCTCTTAAATTTGGCCTTTTTGGCGGGGAACCCTGGTCAGAGGAGATGCGTCGTGAAATCCAGACGAAACTTAACATTATTGCCACCGACAACTATGGCTTGAGCGAGGTCATGGGTCCAGGAGTGGCTGGCGAATGCATTGAAAGAAACGGCCTGCATATCAACGAAGACCATTTCCTGGTGGAAATCATCAACCCAGAAACCCTGGAACCGCTCCCATCCGGAGAAGTTGGAGAGGTTGTCGTCACGACCTTGACCAAGGAGGGCTTTCCTGTCATTCGATACAGAACCAGGGATCTTGCCAAAATAATCGACGAGCCATGCCCCTGTGGCCGTACCTTGCGCCGGATGTCCAGGATTATCGGCCGCACCGATGATATGCTGATTATCAAAGGGGTGAATGTCTACCCCATGCAGATTGAATCAATCCTCTTTGATATCGAAGGCACCGAGCCCCATTATCAAATCATCGTTGAGCGTGAGGGACGCCTGGACAAGGTACAGGTCTTAGTTGAGGTGGTTGAATCGCTCTTTTCCGATCAGATGAAAAAGCAACGACAACTCGTTGATCACATCAAAAAGCGTCTTGCCGCCGAGCTTGGTATCGGTGTTGAGGTGAAGCTGGTGCAGAAAAAAACACTTGAACGTTTTAACGGAAAAGCTAAACGGGTTATTGACAAAAGAAGCCTCTAACAAGACTTAGCGTTCAACAAAAAGGGGAGACGGCATTACCATGCCGTCTCCCCTTTTTATTGGTATTTGCCGAAGATCTAGAACGAAAAATTTAAAATAGGCAGAAACTTCATAGGTTTCCCTGAGTTATTGAAATTGAGCAGTCCAAGCTGGAGGCCATCCAGGGTCCCGGCTACATTATAAAATCCCAACTGCAGCCCTGACATTTTCTTCTCTGCGCTATTAAATAATCCGCTCTGCAACCCAACAAAATCACCACTGGTCATATTGGCGATACTGCTCTGCCAACCGGTAAAATTGCCGGCCACCATATTAACAGCACCAATCTCAATACCGATGACATTGCCTGATGCCCGGTTAACCATCCCGAAATCAAAACCGGTTACATTTTTATTATAGCCATAAAGAAGATTGAAGCGAAATCCACCAATGGAGGTATTTTTATCAAAAACCTGCCAGGGTTCAAAAAAGGCGAACTGGGCGGGTTTTTCGCCTTCCACAGCAAAGACTGTCATGGGCAAGGACAAAAGAACTGATGCCATGATAAGTAAAATCAATGATACATTTTTCATAAATTCCTCCACTTGGGTTGTTAGATACCATTACGAAGCTGTCATCAAACAGCCTGTCTCGCCCCCAACCACATTAAGTATTTACTATAAAAGTAACTGCCAATGACTGTAAACGAATATCTAGTCCCATGGTCATAAAAAAACCCCCTGCAGTTGTGCAACTGCAGGGGGTTAAAAACCAATATAACAGAGAATTTCTAGTTAGCTTTCTCTTCTTTAACGGAACTTTTCTCTTGGTAATTCACGAGCTCAAGGATGGCCATCGGTGCACAATCACCAAGCCGGTTCCCGGTCTGGATAATACGTGTATAACCGCCTGGTCTCTCCTTATACTCAGGTCCGAGTTCGTTAAAAAGCTTAGCAACGACCGTCTTATCCTGAATAAATGAAAGTGCCTGACGACGCGCATGCAAATCACCACGCTTGCCCAGGGTAATCATCTTGTCTGCTACTTTACGAATCTCTTTAGCCTTAGGGGTGGTTGTTACAATTCTCTCATGATCCAGCAGAGAGGTAACCATATTACGAACCATTGCCTTACGGTTGGATGTGTTCCTGCCAAAACGACGACCTGCTTTTCTATGCCTCATTGATCGATCCTCAATATTTTAACCCGGAAGGAAACAGGGTACTTTTAACTTATTCCTGATCTTCGTCAGGGTTGGCGACAACTGGTATCTTCCAATTGTCCAACGGTATGCCAAGTGATAATTCCATTTCAGAGAGAAGCTGCTTAATCTCATTAAGAGATTTCCGACCAAAATTCTTGGTCTTAAGCATCTCAGCTTCAGTTTTCTGTACAAGCTCGCCAATATAGTTGATATTGGCATTGCGCAAACAATTAGATGAGCGGACAGACAATTCAAGGTCATCAACAGAACGATTAAGGTTCTCGTTGACAGGTTCCCGCTCTTCAGAACTCACCTTAGCCTCTTCAGGCTCAACCTGATCTTCATCAAAATTAATGAAGATAGTCATCTGCTCCTTGAGAATTTTGGCAGCATAAGCGATGGCGTCTTCAGGAGTGACGCTGCCATCAGTGCTGATTTCCATGCTCAACTTATCAAAGTCGGTCTGTTGACCGACACGGGCCTGATTAACAATAAATTTCACATTGCGAATGGGCGTAAAGATAGCATCAATGGGGATATAATCAACAGATAGATCCTCTGTCTTGTTGGCCTCTGCAGGGCTGTAGCCCTTGCCCCATTTAATAACCATCTCAGCGACAAAATCACCGTCACCGGTAATGGTGCAGATATGTTTATCAGGATTCATAATATCAACGGTATGATCACCGATGATATCACCAGCCGTCACATTACCCTTCCCTTTTTTCTCAATACGAACAATCTTCTCATCGGCAGAGTGAATCTTGAAACGCACTTCTTTCAGATTCAGGATGATCTCAGTGACATCCTCAAGGATGCCGGCGAGGGTAGAAAATTCGTGGTGAGCTCCTTCAATCTTAACGGCAGTGATAGCAGCGCCTTGAACCGTTGAAAGAAGGATTCGCCGCAAACAGTTGCCGATGGTCGTTGCAAATCCACGTTCAAGGGGTTGACAGATGAATTTACCATATGTTGCTGTATGGCTTTCCTGATCAACCTCAAGTCGTTTGGGTTGAATGAGATCATGCCAATTTCTATAAAAAGGTGCTGTCTCTTCTTGGATAGCGTTCTTTTCTTCTATCATATTCGTCACGTTATGTTATCTGCCTGAAATGTATTAATTTATTACAGCACAAACGTTTAGCGGATGGATTTTCATCCATCCGCTACGAAACAGCTCGCTGGCTCGCTTATTTATCTGCAAAAAGATAAAACCGAAGACCAAAACCTGCTTACTTATTTGGAGTAAAGTTCAACAATCAGCTGTTCTTGAATTGGCATAGTCAATTCTTCACGTACTGGCATTGTCTTTACGGTGCCCTTATAATTCGTATGGTCGGCAGTCAGCCAGCTAGGCACACCGCGACGGGCAACTGCCCCAATGGACTCGTTAATGGCAGGATTTTTATGACTCTTTTCCTTCAGGGTAATTTCTTCGCCTACAGCTACGAGATAGGAAGGAATATTAACCTTTTGACCATTAACAAGGACATGATTATGACGAACGAGCTGACGTGCATGATTACGTGAATTGGCAAAGCCAAGACGATAAATAGTGTTATCAAGACGACGCTCTAAAAGCTGGAGAAGGTTCTCACCAGTTACACCTTTTTGACGGTCAGCCATGAAGAAATAGCGACGGAACTGATCTTCGAGGATACCATAAATACGGCGTACCTTCTGTTTCTCACGAAGCTGTATAGCATAATCAGAACTCTTACGCAGCCGTGCCTGACCATGTTGTCCAGGTGAATAGGAACGTCTCTCAAAAGCACATCTGTCTGAGTAGCAACGTTCGCCCTTTAAAAAAAGCTTTAGTTTTTCGCGCCTGCACTGTCTGCAGGAAGCGCCACGATATCTAGCCAATTGAATCCTCCACTTAGGATCTGTGGTTGAGGAGTATGAAAATTAAACTCTTCTGCGTTTCGGGGGTTTACAGCCATTATGGGGCAAAGGAGTCACGTCTGTGATCTTGGAAACTTCCATGCCCTGTGCCTGCAAGGCACGGATAGCTGATTCGCGGCCAGGGCCAGGACCTGTAACACGCACTTCTAATTTGCGCATACCATTGTCCTTGGCCTTTTTAGCAGCGTTTTCAACATTATTCTGGGCTGCAAAGGGTGTTGACTTACGAGAGCCTTTAAACCCCAGTACGCCGGAACTACACCAGGAAACTACATTTCCCTGCTTATCTGAAATAGTAACCAAGGTATTATTAAATGTAGATTTAATGTGGGCAATGCCCTCAGGTATATTCTTTTTAACTTTTTTCTTGGTGGTTTTTTTGGGACTAGCCATGAATAAACTCCAAAGAAGATCTACTTCTTATTTTTTCTTAACAGCCGGGCCACGACGAGGGCCTTTACGGGTACGAGCATTGGTTTTTGTCCGCTGTCCTCGACATGGAAGGCCACGACGATGACGTAGACCACGGTAACAACCAAGATCCAACAAACGTTTCAAGTCCATGGCCACTTCACGGCGACGATCACCTTCAACGGTATATCCATCCTCAATGATCTTTCTGATGTTTGCAACATCAGCTTCGGTAAGGATGTCGCTATTGGTATCATAAGCCAAGCCGACTTTATCGAGAATCGCCTTTGAGCTCGTCTTGCCAATGCCATGAATATAGGTCAAGGCAATAACCATATGTTTGTTTTTAGGCAAATCAATGCCTGCTAATCGTGCCAAGGTAGTCCTCCTACAATGATTTTAGATGTGACGCATGGTCGCAGGCACTCAGAATTAAGTAAAAACGTATTCGGTAAAATGATTAGCCCTGCCGCTGTTTATGTTTCTTGACCTTGCAAGAGACACGAACGACGCCTTTCCGTTTAAAAACGCGGCAATCACTGCAAATTTTCTTAACTGATGCACGAACTTTCATTTCATAAACCCTTTTTTATAACGATCTTATTTCTTTTTGCCGCCTTTTGCCCTAAATGTCACCCGGCCACGGGTAAGGTCATAAGGGGAAAGCTCTATAGTCACACGGTCACCGGGTAGAATCTTGATGAAATGCATGCGCATTTTCCCAGATATATGGGCAAGTACCTTGTGGCCATTGTCCAGTTCCACTCGAAACATTGCGTTCGGGAGAGGTTCAATTATGGTACCTTCTACCTGGATAGCCTCTTCTTTTGGCATTCTGTGTTCCTGTCTTTATTGTCGAAAAAGGTGAGAATATACTCGATTTATTAAAATTTGCTCGTTTTTTTTATTCTCACCCGAAAATATCTCTACGCCGAAATATAATCTGGTAATTGCTCATTGTCTCTCTTACTCAAAACAAGCGGACCTTTTTCAGTAAGGGCAATTGAATGCTCAAAATGGGCGGAAACCTTTCTGTCCTTGGTCACCACGGTCCAGCCATCAGGAAGGACAACAACTTCATAACCGCCAAGATTGATCATGGGTTCAACAGCAACAACCATCCCCACGTGAAGTTTTGGGGAATTCTTACCCTGCACATAATTAGGAACCTCAGGAGGCTCATGCAGATTCTTACCTATCCCATGCCCCACGAACTGACGGACAACTGAGAATCCCTGTTTTTCAACATGCTGTTGGACAGCTCCGGAAATATCCGCCACCCGATTGCCCTTTTTAATAGCAGCAATGGCGTGATAAAGAGACTCCTGGGTTGCTGTTAATAACGCCTGGATATCTTCCTTAATGTTGCCAACAGGGATAGTGATGGCAGAATCGCCATAAAACCCATTGTATTTCACACCAAAATCAATTGAAACAACATCCCCCTCCAGCAATTTGACCTTTTTAGAGGGTATGCCGTGGACAACCTGTTCATTGATGGAAACACAAAGGCTACCTGGAAAACCACGATAGCCTTTAAAAGCTGGTATTGCCTTGCGTTTACGACAGAATTTCTCAGCCCATTGATCAAGTTGCCACGTGGTCAAACCCGGTTCAATCCGCTCTTCAAGCATCTGTAATGTAGCAGCCACAATCTGATTTGCCTCATACATCTGATCGATCTCAGTTGCAGATTTCAGAATGATAGCGCTCTTAGCCATTAAATGTTCTACGACTCCGACTCTTCTGCTTCTTCATGAAACCATCATAATTTTGCTGAACCGTATATGATTCAATCTTAGACATAGTGTCGATGGCGACACCCACAACAATGAGCAAGGCCGTTCCACCGAAGTAGAAGGGAAGATTTACCTTACTGATCAAAACGGTGGGCAGAATACAGACGAGACTTACATAAATAGAGCCAATGACGGTAAGACGAATCATAACCTTGTCGATAAACTCTGCTGTTCTTTTACCAGGCCTGATCCCAGGAACAAAGCCACCATTTTTCTTAAGATTCTCAGCAATATCATTGGGATTAAAGGTGACTGCTGTGTAGAAGAAACAAAAGAAAATGATAAACCCGACATAGAGCAGGGTGTGCAGCGGTGTTCCCCAGGCAAGTTTGGCTGAAATCTGCTGGACAATATCAATCTGAACAAACTGACCGATGGTGCCTGGAAACATCATAATAGACGAGGCAAAGATCGGAGGGATAACACCGGATATATTAATTTTCAGCGGCAGGTGGGTCTGTTGACCGCCAAACATCTGACGACCAACCATCCTTTTGGCATACTGGATGGGAATACGCCGTTGGGCCGTCTCAAAAAAGATGATAATACCAACAACGACGATCATCATGACAAGCAGGATGGGCAAAAAGACTGCCATGATCTGCCCGGAGGTAACCATCTTAACAAGGTTAATGATGGCTGCCGGCATGCTGGCGACAATACCTGCGAAAATAATCAAAGAGATGCCGTTGCCAATACCACGCTCGGTCATCTGTTCACCGAGCCACATGATGAATGCGGTGCCCGAGGTGAGGGTAAGAACTGTCATCAACCGGAAATTCCAGCCCGGATCAAGAACAATCATTTCCGTAGACCCGGAGGCGGTCATCCCCTCCAAGCCAATGGAGATAAAAAGTCCTTGGATAATACTCAATCCAACGGTTGCATAGCGGGTGTACTGGGTGATCTTCCGTCGCCCCCCCTCACCCTCTTTAGAAAGGGCCTCCAGCTGGGGAATGACCACTGTCAGCAGCTGAAAAATGATGGAGGCGGAAATATAGGGCATGATCCCCAGGGCAAAGATGGAAAAACGTTCCAAAGCACCGCCCGAAAACATATTTACCATGCCGAAAATAGTGCCCGAGTTCTTGGCAAAAAAGGTTGCCAAGGCCTCACTATTAATACCCGGTGTGGGAATCTGTACGCCAATACGGTAAACGGCAAGCATAAGAAGGGTGAAAATAATCCTTCTTTTTAGTTCGCCCAGTTTACCTGGATCTTGAATGCCTACCGCCATATCAATCCGTTACGTGCTAAAATTAAGAAGCTATTGAACCGCCGGCAGATTCAATCTTCTGCTGGGCAGATTTAGAAACCTTGTCGACTTCAACGGTGAATTTCTTGGTCAGTTCACCGTCACCAAGGATCTTCACCATGGTATCACTGGCCTTAATAAGACCATGCTTCAGGAGACTTTCCAGGTTTACCTTGGAACCACTGCGCATTTTCTGCAGGTCGCGAACATTAACAATAGCGTACTCAGTACGAAAAATATTGGTAAACCCGCGCTTAGGCAGACGACGCTGGATAGGCATCTGACCACCCTCGAAACCGGGCTTGACACCGGAGCCGGAACGAGCCTTTTGACCTTTATGACCACGCCCAGAAGTCTTACCATGACCGGAACCATGACCACGGCCAAGACGTTTTCGGGGTTTTCTCGAACCTGGACTTGGGGAGAGGTTGCTCAAATTAATCATTACACTTCCTCCACAACAACAAGATGCTGAACCTTGTTAATCATTCCACGAATTTCAGGAGTATCCTTTCGAAGAATAGTCTTGTTAGTTTTAGTCAATCCAAGGCCAACTGTTGTTGCCTGAATTTTTTTTGTGCTGCCGATAACGCTTTTTTTCAGGGTTATCTTGAGATCACCAGCCATTGTAGCACCTCTTCCCTTTTATGAGGGGGGTATTCCCTCTATCTAAACAAACACTCCCAAGCTCTTGGGCTTGGGAGTGTTTGTGTGGTAAACAAAAACCTTATAATTTATCTTATTTAGGCACGAACAGTTGCTGGATCAACTCCACGTGCGGCAGCAACCTGTTTTGCACTACGAAGGCGACGAAGACCATCGATGGTTGCCTTGACCAGGTTGTGTGGATTATTAGATCCGAGACATTTGGTCAAAATATTGTGGACCCCTACTGCTTCGAGCACTGCACGAACAGCTCCGCCAGCAATAACTCCGGTACCCTCAGCAGCGGGCTTAAGGACAACCTTACCAGCGCCATAACGACCGTTTATTGCATGGGGAATGGTGGTTGCGTCGAGAGAAACG
>JBFFNX010000019.1:0-21389 GCA_041562995.1 Desulfurivibrionaceae bacterium
GGGAAAAGCGACCTTGGGGGCTGCCGTTGCCAAAACATTACTAATGACCCTTTGCTGTAATACAGACCAGAGCGCCTTAATAGCAGTGGCAGCCTGACAGTCTGTCAACACCACAGGCAATCCTGCGAGCTGGGCCGTAACCACGGCCGGGTCAAAGGGAATGCGTCCTAAAATCTCCACACTCCTTTCCCGACAATGAACGGCAAGGGCTTCAGCCATCTGGGGGTTCAGATCCCACTTATTGAGGCAGACAAAGGCCGCCACCTGGAAATGATCGGCCAGATCAAGCACCCGTTCCAGATCATGCCAGCCTGACAGGGTTGGTTCGGTCACTGCCACGATGGCATCGGTACCGGCCAGCGAGGCAATCACCGGACAACCGATACCCGGGGCACCATCCACTAAAATCAACTGGGCATCCATCTCTTCGGCCACCTGCCGCGCCTGTCTTTTTACAAAGGACACCAGTTTGCCGGAATTTTCCTCGCCGGCAAAGAGCTGGGCATGAACAAGGGGACCATAGTCGGTATCAGAGAGATACCAGGTGCCACAATGATTCTTAAGCAGATGAATGGCCTGTTCCGGACAGAAATAGGCACAGACCCCACAGCCCTCACAGGCCATGGTGTTAACCGTGGTGCTGGTCTGTACATCTATGGCCTCAAACTGACATAGCTCCTGGCACGTCCCGCAGCCCGTGCATTTTTCCGCCACCACCCTGGCCTTCACCCCGGAATAAAAGGCATTTTCAGAACGATGATCAGGGGCGAGGAGGAGGTGAAGATCCGCTGCATCCACATCGCAATCGGCCAGCACCTTATTTTCGGCAAGGCAGGCCATTGAGCCCAACAGGGTGGTCTTGCCGGTGCCGCCTTTGCCGCTTAAAACGACAATCTCTTTCATTGGAAGATCTCCCGTAATAGATTTTTTAGGGGTTGGCGCAGGTCGGGGCGGCTTTTCACCAGAGTGTCGCCGCGGGCATAGCCTTCGGCAATCGTCCGGTCAAAGGGTATCTTCAACATGACCGGAATATTTTCCACCCGGCACCATTTTTCAACCCCGTCATCGCCCAGGTCTGAACGGTTAATGAGCACCCCACAAGGCTTGGCGAAATTTCGGAGCACCTGGACGGTCAGCCTAAGATCATGAAGACCAAAAGGGGTAGGTTCGGTGACCAACAGGACAAAATCGGCATCAGAGACAGACTCGACAAAGGGACAGGAGGTGCCCGGTGGCGCGTCAATGATCACCAGGCTTGCCAGCGCGGCCTTCTTCTTGACCTCCTCAATAAGGGGCACGGCCATGGCCTCACCCACCCGGATGCGACCATGGACGTAATCAATATCACCGGCCCGGCCCCTTTCAACAACCCCAATTTCCCTGGCAGCGCGGACAATGGCCTTATTTTCGCACACCAAAAAACAACCGAGACAGGAATGGCAGAGATCTGAAAAGGACATGATGGTCTGACCAAACATGGTTATGGCGTTAAAGCGGCAGATATTGCGGCACTTGCCGCAGTAGGTGCATGAATCTGTCATGATGCGGGGCACGGTCACCGTGTGCCGGTAGCTCTCGGTCAACTCAGGTTTGAGAAATATATGGCCATTGGGCTCCTCCACGTCACAGTCGAGAAACTGAACCCCACCCTCGGCGCAGAGGGCCAAACTGGTGGAAACCGTGGTCTTGCCCGTACCGCCCTTACCACTGGCAACAGCTATCTGCATATGCTCCCCTCCTCCCCTTATCTTCCTGGGCTGCGCCCCATACCCCTGCCACCTTGACCTTTCCCCATCCCAGCGCCGCAGCCACTACCCTGCCTCCCTTTGCCGCTACGGCAACCAGACCGGGGCACTACCCCTGCCGCCCGGGCTTTAGCCGCGTGGGCCGGCTCTTGACGCTTGGTACGCGTCATAAAGCTCTTAATTGCCTCTTCAACCGTGCCCATGACGCCAGAAATCACCTTGATTCCCGCTTTATCAATAACCGCCATGGCCTTGGGCCCGACGCGGCCCGTTAAAATTGCCGCGACCCCTTTTTGAGCGATCAGACCGGCCACGCTGATTCCGGCACCCTGGGCGGCATCCTGGCCCTCGGCATTATTGACAACTTCCACCACTTCCCTGTTGTCCGTGTCATAGATAAGCAAGAACGCTGCCCTGCCGAATCGGGGGTCAACCCCGGCCTGAAGATTGGCTCCGGTACTTGAAATTGCAATTTTCATTGTCGTTAACTCCTGAGATTATGTGAATAATCCCTTACACATTAAGCCCTACAATCATTTCTTTGAGGGCAGCAATATCCTTGGCAGCCGCCATTTTCATACATTATCAGCAACCCCGTGCTGGCAACTAAAGGTTCCGCTTACCTCGTCGTCTTGGCCGTGAAATCCCTTTTTTGCCGGTCAGCCATTTCGTTACTCAAGAGACACCTCTTTACTTTGCATATTATGCGCCAGCTCCTCGATTAATTATTTATCCTTTTAATTACAGATTATTACGCCATAATGAGCCCCCGCGCTGCTCGTTAAACTTGCGCAAGTGCAAGCCGTTGCAGTACCTTTTATTGCAATACTGCAAACATACCATGGTCACTGTGCCGCCGGCAGGCTTAACCAAGACCCGAAATTTAAATAAACCACGCCATACCTTTGCCGCCGATTTCCATAACCCCCTCCGGAAACATCGCAATGAAACCGCTTTCCTTGATGTCCGATACCCCGTTCAATATCAGCTCTCTCAATTCCATTTCGGATCCCGCCTTTACCGTGGACCAAGATTTCAACATCACCTCTTTTAACCGACCCGCAGAAAGCGTCACCGGCTGCAAGCGCTGGGATGTGGTTGGCAAAAAATGCTATGACATTTTTCGAACCAATATCTGTAAATCTTCCTGTGCCCTCAAGCAGTCCATGAGGCTTGGTGAAAAGATTGTCAGCCATAATATCGCCATGAAAAACAGCACGGGAAGTAATCTCCCTGTTATCGCTTACACCAAGGCGCTCTTTAACGACAAGGGGGAGTTCTCCGGCGGGGTGGAGACCTTCCGCGAGACCACGGAAACCACCCCCCAGCAAGTACATAATAACCTGAGCGACAGTATTCTGGAGTCCATCGCCGACGGTGCCTTTTCCGTGGACCATGACTGGCACATCACCTCCTTTAACAAAGCAGCAGAAGAGATAACCGGCATCCACCGCAGCGATGCCATCGGCAAAAAATGCTACGAGATCTTCAAGGCCGACATCTGCATGTCCTCCTGCGCCCTCAAACAGTCGATCGAAACAGGGCGGGACGTCACCAACCTCAAGGTCACTATCCAGGATATCGAGGGTGACAAGATCCCCATCATGGTCACCAGTTCCGTGTTGCGTAATCAAAATTTTGAGGTGATCGGGGGGGTGGAGACCTTCCGTGACATCACGACCATTGAAAAGCTGCGGCAGGATATTTCCCTCGGCGACAGTATCCTTGATTCCATTGCCGACGGGGCCTTTTCCGTGGATAAGGACTGGAACATTACCTCTTTTAACAAATCAGCCGAAGACATCACCGGCGTCAACAGGTCCGCGGCCATAGGCATGAAATGCTACGAGGTCTTTAAGGCCGATATCTGCAAGAGTTCCTGCGCCTTGAAAAAATCCATGGAAACAAGCTTGGATCAGCACGGCATCAAGGTCACCATTGAGGATATTGAGGGAGACAAGGTTCCCATTCAGGTCAACA
Source organism: Desulfurivibrionaceae bacterium (assembly GCA_041562995.1). Lineage (GTDB taxonomy): Bacteria > Desulfobacterota > Desulfobulbia > Desulfobulbales > SURF-16 > BM506. The sequence goes on from JBFFNX010000019.1 coordinate 3,726, forward strand.
CCTGTGTGCTGCGTAATGATGAGGGGGAGATTGTCGGCGGGGTGGAAACCTTCCGCGACACCTCCACCATTGATGGACTGCGTAAGAATCTTTCCCTGAGCGATTGCATTCTCAACTCAATCGGTGACGGTGCCTTTACCGTGGATAAGGAGTGGAATGTCACCTCCTTTAACCTGGCTGCCGAACACATCACCGGCTTTAGGCGCAAGGAAGCCATTGGCATGAAATGCTATGAGGTTTTCAAGACCAATATCTGCAAAGAAAACTGCGCCCTCAAACAATCCATGGAGAGCGGAGATGAGGTCACCAACCTCAAGGTCACCATCACCAGCAGGGACGGCCAGCTGATTCCGATCAATGTCACCACCTCTGCCCTGCGTGACGAGGATGGTATTGCCCTCGGCGGCGTTGAAACCTTCCGCGACTGCTCGGCCATGGAGTCGCTGCGCAAGGAGATTACGGACAAATACAGCTTCCAGGATATTATCAGCAAAAATCACCGGATAATGAATATCTTCGCCATCCTGCCGAACATCGCCAAAAGCGACAGCACGGTGCTCATTGAGGGACCAAGCGGTTCAGGCAAGGAGCTTTTTGCCAAGGCCATTCATACCCTGACCGAAAGGCCAGGCAAATATGTGGCCTTAAACTGTGCGGCCCTGCCCGACAGCCTCTTGGAATCAGAGCTTTTTGGCTATAAGAAAGGCGCCTTTACCGGGGCCAAGACCGACAAGCTCGGTCGTTTTGCCCTGGCCGAAGGGGGCACCATTTTCCTGGATGAGATTGGTGATATTTCCCCGGCCCTGCAGCTCAAACTGCTGCGCGTCCTCCAGGAAAGAGAATACGAACCACTGGGCGGCACCTCCACCGTCAAGGCCGATGTCCGGGTTCTGGCAGCCACCAATAAAAACCTCCAACAACTGGTGGAGAAAGGCATCTTCCGCGAAGATCTCTTCTTCCGTCTCAACGTCATCAAGATCACCCTGCCCTCCCTGGCGGAAAGGAGGGAGGATATCCCCATTCTCGTTGACCATTTCATTCAGAAGTTCAACACCTTAAAGCAAAAGAATATCGAGTCTGCCTCAGCCGAGGTGGTCAGCATTCTCATGCGTCATGATTTTCCCGGTAATATCAGGGAGCTTGAAAACATCATTGAATACTGCTTTGTTCTCTGCCATGGCGGCGTCATCGACGTTGACTGTCTGCCTGAGGGCCTCATCGACCCCCAGCAGGAGCAGCCCTTTAAAAGTCTGGCCAGCGAATCTGCCACGCCCCTCTCCAACGCCGAGGCCAGCACTATCATGGCGGCACTCCAGAAATTCGACGGCAACAGAGGCAAGACGGCAGACCATCTGGGCATCGAAAAAACCACCCTGTGGCGGAAGATGAAGAAGTATCAGATTGACTTTCCCCCCGGTAAAAAGAAATAGCGGTTGGATGGGATTATCAAGGTAAATCGGTGATGATAACCTAAAAAAGGGGGCGTTGACCTGGCTGGTCAACGCCCCCTTTTTATGTAATCGCGTTCCTCTTCAGAGGTCCGTTAATGATGCTCCTCATAACCAGTAAACATGGCCTTGAAATGGGCAAACGGCGTATGCCCTAAAGTTGCAAGATAGCAATGGGCAATGAGGAAGGAGGCGAAGAAGAAAAAGAGAATGACATGGATGGTATCAATAATCTTGATGCCGCCCAGGAGGTGGACATAATCGGCATAGCCCTTGACCCGCCATAAGAACACACCAGAGATCATCTGGGCTGGCAGCAGGATGAACATCAAGGCCACATAGGCCTTTTGCTGCATGGCATTAAATTTGTTATCAGGGGTCATCACATGGGGATTCGGCTCACCCTTGAAGATCCCAAAACCATAGTATTTGGCCTGCTTGATGGCATTGGGCACAAAGGTCCGCAGGTCAGGGAAATAGATCTTAATCTGGCCCGTTCCCAGATAATAGCTCAGCCAGACGAAATAATCTGCTATCACCATAAAACCGACATAATTATGCAGGGTGATCGCATCTTTTAAGGGCATGATGCCCAGCATCTCGGCATAGCGGATTTGGCAGCCGGTCAAAACCAGCGCGACAATTCCGGCGGCGTGGATCCAGTGCCAGACCCGGACTGGCGCCGGGTGAATGTATATCAGTTTCTCGCTCATCACAAAGTCTCCTCGTCTCTCTTCTTTAATGATTTTTTGGGCGGCGCAAGCGGATGGTTAAAATCCGGATGGTAAGGTGACCAAGGACACCACAGGCCGCACCGCCTATAAGCAATATGCCGATCAGATCCAGGAGTTTCACCCTGGTTCCGGCATAGAGGTAAAAATGTTGGAGGCTGTAGCTCTCCAGGACTGAGCGATCCACCTGATAGTGGTCAACACTGCCATCCTCCTTGGGCAGGACAATGGTCACCGCGTTAAAATAGGATGATTCAGCCGTGTGACATTTTTCACAGTTTCGTTCCGCTTCACCCCGGTTGACCTGGTGGGCGACAGGTTCCATCTCAGCTACCAGCTCGGCATGGAAAATGGCATGGACATTCTTTTGCCTGAGCATGAACTCAAGAACCTCAAACTCATCCTTGCCAATGGTGCCATCCGTGTTGGTGTCAACCATGGGCATGAACTGGTCATAGCCGATCCCTAATATTTCAAGGATATCGGCGCCCTTATAAAACTTGTTGGTGACCAAATCGAAAAACTTAAGGTGGATGTGGCGGGGCACATCAGGGGCATGGCACACCGTACATTCCACAAAGGCGAAATGTTCTTCTTTCTTGGGCAACCAGTCATGGCCCTGGTAGGGGTTATGGCATTTAGCGCAGAAATTATTTTCCCGATCGACCACAGATGCCGCTGCCAAATGGGTAACATAATGATAATCATGGCAGGCATAACAGGTCATGGTGATGCCCTTGCTGCTGATTTTGGTATGGACACTGTTGGCAAAAGAAGCAGCCTCTTCATCATGGCAGGAGCTGCATGCCACCTGGGCCAGTTCTACCTTATGGGGAACCTCGTCATCAAAGTTGAGTTCCTCAATGTCGGCATGACAATCAACACAGGCAACATCGTTGAGATGGTGAACGGAACGGTTGAACTTAATGCCATCCACAAAGAGACTCTGGACAGCTCCACCATCAGCGTTGTCCCTGGACAGCCCTTCATCGCTATGACAGTCGAGACATTCTGAATTATCGAGCGCCAGCCCAAGGGCCGGCCACAACCAAAAAACAAAAAGAAAACATAAACCAATAGGTCGCGTTAATTTCTTGAGTTTCTTCATTTTTTTCATGGTCTCCTTGTGGTCTCTTACAATATTTTAGTAAACCTGAGTTCGTGCACGTCAAATAACCCTTTTAAGTTTACATTAGCATCTTGTGTGCCACCCCTGTGTTTTTTGAAAAATTCCTTTGATATCATGATGTTATCTATATATTTTCCAGCCAAGACTCACCTCTAGAGTTGCACATACGCAACCCTAGGCCAAGGGTAGAGTTGCATATGTGCAACTCTACCGGTCCCCTTATTGTCCCGGGTGTCTTTGGATTGTGCAGAGCGAGTTTGTAGGTCTGTCTGGGATATGGCAATGCCATGAAGAGATCAAAAAAAATCGCCTAATTGATCCGGACAAGTCCACCAACATGAAGAATCCTTTACAAGCGGAGAAGTGCATTAGGGCTGCCTGTCAACGCCGATACCGCAACTGAAAAGGCAACGGACCCGAAGATCGTGTCAGTGGCCGATGAAAAAGATCGCCCTAAAAGAACAATTGCTGATCCCTCTGGAAATGCGTGGCATTGGCCCTCTTCTCCAGACGTAAAAAAAGGGTGGTGCGTGAAGAGTGATTCCTCTTCCCACACCACCCAACCCCTTTTCAACGCAAATCAAGGTGGAGATCGCCGTTATCGCAAAATTGCCGATTTAGAAGCCAAATACAGCAGAAACCCAGGCGACTCCAAGTCCGAGAACGCCGCCACTCTGGACCAGTGCCGAGGCCAGACAGGCAAGTCCCCAGACCCCGATCAGACTGGCTAAAGAAATAACAACTGTTATGCCGGCAAGGCTCATGTCATCGCCCGTATCAGCCCTATGGGAATCCCCGTGCATTACTGCCTGCCCGTGCTTCATCTGAGTTTTTGAAAAATCCATCATGACCGTTTCTCCACCTTATCTTTAGGTAATCTGCTCTCTCATTGACGTTTTACAAACCTGGCGCCCCCTTGACCTGCAGCGGCGCAGGCAATCCAATTATGTTACTAACGGGCTTTCTGTCTCATCGGCTCAAACGCCTCAGCAGGCTTCTCTTCAGTGGCCAATTTGCCGTCAATGTTATATCCAACCATGCCGTAGTAAGACCCCCAGATAGCCGCATTAACCAAGTTAATGGTTACCAGCTGGGAGGCGGCCAACAACACGCCGGGCTCCATGCCGCCAAAGCTTACCAGAAAGAAGTAGCCGATTGAGCCGTGAATCAAGTTACCGACAACTCCCGCAAGACCCAAGGCCTTGCCGATAATAGGCACGTAGGTAAACTCAATAAGCCCCATACTCACCGGAGCGATCACTAAGCCCGTGGCAATTCCGGACAGGAACCACCTTCTGCGCGGCATAAACAATTTGGTCAAATTAAAAACAGATAAAGGGATGATTGCTAAAAGTATTAAGTATTGACCCATGATCTTTCCTCCTCAAGAAATGATTTATTATATCGAAAAAACTAAATTGAATTTTGTGGTCAGTTCTCGCGGCATGCCAACCCTGCAAAGTGTCATTGGTTATAGAATTTGCAGTTAGTGTGCCAACATCACCTTTCTCAATAAAATATCGCGAAAACAGGATCTTATACATTTAGAGAACCACCTTCCCCCTACGCCTCCTTGCGCTTTTGCAATATCCGTCAGGGGGCCAAGTTGCATTTATGCAATACTGCCAACCTAAGACATATCACCGGCGCCAGACCGACACCGGCCATCCGCCTGGGGCAGGTCGATGCCAAGGTTCTTAATCTTCCTGAAAAAAGTACTCTTATGGATACCAAGATCATGGGCGGCGGCGCTCCGGTTGTTATTATTTCTGCGGAGGGCCTCGATGATGGCCTGGGCCTCAGAATCCTTAACCGCCCGCGCCATACTGCATGTCGCCGCAACGAGAAGGCGGAGATCCTGAAATGTTTCAACCCCGCCAACCACCTGGTGCCGGCCATTTCGCAATACTGCCGATGAGACATTAACTGGCACTTGCTGCCCTTGACTGTTGACGAGAAACGCCCTGCTCATCAAGGTGGCAATGCCACTGGTCAGGGCCTTTTTCAAAGGACATCTTTTCACACAGAGGCTGGTGCAGAAAACTTCATGGCAGGGCTGACCCAAGGCATCCTGGCGTGCTATGCCGGTAATCTTTTCGGCTCCCCTGTTAAACGAGGTGATGCGCCAGGAGCTATCCACCGAAAAAACTGCGTCTGCCAGACTTTCAAGGATGTCCTGTGGAGAGATATAACGGTCTGCATCATTCATAATGATAACTCGCGAGCCCTTAATGTGGTTATCTGCACATTGGTTGATAAAAAAGTCCTGGACGGGCCGGAGGCGGCAAGGCCATAAAAAAAGCGGCTGTCCACCCTGTCTCCAGTCGTAGAAAACCGCTTTTTCAGATCATATACTTTAGGTCATGATGGTTCCTGGTTGGCCCCTGCTTGCTTTGAGCTCCTGCCAATGACCCAGACTCCATCTCTTTATTGTCATGTCTACTCTTTGCTATACTCGAACTTTTACCGCGACAACAGCGCCGTATTTCCTCCCCGCCTTCATGGGGTTCTTTACGTCCATCCTATGGCCGACAACCCCGTAGTAGCTCGTCCAGATGACCGCGTTCACCACATTCATCAGAGCAAGCTCGGCGCCGGTTAGTACCGTGCCAGGCTCGAAAATCCCAAGGGCACCTAAAAAGAAATAACCGACCGAGCCGTGGATCATATTAAATACCGCGCCGACAACACCTATAACGCCGCCGATAACTGGTAATAAGGTGTATTCAACGAGACCCTGGCTCAACGGGGCGATTACCAGCCCTGCAGCAAGACCGGTCAGAAGCCATATGCGGCTTGGAGCGAACATTTTGGTGAACTGAAAAGTCATGATAGGAATAATCGCTAAAAAAATTAAGTAATGGCTCATGTTCTTTCTCCTGTGGCACTCGTTGGTCCTGCAAGGCGTTGCCAATGTTCTCGACCCATGCAATTTCTCATTTACTTTTTCACACTTACACTTTGTGTGCCAGCACCATTTTCTTTATTTTTTTCATTTAATTTCGAATAGTTACAGCAAACTCCTTCAGATTAGCCGATTTTATGTCTTGCGGGGGTGCAATCGTCCAGCCCCTTAATGATTGCAAAAATGCAACCACCCCCCAGGGGTTTGTTTCCCCCTTGAGGTAGTAGCTAAAAGACGGCGATGTGGCGCGCGTGGCGTTGCCCATAGAGTTCGCCATCTCTACGAACCAAGGAGCTTGCAATGAAGTATGATCAGGGGGAGGGGGACCAAAGAAAAAAGGCGGCCCTAGCTGTACCATCAGCCTAAGACATGGGAATACGTGGAAGTTTCAGCCCGGAACATGGCTTCGGTGGGCGGGCGTGTCCCTGCCCGCTCACGCCCCAGCCATCAGGTTGGCTATAGAGCCGTTGAGCCGGAAAAGAGCCCGCCCATAGGCCTTGCAATTCTGCAAGGCCTATGGGCAGAGGTCAGCGCGACAAGGTATCAGCTACAACAAAGGGGGTACAGCGCACACCGATACTTTCCTTCTTTACCCAGAGCCTCATCATGGGCAGGGCCTCGCCATCCATATTGACGGTGGTGCCCAGCTCTTCGACAAAGGAAATATCCTTGGCCAAAAATTCATAATAAAAGGTGTTGCTGCTGAAGGGATCGGACACCAGAATGACCTTGTCCTGGTCATAATAATGCTTTTGGGGGGTACCGGTGAAGGCTATGTGGGTGTCACGGAGTTGATTTTTATCCTTGGGTCGCGAATAGGCCTGAAGGGCAAACTCCTTCACGCCTTGGGGGAAATTTCTGAGCGGCATGTTGGTCACCATTTTTTGGATTAACTGCAAAGCAAGTCCATACCCCTATGTTGCCTCGCTCCCTTGGCAAGAGTCAAAGAAAAAATGGTTTTCATGTTTTTGCCGCCACCCTTAACCCGCCGGCCAGCTTCGCCTTAACCCTTCAGGAGCTCATCGGTTTTGGCCGCCATGATAAAATCATTTTTATGGAGGCCCTTTATCTTATGGGACCACCAGGAGACCTCGACACTTCCCCACTCGGTGAGCAGGGCCGGGTGATGACCGGCCGCCTCTGCTATTTCACCCACCCTATTGGTAAACGCCAGGGCCTGGAGGAAATTTTTGAAGGTATAGCGCCGCACCAGACGCTGCATACCAGCCACCTCAACAATACGCCACTCCGGGATCTGGGGGAGAAATTCCTCGACTTCTTTTTCCGTGACCAGGGGTGCCCCTATCTTGCAAGCCTCACAGCTTGCCTGTGTTAAAAATTGCATAACAGACCTCCTTATCCGATGAAAACCATGGGTAATTAATTTGGCTTTATAAGCTATTAAAAAAACACTAAGTATCTCCCCTGAGATTACAAGAAAAAAGGCGACAGAGATGTCTCTCTGTCGCCTGATGAAGCCTCGAATTGAGGCAAGGTGGCACTGCTATGCGTTTTTCACCTCTCCCTACTTGAGCAGGGTATCAACGGTGAAAACCACCTGTCCTCCCCATTCATCCGTCTCAGTCCATCTATTATTATTCTTTCCATTCTGAGAATCTTCCCCACTGCTGCTTAGCGTTTCGACATCCTCCCCAAAGGTAATAGTGACCGTGACCTCATCATCAAGCAGGGAAAGGTCGGCGAGCAGGCCATCATCAATGAGATCTTCCGCTGCACTCACCGAGTCGGCGGTGATTGTGGTTGTCCCCATGTCGTCGTCGAAAACAAGATCAGCATGGGGGGTATCGGCCACCATTTCATCAATCATGGCGTAGATTTCCTCGTCAACAATATCTTCGGCGGGATGGTGGGCAAGGGCGGGTACGGCGGCCAGGGCCAGGCAGAGAGCAAAGGTAGTTATGATCTTCTTCATGGTACATCTCCTCTTTTTAAAGAATGCCCACCTCAGGCCGTCGCTCATCGGCCTTACAAGGTGGGCAGGAAAAGGCAGTGTGAACAAAGAGCCAGGACGTTGCACATGGGTGTTCCGTGTCCCGCCAAGTTCAGACCGCCTGCCATATCTCTATAACGATGGCCAACCAAATATGGTTGCATCTTCCATAAAAAAAGCCGCATCCCCGTTAAACCAGGGATACGGCTTACGAGAGATTCCCACGGGGGAGATGGGAATCCCAACCTGACGTCGTGTTGATTTTACTCGTCGACCATTTTTTGCTTGGCCTTTTGCTTGGCGGTCTCCTTTTCAAGGTCCGAATCCCTGTAGCGCTGGCGGTCTTGATCGCGATCACCCAGCTGCTCACCATTTTTGCGGTATTCATGCTGGTACTCATACTGCTTTTGGTTCTGGCTTTCGAAACCGCCCTGACCTCCTCCCGATCTTGCGCTGCTACTGCCACCACTACCGCCACTGCCGCCACCGCGGGCCATGGCCGAGGAGGCCACCAGGGGAAGACTACAAACCATGAGCACAACGACTATCTTTTTAATTTCCATACAGCTCTCCTTGATTGTTATACTTTTCTGGCCTTCGCCTTAGGGGGTAATTTGCCCCACTTCTCATATCCTTTTTTTGTCGATGCACCGCAACAAAAGTCGGACATGTACAAAACTGCATCCTGCCAACCCCAAATCTATAGGGACATGCCTCCAGTGATTCGCTGTTTTTGAGACAGACCATGTACTCATTCCCCTCGGCAACTTCGCATTTTGACACCGAGGGGCAGTCACCCGTTTTCAAGCAAGAATAGGCATGGGAACATTTACTGCTTTGCAGCATGGTGCGAGATGAGACATAATAAGCCATAAGACACACCTCCTTCTCTGGCTGTTACCAATAAAACAGGTAGTGAGGGCCTGCTCTTTCTCTACTTATTCATCACGCGTAATAATCAGAAAAGGTTCCTTATCTGTTTATTTTTTTTAAATTTATTTCTTGGGTGATCTGCTTCAGGGATATAAAGGCGAATCTCTCATTTTTCTTGCTCGGCAGGGAACCATTTTATAGGTTTGGACGTTATGAATAGAAGTATTATGGAAAAAGTAATCAGCCTCATACATTCTTTCAGCCAGACTGCCGACTTTGAGTCGATAGTACGACCTCATATGCTCAGGCTCTATCGTGTGGCATATCGTCTTACCGGCAGTGGGCCTGACGCCGAAGATCTGGTCCAGGACGTCCTGGTTAAGCTCTATCCCAAACGCCGCCAGTTACTTGACATCGAGAAATTGGGGCCGTGGCTTGCCAAGGTTCTCTATCGAACCTTTCTTGACGAGCAACGCCGAAATAAGCGATCACCTCTTCACCTGGTGAGCAAGGGCCAAAACAGCGATGTGGATATCTTGGATTTCATTGCCAGCCCGCAGGCAGGGCCGGCAGAAGGGACTGAAAAAAATGAGATCCACAGACGGCTGCAAGCCGCTATCAACTCCTTGAACCCAGACCAGCGTCAGCTCTGTCTGCTTTATTATGTTGAGGGCTATACCCTGGCGGAGCTCGAAGAAATGCTCGACACCCCGGTTGGCACCTTGAAGTCCCGCATTCACCGAGCCCGATCATCCTTACGGTATTTTCTTGACCAGGGAACCGTTTCCACCAACGAAACGTTATAGTTTTTAGAGGTAAAACATGATGAATTGTGAACAAACACTCAAAAATATGGCTGACTTTGTCGACAGCTTCCTGGACTCCTCGGAGGCCTTAGAGCTCCAGAGGCATCTTGACAGCTGCCCCCGATGCCGGCAGGAGTTCCAGAAGGAACAAGAGCTGCTGGTCACCCTGCGCACCCTGCCTGTCCCGCCGCCAAGCAAGGATTTTGTTAACCGCTCTTTTGCCACGGTCCGGGCCAGACATCAAAACCAACGAGTCAAACAGGCCATGCCCTACTGGGGCGGAGCTGTTGCTGCCTGCCTGGCCCTCTGGATCATGGTGGCCGCTCCCTTTAACCCAATAACCCCTGCTGGCCAGCCTGCTCACCAGGCCATCAATATCAGGATCAATGAGCACCGCCTCGTTCAGGTTGTCGTTAATGCCCCCCGGGATATGCTCCAGGCCGATGTTGTTATTGAGCTCCCGCCCGAGGTCGAGATGGCAGGATTTCCAGGCCGCAGCGAAATACGCTGGAATACCAATCTCCGCAAAGGTAAAAACCTGCTCAGTCTGCCCCTGATCGCCAAAAGCGAGGGTATGGCCAAGCTCATCACCCATATAAACCATGAAAACAAGAGCAAAATGCTCTCCCTTGTCATGAATATTTCCCATGACGAGATGACAAGAAAGGGGCAGTATATGCCCAGTACTGCATAAGCCATTATGGCCTGTGCCTAGAGTTGAAGTTTTGTTAAGGGGTATCTCATGAAATACATTATCTATCTGTTCTCCGTCCTCTTTTTTGCCCTGGCCGCAGAAACGACCTGGGCGGCAAATTTTTCGCCAACCACTGAATTTATGGTGGCAGCCAATAATGCCGTGGAGCTTGATGTCACCATGGAAATGCTCGATGAGAACGCAGAATCCTCGTCTGACATTATCAATGTCATTGAACTCCCTGTGCAGGAAATGCGTATGGAACAGATCAGAAACGAGCGCCAGATCCGCCAAGACGGCGATGCCAGTCCACTCCGCCCGGAACAGGGTTCGCAAAATGATACACAGAGTGAAATCCAGGACCAATTCCATGAACTCCATCAGGGAGCTCGAGATGCCCAGCGCGCCATCAATAAGGATGTAGGACAACAAAGGGGCCGCTAACCTGGCCGAATAATCCTCCCAAAAACCAACACGGCCTCTGATCAAAAAAGAGGGGCGAGCCCATCCCTCCCAAAAGCCATCCATCCATGCCTATACACACGGTATGGCGGGGTGGCTTTTTTTTGTCAAAGATCACATCTAAAGATTGCGCATTACTCCCTAAATTGTAAGACTTTAAAGGGGTGCCATGTATAGACCCCATTGGGAGACAACTCATTTGCACTTTGCTATCACTTCAAAACAATATATACCGTGCCATCCCGTTTTTTTCGGTGTTGCCCTGCTCCTCTTTTCCCACCTTACCCCTGCCTGGGCCCTGGGTGCTGAAAATACTCCGGCCTCAACCTCCTTCCAGGCTGCCCAGAAATCCTTTCAAGCCAAAAACTATCAACAGGCCTTGACCCTTTTCAAGCAGGCCCGGGCGGCCGGCCTCGATAAACCGGCTCTGTTCTACAATATCGGCGTCTGCTCCTACAAACTAGGACTCTATGAAGAGGCCACCAATGCCTTCCTACACACCGCCACATTCCCCAAGATGGCGGCCCTTGCCTATTATAATCTGGCAGTGGTGGCGGAAAAACAGAATGACCCTGACGCAGCTATCTCCTGGCTCGAAAAATCCCAGACCAGCGCCGGCGAGCAGGACGAAAAATTGCTCCTCTTGGCGCAAACCGCCCTGGCCAGGATCCAGAGCAAGCAGGGGCTGACCGACAACTGGATACGCTATGTATCCTTGGGATTTGGCTATGATGACAATGTTTCCATGGTTGACAGTGCCGATCTGGAATTAACCAGTGATGAGGAAGACAGCTTTACAGATGTCATGGCCTTTGTCCGCAGCCCACTTCTGGGCGACTCAGCCACCCAGGGCCCCTACCTGCTGGGGGGCCTTTCCTTTCGCGACTATACCGCTCTCAACGAGTATGATACGGGATCGCTCCGGATGGAAGGCCGTTATCGCAAAAAGAACCGGGGTTTCCAGCTTGAGGGCGCTGCTGGCTACAGCTATGTGTTCTGGGATAATTCAGGCTACTCCCATGGCCCCCTTATCAGCCTCCAGGCCAAACACCCCGTAGGTGATGCATCCTCCTACCGCCTGCGCTACGAGGGACAACATCTAAAGATGCTCAATTCCACCTTTGATTACATGCGCGGCTGGCAACATCGAACCACCGCCGAATTTTCCACCAAATTCAAGTCCTCCGGCCTGATCATCGGCTACAGCCTGGAGGCAAACGAGCGCCGCGATAAAGAATCCTCGCCGCGCCGCCACCTCATAAGCGCCGCCGTTGAGCTTCACCTGGTTGAGCGCCTTACCATTAACGTCGGCGCAAGCTACCGGGCCAGCACCTATGATATAGCCTATAGCGAGGATCGTACCGAGGATCGCTATGAGGCCTCCCTGCTCCTCAATTATACCCTGTCAAAAAAATGGGATCTCCGCGCCCGCGCGAGCCGTACCGTCAATATATCCAGCTCATCCCCCTATGACTACAGCAGAAATTTGACAAGCATCAGCCTTGGCTACACCTTCTAGGGGAAATGACACATCAACCGCTCTCTTTCTTTGCATCTTGCCGGCAAATGCTCTATAAATTGCAAACACCTCTACGCGCCCGTAGCTCAGCTGGATAGAGCATCGGCCTTCGAAGCCGAGAGTCGCTGGTTCGAATCCAGCCGGGCGCACCAAAAATAACGCTAAAACGGTATGATATAAACATCATGCCGTTTTGCTATTTGGGCCAGGAACACGGTTTTCTACCTCCAACTGTCCCACTATTGTCCCATAGATACCCTCTATATCACTTGGTATCATTCTAAAATAATTTTCTGGTTGACCCACTACTGTCCCAAGACGAAATATCGAGGACACGGCACATTTTAAATCCTTATAGGGATTACTAGAGAGAATGAAGTCGATGATGGGGGGTATAGAGTCAGGGATAATCGCGACTTGCAGTTTTGCTTAAATTGTTAAGATTGGCACTTAAAGTAAGATTCCCCGTAACGTGCCATATGAAACATTCGCCAAATACCGTTTCTAACCGGAGTAGAATAATGAGAAATTGCCAACATGGATCAAGTAAATGAGCATCGCAGGTATTTATTCCAATCGAGGTGATGGTTACCAGACATTAGTAGCATTTGAATGGGCTTTGCTTGTCTTAGCTGATCCTGACTTTCAGTGGATTGAAGTAGATTCGGTTACGTATTCGGTAGACGATGTAGTAGTTGGTAGAACTGATGGCACTCAGATTTGCTGTCAGTGTAAAAAGAACCAGACCCATTTCAAAGCATGGACAATAGCCGACCTCGCGGATGAATTAGACAAGGCTTCCAGTTTGTTGGCTAGTAACCAAAACGCTGAAGTCCGTTTCTATTCACGCAGCCCGTTCGGTGCACTTGCCAAACTACGTGAACACTGTACCACTCAAGCCAATGAGGCAATCTACCGGACGAATTTGGGCAAAAAGCATCTTGAAACAAATGAAAAGTTGAGAGCGTTACTTGCCGCCCAGGCGCCCCATCTCTCAACCTACGAGTTTCTGCGCCGAACGATGTTTGAAACCAGTCCCGAACTGGATCGCATGAAGATTTTGCTACACGAACGTTTACGTTTTATGGTTAGCAACCCAAGAGCCGCGTACGACGCTTTATGGACATGCCTCGATCAACTCGGATCGCGCATGGATGGCAGTAATGCATCCGCCTCTCCCCTGCATCGCCTGACCAAAGATGACCTCAAAGAAGTTCTGTGTCAAGCTGGGGCGATGCTGGTTCCGACTATGAATATTAGGGAGGTGCGTGCATCGTTTGCTAGCACTTCAGCCATCGGGAGATCGTGGCATCGCGATATAGCGGGCCAAAGCATTTCAAGACCGGTTTTGAATGAGCTACTCGGAGCCATTGATACCGGGAAACGAGCCATTCTGCTGACTGGTCTGCCGGGGTCTGGCAAAACATGTGTGATGTTGGCGTTGCAAGAAGCCTTGGAGCAACGGACGCAAACCGGCACAAATATAGTGCCACTCTTTATTCAATCTCGTGAATTCGCCGATCTGGCGACAGTGGAAGACCGCCAAGCCCAGGGTTTGCCTGAGCAGTGGGTCGAAAAAGCTGCCCGCATTGCTGAAGACGCGCAAGTGGTCGTAGTCATCGACTCTTTGGATGTACTATCCATCGCTCGTGAGCACCGCGTGCTAACGTACTTCTTGGCGCAAATCGACCGACTACTATTGATTCCCGATATCACCGTGATTACCGCATGCCGTGACTTTGATCGACATTACGACCGCCGAATTGCTGCACGGCAATGGGATTTCGAACGAAAATGTGTACCCTTGACTTGGGAGTCTGAGATTGCACCGCTACTTGTTACGCTTGGCATTAATACGACAATTATCGATGCTGCAACCCGTGAACTGATCCGAAATCCACGTGAGCTGGCATTGTTTATCGAATTGGCACAACGAGAGGGCAGCTTCAACGTAGTGACAAGTCAAGCGTTGGCGCAGCTGTATCTCGACACCATCGTGCGAGCCGACGACGCACTTGGTGAGACGGCTATGGAAGCAATTGAAATCATCGCTAATGAAATGCTAAATTCACGCAGATTGGCGGTGCCTCATCAGCGCTTTATTGCCTCACAAGATATGCAACGAATGCTGTGCAGCCTCAACGTGCTGCAAGAAACGCAAGATGGAGATTTGACGTTCGGGCATCAAACGCTGCTGGATGTATTGGTGATCAGTGGGGCTTTGCGCCAGGGTGTAACGCTCAATGAGTTCATTCAAAGCTTGCCACCCGTACCCTTTGTGCGACCCAGCATCCGAAGTTTTATCGCGCAGTTGGCGATGGGAGAGCGCCGCGAGTTAAGAAAACAACTACGAACGGTATTAACTGGTGGCGCCGCTTTCCACATTCGTCGTTTGGTTGCAGAATCGTTGGCCGAGCTGAAACCGCAGGATGACGAGTGGCCCCTTATCCGTGATTTGCGGGAGAATCACCGCGAGGTGTTTCAAGTTATTTACGCTCAGGCGAGGCTGATTGAGTGGCATTACTTTTGGTTAAAGCATCTGGTGCCTGTATTGAAAGATTTACGGGATTCCGAAGGCCTTACTGCACATGCGCATCTGGTATCACAGTGGAAAAACGAAGACGCCACTGGAGTATTGGCTTTTTGGACGGAGATATTGCAACTGGACGGGATGGGTGGAAACCAATTTGTGGGGCAACTAACTCATAATCTATCACAAATCAATACTGAAAATTTACCATTAGTTGCGCCATTACTGGAGCGGCTGATCTGCATGCCTCGACAAGAACACAGTCTGCTTGGGCATGCCATCGCACGCTGTGTGGAGGCAGATTCATTGGAAGACATCTGGCTATGGCGTTATATCGCAGGTGACATCAGCGACAACGATTTGGTCGGATTTCATTTTGACAACAAACTGCATTGCCAATCCCATGACTTTGGAAACCGTCGTGACAATTTTCTCCTACACAGGATGGAGCAATCCACCTCATTGCTGGATTTGGCGCTGGAATCTATTGAGCGTTGGAGCCGAATCATGTCATCGCGCTATGGTAATACTGACATAGGCTACTGCAGTGAATTCTTGCCCAAAACCTCATACGAAAATACTCACAGTCAACAAGATAGCAGACACAAAGACAGCGATAATATTCTGCTGAATGCAATGGAAGCCGCCATCCTCCACCATGCCAAAACGCAATCCGCCTGGTGGGAAAATAACCGTGAACGCATGTGCTTTAGCCACGAAGGGGCATTACGCTACTTCGTCATCCTTGCTTGCACCGCCAACCCTGAGGCCAATATTGATTTGATTGGACTCATATTGTGTGACAAGGATTTTTTGGAATCCGACCTCTCCTACGAATTAGGCACGCTGATGCAGGTGGCGTTTATGTACCTCGACACGCCTTCACAAGATGCGGTGATGGAGTGTATCTTGACCTTGCGGGAGGGAGACCTTACGGATCTTACGGATGAGAGCGACCTTTTTTGGATATTGAGCCAACGAGCGAAATTGATCGTCACTATTCCGTGCTATCTGCGATCATCTGGAGCCCAAGCGGTGCTGGATGCTTACGAAAAAACAGCGGGATGGCTAATTCGTCAGCCGACCATAGGGGGGCGTTGCGGTTTCGTTACCGCTCCGTTTTCATTCGAGAAGTTTCTTAACATCAGTGATAGTGGAGTGCTGCGTTTACTGACACACTACTCAGGATATAAAAGAGATTGCGATGACTTTCTTGTTGGCGGAGAGAGTGAGGTTAGAGGACAACTATGTGAAGCATCATCCCGCCACCCGACACGATTTTTGCATTTATTGACCGCGCATTGGCCTGACATCCCTGAAGGGTTCCGTAATGTCATTATGGACGGGATCGCCAATTATCTTTCGCATCGTTATGGCAATTTGCAAAGCAACAGCAAATGGGTGCCGATCAATGAACCAGATGCGCTTGCCTTGGCGTGTCATGTCCTTGACGAACTTGAAAGACACTCTGGGCACTGGCAAGTAAACAGCACAGCATCCAATACCTTGCAAGCTTGTGCCCATGTCATACAGGATACGCAAAATGCTGCACGACTTGTTTTTTTGGCAATAGGTTTTGCGAGTTTTCGAGAAAAAAATTCCACCGAAGGAAATTCTGCCGATTTAATGACTATGGGCATCAACATGGTAAGCGGTCACGTCGCCGAAGCCTTAATGATTTTAGCCAATAGGTTTCTAGAACAAAGCATTCCATTTCCCGAGTTATTATCACCAGCACTACTCCGTTTTGCTAGAAGCGAGTACCCCGCTATTCGCGCCGTGATCCTACAGCGGTTACCGTATTTGCAAAGACAAAATCCTGAGTTGGGCTGGGATTTGTTCCATCTCTCCATGCAAGATGCTACAGGGCTTTGGCAAACCGCTGAACCCTGCCTTTATTACGCTTATCACAATCATTTTGAAAAAGTAGCTCCTTTGTTGGAGCGCATTCACCGCGAGGGTAGCGGTAAAGACATGGAACCCTGGGGTCGCATCTCAGCCTTGGTAGCCCTTGTAAGGCATATCGAACTTCCCATTTTGATCTCAGAGTTGAAAGAACTGGATTCCACAGACGCTTGGAGGGGCGCTGCTAGTGTTTGGACGTGCCACGAAAATATCAAACAACATCGTGAACAATGCCTGGCAGGCATCGAGGTCGGTTTAAATGCCAATAGCCCTCATGCGGAGGCAGTAGCGCAGAAGATGGCACAATTGTTCCGTAATAATAAGCCGGGGACTTCTATGCCGATAGAGCTGATTCGCCTCTTTTTTATCGTGCTGGAAAGAGCTAACGAGAACAAACATCACAGCCTTTACAGGTTTGATGAATGGCTTAACGACATTTCGCATCGCGATCCAGAACAAGCCTTAGCTGCAACCGAGATTTATTTGGCCTATGCCCGTCGTACCATGTCATATCTCTACGATCATGAAAATAGCCTTACCCAGCTCATGACCCGTCTTTTTGCTGAAGCCGAGGAACGAGAAGAGTCTGATCACGGCACAATGCTACAACGTGTGGTATCGATGCAAGACGTGCTACTGTCATTAGGTGTAGCTGGTGTCGAAGATTGGTTAAAAGCCGCTGAGCGACCGTGAATACGAATAAAATCGACA
>JBFFNX010000020.1:0-21353 GCA_041562995.1 Desulfurivibrionaceae bacterium
GCCGGCAAAAAGGGCATCGGCAAATTCTTGGGGATCAAAATCACGCAGGTCATCGAGCTGCTCGCCAATGCCGATAAAGCGAATGGGAATATCAAACTCGCGGCAGATATTAACGATGATGCCGCCCTTGGCAGTGCCGTCGAGCTTGGTGAGGGTGAGGCCGGTTATATCCACCGCCTTACTGAATTCGCGGGCCTGGGAGATGCCATTTTGGCCAGTGGTGGCGTCAATGACCAGCATGATTTCATGGGGAGCGCCACTGACCTTTTTGGCAATGACCCTTTTAATCTTCTTCAGCTCCTCCATCAGGTTCACCTTGGTGTGGAGGCGACCGGCTGTATCGATAATTACGACATCAAAATTTCTTTTAACGGCATATTCCATGCCATCGAAGACCACGGAAGAGGGATCAGCGCCGGTCGCCTGGGCAATGACCGGGACATTGATACGATCTCCCCAGATTTTGAGCTGTTCAACCGCAGCAGCGCGAAAGGTATCACCAGCAACCAGCATCACCTTTTGGCCGGCATTGACAAATTTATGGGCCATCTTGCCGATGGTGGTTGTCTTTCCCACACCATTGACACCGACCACCATGATAACAAAAGGTCCTTGCTCTGGCATGACCAGTTCGGCCGGCTTATCAGAGTTGACCAAAAACTCGGTTATTTTCTGTTTCAAGACCGCCTTTAAGGCCTGGGGATCTGCCAACTCGTGGCGTGCCACCTTGTCCCGGGCATCGTCGACAAGGGCCATGGTGATCTCAACGCCGAGATCCGCAGTGATGAGAATTTCTTCAAGGTTGTCAAGAAGCTCTGGGTCAATGGCCTTCTTGCCGAGCAACAGATCATCAACCTTATCAACCAGATTCCCTCTGGTCTGGGCCAAGCCAACGGTGAGCCGCTTAAAAAGGACACCGACATCCTCATGGAGAATGGACTTGGGAGCCTCCTCCGGCGCCTCAAGAACGTGTCCGTTTTCTTCTGTAGCCTCAGGGGAAACAGCGCTCCCTTTTGCTGGCGCCGAACCACCGACAAGACGCTTAAAGAGGACTCCGACATCCTCATGGAGAATAGACTTGGGAGCCTCCTCCGTCGTCTCAGGCGCCTGAATATTTTCAGCTGGAGAGACGGGCGAAACCGCACTGCCGTGGGATGACTTCTTTTTAAACCAACCAAGCATAGGACACCTTACGCAAACACATAACTGCCCAGCATAAGTGCCAAGGCAACGAGATAGAGGGAGTTTTCAAGCTGAAATTCCAACCGGGATGACGGCAACAATAACCCAGCTTTATATTTTTTAGTAATGGAGAGAAGATATGCAACGCCAGGCAAGAAAAAAACCATCGCTTTCGGCAGGAGCACAGTCCAGGGCAGAACCATAACAGCCATAAGGAGGGCATACAATAAATAGGTGAGAAAAATGAGGGTCTTTTCTTCACCAATACAGACCGGCAGGGTCTCCTTGCCAACAATACGATCGCCCTGAACATCAAAGACATCAAAGAGGGCGTTGCGCACATAGACAAAAACCAGCACCAAACCCAGAATGGTTCCAAGGGTAGCAGCCCCGGCAGCAGAGTCCCAGTTAGGGAGCACCACTGTTGCCATGGCCCAGGCCAAGGCAACTAGAAACGTTTTGGAACCGGGAATTTCCTTAAGCCGTTTAATTTTAAAGATCCTGACCACGGTAGCTGGAAAAATCGGAATGCGATAAAAAATACCCAAGAGGGCCATGGCAAGAAACAGCAGCAAAGGTGCTGGACCGCTTTTCCAGAGGATAACGCCGACCCCGACCAGCATGAGGTAGGAAAGACTAAGGAGGCCAGAGCCATATGTATCTGCAAATTTCTCAACCAGAGGATCGTTAAAGCGCCGGCTATGTTCGCCGCTGAAGCGGTTGATATTATGCATGGCAAAAAGATAGCCAAAGGCAATGACAAAGGACGGCCAGAGCAGCTGACCGCTGAGGATCTTGGCCAAGGCCAAGGCCAGGCAACCACCACCCACCGAAACATATGAGTTTGAAGCAAGGAGAGACCAGGCCGCCTTCTGCCAGAAATGGCCGAAACCACCCTCTCCCCTCCCCGGAATCGCCTCCAGGGTGCGCATGACCCGGGTGATCATCCAGGCGGGTGTTGAGGCCCCGGCAGTCACCCCCACGGTCTCAAAATCACGAAGCTTAACGGTATCAAGATCTTCCTCGGTCTCGACCAAAAAGACCGGCAAACCTTTATTTTCAGCAATCTCTGCCAGCCTCTTGGTATTGGCGCTCGTTTTGCCACCCACCACCACCACTGCCTCCACCTGTTCACAGAGGATACGCACTTCGTTTTGTCTCTTATGGGTTGAGTCACAGATGGTATTAAAGACCTTGCCGCCGGGAAAACGGCTGGTAATCAAGGAGCTGAGTTCATTAAAGGAATCATCGTCCTGGGTGGTCTGACTGACAATTATATAGGGTCCCTTAATATTAAGAGCATCAATATCCTCAACACGAGAGACCACCGCCACATCAGGCTCGGCATAGCCCATGAGCCCGATGACCTCGGCATGATTTTTATCACCGATAATGACAGTGAAGCAATGATCCTTTTTATGCCTCTTGATAATGGCCTGAACCTTGACCACCCGGGGACAGGTGGCATCCTTGACCTCGGCACCTGCTTTGCGCAGTTTCGCCTTTTGATCGGGAGGTACGCCGTGGGCCCGAATAATTACCACACCGGAGAGATGCTCAGGAACCTCGTTAAGAACCTCAACCCCCCTCTCCTCCAGGAGACTGAGCACCTGGGGGTTATGGATCAACGGTCCAAAGGTGGTAATTTTTTTGTCGGTCTGCTGGACGATTTCCAGGGTGGTTTCAACGGCCCGGCGCACACCCATGCAAAAACCGGCTTTTTTGGCAAGAATGACTTTCATAGAGGTATTCAGAAAAAGACAAAAGAATGGTGGTTACCACGGAAAAACACAAGGCTTGTGACAATAAACCCAATACGGTTTTTTTGCAAGATCAGGAGTGCTGCCAAGTGCCGTTGACAAGGCGTTCCTGGGGATAAAACTGACCCTTGTAATTCATGGAGGGCAGTGGCTCAATTAAATAGCCAAGATAGAGATGTTCAAGATCATGCTTTCGGCACAAATCAATCATACTCAGGACATTGAAGATCCCGAGATTACGTGCTGAAAACTGGGGATCAAAATAAAAATAAACAGCATTGAGCCAGGTATTTCCCATATCCGCCACTGCCACGCCCAACAGATTTTCACCAAGCCGGTATTCAATCTCAAAGGTGTCGGTGATAGTATTGGCAAAGAAGGTGCCGTAATAACTTTCCGCCGTATTGTCACGACCACTGAACCGCTCGTTAAAAAAGCTGTTTAAAAGTTGTATCTTTTCATAGGTGACGGAAAATGGCCCTTGGCTGATGGTGACATCAAGATTTTTCTTGATGATCCGGCGCTGGGAGCGATTGGCCTTAAATTTATTAACCGGCAGCCGGATGGCCTGACATGCATCACAGTCAGGGCAGTCCATGGTATAAATTGAGTTACCGTTTCGCCTGAATCCAGCCTCGACAAAGGCCGACATCAACGGGTCATCAACAAAGCCGAACTGGGCCTGACGATAGACGGCAATATCGCCTACCCCATAGGGACAGACCGTGGGAATATCATAAAAATACTTGAGATATCCATTGATCAGCCCGGTATCTTCACACTTGATGGTGGTCATTTCATTTAATACAAAAAATAGGCTCGACGCATCTGATCAAACTCCTGAAGTCCTTGCTGCCAGCTCTTTTCAAGCTCAAGAATGTTCACCCCTTCCTCCAAAGCCATCCGGACCTGCCGGCTGCCCAGAATCAGATCCATAGGTAATATATCATACTCGTATTCATAGGGGGGCTGTTTATAGGCAAAATGTTCCGGATATAAGGCTGTTACAGCCTGGAGCAGCGTTAAGGTGGTTCGATAGGGCCTGAACCGGTCAGAATCGGTAACATGGAGCTGAAAACCGTTGCAAACCTGGCCCTGCCATTTATGAAAGGTGGGTTCAAATTGCAAAGGCCGCAAAAAGGCGCCGGGGAGAGGGATATGGGCAATAAACTCCAGAATCTCGCCACAGTGCAAAAATGGCGCCCCGAAAAGTTCAAAAGGCAGCGAGGTTCCACGCCCTTCAGAGATGTTGGTTCCCTCCCAGATTACCTGACCCGGATAGACCAGAGAGGCGGCATAGCTCGGCATATTGGGGGAGGGAAAGAGCCAAGGGAGCTTGCAGTCAGGAAAATGCATGCCGCGCTGCCAGCCCTTCATTTTTATGACATGGAGTTCAGCGCCGATCTTAAAATGGTCGTTAAAGAGCAGGGCCAATTCGCCGAAGGTGAGACCGTGGCGCATGGGGAGCGGATAGAGCCCGACAAAGGAGCGGTACCCCTCTTCAAGGATATTGCCTTCGACAATTTCCCCTCCGATGGGGTTGGGCCGATCAAGAACCACAACGGTCTTGCCGGCGGTGGCGGCAGCCTCGAGCATATAGGCCAAGGTATACATGAAGGTGTAAACCCGGGTGCCCACATCGACAATATCGACCAGGACCACGTCAACCAGATCCATCATGGCCGGGGAGGGTTGGCGCGTCTCACCATAGAGGCTGAAAACGGGCAGACCGCTAATCTGATCACGATCATGATCAGATTCCACCATATTATCCTGCTTTTCGGCGAAAAATCCGTGCTGGGGCGAAAAAATACAGCTGAGCTGGCCGGGAAAGGCCGCCATGACAAGATCGCGGCTGTGACGAAAAAAGCTATCCGTGGAGGCCTGGTTGCATAAAAGGCCAAGACGTTTATCTTTTAAAAAGGAAGGCGGCGAGGCCAACAGTTCTTCAATTCCAAGGGAGACCATGGGCAACAATCACCTAAAATATTGCAGAATAAGGAAGAGCTTCGTATAAAGTCTAGATATTAATATATTTTTTGCAATGATTACAGCCTATTTTCCTCTAATCATTGCGGGACATCTTGAAAAACATCTCACAACCCATGAGATTTCAGCGCAAGGACAGCTACCATGAAAATAGCAATTGCCGGTAAAGGCGGCGTAGGCAAGACAACCATCATGGCCCTGATCGCCAAGGAGTTACAGCGGGCCGGCAAGGAGGTGTTGATCATTGATGCCGACCCCAGCCCCCACATGGCCCAGACCCTGGGCTTTGACAATATAGATGAGATCACCCCCATTGCCGACATGACCGCCCTGCTGGTCGAACGGGCCGGCAAGGTGGAGGGTTCGCCCTTTTACAATATCAATCCCCAGGTTGATGACCTTCTCGCCGACTTCATGATCGAGAAGGACGGCATCAGGCTCATGGTGCTTGGGGCCATCCAGACAGCCGAGGGTGGTTGCGCCTGCCCGGAAAATACGGTGCTCAAAAGGCTGCTCACCAAACTGCTGCTCAGCCCGTCCCAGGCCATCTTGCTCGATATGGAGGCCGGTGTCGAACATTTGGGGCGCGGCACCATTGCCAGCGTTGACGAACTCTTTATTGTGGTGATTCCGTCAAACTCCAGCATTAGAACGGCGCAAAAGGTCTATGACCTGGCCAAGGAGGCTGGCATCAAGGATATTTCCTTTGTCGGCAACCTGGTGGAAGACGAAGAGGACAAAAAATTTCTCAAGGCCGGCCTGGCAAAAGCGCCGGTGGCCTATTTCCCCAACTCCCAGATTATCCGTAAAGGGGAACGGCAAGGGATCCCCTTGGAGATTGATGCCGACCCCCAGGCTTCCCGGGCTGCCCAGGATGTCCTGAGCTACCTCGCCACCTAGTTTTTTTTAGGCAAAGCAGAGCCCACAGTCCGGACAGGTGGTGGTTGAGGTTTCAAATTCAAAGCCGCAGGCCGGGCAATTGGCATGACTGGCATCCTGATTAAACACCGCCTCACAATGACGGGTGTCATAATCATCAAGGCCGGTCACCTGCTGGAAATCTTCCTGGATCAGCACCATGCCTGCCTGGGCATCTTCCCTGCGCACCTGCAGAAAAAAGGTGGTGGGACAACAGCCCTTATTACAGCCGCCCTCGTCACCAACGATCATCATGCCGATGTTTTCCCTCAGGAAGGCCTTTTCAAGCTTTTTCAGATCAGCCAGAGGGCCCTTATGGATGGTGACAATATCATCATCCACCGTCAGGGCACCGCGGCGACTCTTACGCTCCTGCTGTGAACGGTCCCCCAGGGCCACCATCTCAGCACCACGGATAAGATCTATATGACAAGAGGCGCAGGTTTTAATTTCAGCCCGGTATTCGTCCTGGCATTGGGGACAATATTTTAAATCAGATTCGTATCTCATATCTTTTTCCCTTAGAGGATATAGCGGCTCAGGTCTTGATCCTCTGAAATATCAGCCAATTGTTTTTCCACATAGTCGGCGCTGACCACAAATTTTTCACCAGGCATCCCTGGGGCGTCAAAAGAGACATCCTCCAGCAACCGCTCAAGGATGGTATGAAGCCTGCGAGCCCCGATATTTTCCGTCTTCTCATTAACGCTGGCGGCCATCCGGGCCATGGCCCGAATGGCCCCCTCTTCAAACTCAAGTTCCACTTGTTCGGTGGCGAGCAGGGCCACATACTGCTTGATCAGGGCATTCTCAGGCTCGGTAAGGATACGGTAAAACTCCTCCTCACCCAGGGCGTCAAGCTCCACCCGAACCGGGAAACGCCCCTGTAACTCAGGCACCAGATCAGATGGTTTACTGGTATGGAAGGCGCCGCTGGCAATAAAGAGGATATGATCGGTCTTGACCATGCCATATTTGGTGGTCACCGTCGAACCCTCAACAATGGGAAGCAGATCACGCTGCACACCTTCCCTGGAGACCTCGCCGGCCGAGGAGGAACCAGCAGCGCCACGGGAGGCGATCTTATCGATCTCATCAAGAAAGATAATACCGGTCTGCTCGACGCGCTGCAGGGCAAGACGGGTCACCTTGTCCATATCAATGAGCTTTTCGGCCTCCTGTTTTTCCAGGATAACCCGGGCCTCTTTCACCGGCAGCTTACGGCGCTCGCTTTTTTTGGGGAAGAGATTGGCAAACATATCCTTCATGGACGAGCCCATACCATCCATGGGTCCGGAGGAAAGGACCTCAACCATGGGCATGGATGAAGCGGCCTGCTCAATATTCATCTCCACCTCGCGCTCATCAAGCTTACCCTCATCCAACATAACCCGGAACTTCTCACGGGTGGGCGAGGCGGCCGGATCGCTTGGATCAACACCGGCAGCCTTGGGTGGCGGCGGCACCAGCAGATCCAAAATGCGTTGCCGGGCCATCTCTTTGGCCATCTGCTCCACCACCTCAGACTCCTCTTCCTTCACCAGGTTAATGGCAAGATCGGCAAGATCGCGGATCATCGACTCCACATCACGGCCCACATAACCCACCTCGGTGAATTTTGTGGCCTCGACCTTTAAAAAAGGAGAGCGATCGAGCTGGGCCAGGCGGCGGGCAATTTCCGTCTTACCGACCCCAGTGGGACCGATCATGATGATATTTTTCGGGGCAATCTCGTCACGCAGGGGCTGAGGCACCTGCTGGCGCCGCCACCTATTACGCAGAGCGACAGCCACAAAACGCTTGGCATCAGCCTGACCAATAATAAATTTATCCAGACTGCTGACAATTTCCTGGGGGGTGAGGGCTTTTATTTTCTGACTCATACTTTTTCCACGACAATATTATTATTGGTGTAAACGCAAATAGAACCGGCTATCTCCATGGCAGCCCGGCAGATTCCTTCGGCATCCAGATCACTATGGGCAATAAGGGCCTTGGCCGCAGACTGGGCATAGACACCACCGGAGCCGATGGCGAGAATACCGTCATCAGACTCGATAACGTCGCCGGTGCCGGTGAGCAACAGGGAATACTCCTCATCCGCGGCAATGAGCATGGCCTCAAGACGGCGCAACATCTTATCGGTGCGCCAGTCCTTGGCAAGCTCCACCGAGGCCCGCATGAGATTGCCATTAAACTGTTCGAGCTTATGCTCCAGCTTATCAAAAAGGGTAAAGGCGTCGGCCGTGGCCCCGGCAAAACCGGTCACCACCTTATCATGAAAAAGACGACGCACCTTGCGGGCCTCATGCTTCATGATGGTAGCACCCAAGGTGACCTGGCCGTCACCGGCCATGACCACCTCACCCTTGTGGCGAACGCAGATTATCGTTGTTGAGCGTATTATTTGTTTTTCCATTTTGTTTATATCCGTATAAGGATTTTCATATTCACAATGTATTGAAAAACGAAGTGAGCGACGGGAAGACAAGGCAAAAATGAGCGAAAAAGCGGAGCTTACGTTCGTAAGTGATCATTTTAAGGACTTTTTTAACGCAGTATTTCCTCGCGCAGTAGTTTTTCATGCTTTGGGATGGGCCTTATCATACACCGCCATAAGATGGTCCACCGTCAGATGGGTGTATTTCTGGGTGGTGGAGAGACTGGCGTGGCCCAACAATTCCTGAACCACCCGCAGATCAGCCCCCATTTCCAGAAGATGGGTGGCAAAAGAGTGGCGCAGGGCATGGGGGGTAACCGGTGCCGTGATCCCGGCCCGAATGGCATAGGCCTGAACCATCCTCTCTACAGACCTTGTTGTCAGCCGGCCTCCACGGTTATTAAGAAAAAGGGACTTCTCATCCACCTTTTTCCCCTGTTCCCTTCTCTTGGCCAGCAGCAGCGTTCGGCTCTCGAGATAGAGGGAAACAGCATCCAGGGCCTGGGAGCCCACCGGGATGAGCCTCTCCTTTTTTCCTTTGCCGATTACCCTAACCATTCCGGCCCCAAAATCAACCTGCTCCAGATTAAGATTAACGATTTCCGCCACCCGCATGCCTGTGGAATAGAGAAGTTCTAAAATGGCGGTGTCACGGAACTTGAACTGATCCTGCACTCCAGGTTCTTCGAGTAGGCTGAAAACCTCATCAACGCTTAAAAAAACAGGGATATGTTTACCCAGCTTGGGCATGGAAACAGAGGCCGTGGGATCACCAACCAGGACGCCCTGACGGAGAAGATATCGAAAAAAGGTGCGCAGTGCGGAGATCTTCCGGGCCACGGAATTGGCCTTATTCTTACCGTTCAGATGATATACCCAGGCCCTGATGTCTTTGGCATCGAGATCAGTAAATTCCTTGGCGCCGACAAAGGCGATAAACTCGATGATATCACGCTGATAATTGTCACTGGTATGGCTGGAATAGCCTTTTTCCACGGTGAGCCAGGAGAGAAAAAGGGTGAGATAATCGTCGTTTTTTTGAATCAAAAGTTATCCCCCTCTTGCTGCGAACGGCACCAGTTCAATTCGACCATCTGCTGACAAGTACCACAGCCATGATTTTTTTTAAACCGTTGCCAGTAAAAGGTTATTCATTTATCATGTCATTCTTTGCCTGCCAACCAACAAGAAGAGAATCCTATGGCCAAAAAAACCTTTGAAGATGCCCTTGAGAAACTTGAAGAGATCACTCACGAACTGGAGAGTGGCGAACTCAGCCTTGAGGCCAGCTTAAAAAAATTTGAAGAAGGGATCAATCTTGCCCAGTTTTGCAACAGCAAGCTTGATGAATGCCAGCACAAGGTCTCTCTTCTTCTTGAGAAAAACGGCTCTCTCACCGAGACCCCCTTTGCGATCAATGGTAATGGATCTTAAGGCCTATCTTACAGAAAAACGTGTCATTGTTGAGCAGGCGTTACATGATGTCATGCTCAAGCCCGAAGGACTGCTTGCCGAGCATATCGAGGCCATGTCCTACTCCCTGTTTGCCGGCGGCAAACGGGTGCGCCCCATTCTCTGTATTGCCACGGCAGAAGCTCTGGGCACTGCCATTGACGACGTCCTCCCCGTGGCTGCAAGCCTGGAGTTTATCCATACCTACTCCTTGATCCATGACGACCTGCCAGCCATGGACAACGACGACCTCAGGCGTGGAAAACCCACCAATCACATCGTCCATGGCGAGGCGGCAGCCATTCTGGCTGGCGACGGCCTGCTGACCATGGCCTTTGAGCTTTTAAGTGATCCAGACCTAAGCCCGACGCTTGGCGCCGAAAAACAGGTTCGCCTCATCCGCATCCTGTCCACGGCTAGCGGGCCTCAGGGCATGGTAGGCGGCCAGGCCGTTGATATTGCCTCTGAGGGCCAGGACATTCCTTTTGAGACCCTGCGCTACCTGCACAGCTGCAAGACCGGGGCGCTTATTACGGCAGCCGTGCAGATGGGGGCCATACTCGGCAATGCCAACCAGCAGCAGTTTCAGGCCATTACCGACTACGGCAAAAATATTGGTCTTGCCTTCCAGATCGTAGATGATTTATTAGATGTAGAGGGAACCACCGAACAGCTTGGCAAAAAATCCGGTTCTGACGCCGAGCTCAAAAAGGCCACCTACCCTGCCTTTTTCGGTCTTGATGAAACCAAGCAGAAAGCCCAGGCCGCCGTTGCTACCGCCATCAAGGCCCTCGAATCATTCGACACTAAAGCAGATCCCCTCCGGGAGATTGCCAACTATATATACTATCGTAAACGTTAGGCTTTTGAGGCCACTGATTTGACCATCTCTTCTTCGCTGTTAGAAACCATTGATTCCCCCGCTGATCTCCGCAAGCTTCCCCTCAGCGATTTCGCCCTTCTCGCCGAGGAAATTCGCGCAAAAATCATCGAGACGGTCTCCCACACCGGTGGCCATCTGGCGCCCTGCCTGGGTGTGGTCGAACTTACCCTGGCCCTGCATTACGTCTTTAATACCCCGGACGACAAGCTGATATGGGACGTGGGGCACCAGGCCTATGCCCACAAACTGATCACCGGCCGCCGTGATGAGTTTCATACCCTACGCCAGTATAAAGGAATCAGCGGTTTCCCAAAGCGGGCTGAAAGCCCCTATGATGCCTTTGATACCGGCCATAGCTCCACCTCCATCTCCGCCAGCCTTGGTATCAGCCTGGCAAAATTTCTCAAAGGGGAATCAACAAAAACTATTGCTGTTATCGGTGACGGTTCCATGACCGGCGGCATGGCCTTTGAGGCCTTAAACCAAGCCGGCCACCTGGGCAAAGATCTCATTGTCATTCTCAATGATAATGAGATGTCCATCTCCCCCAATGTCGGTGCTCTTTCCAGTTTCCTGAGCCGAAAATTGTCAGGCAAGACCATGGTCCGCATCAAGAAGGACATGGAACATTTCCTGAAAGGCTTCCACGGTGTGGGCGATAATATCCTTCAGGTTCTCAAGAAAAGCGAAGAGAGCTTCAAAAGTTTTTTCACCCCGGGCATGCTCTTTGAGGCCCTGAAGTTCGAGTACATCGGCCCCATTAACGGCCACGACATTGACGGTCTTGTCGAGACCCTGGAAAATGTCCGCGACTTCCATGACGGCCCGGTCTTGGTCCATGTCATCACCACCAAGGGCAAGGGTTATGCCCCAGCCGAAAAAAATCCTGGTTCCTACCATGGCGTCGGCCCCTTTGACAAGACATCCGGCAAGGCGCTGCCGACCAACCCCACCCCCATCGCCTACACCCAGATTTTTGGCGACACCCTGGTGGAGATTGCTGAAAAGGATCCGCGGGTTACGGCGATTACCGCTGCCATGCCGGCCGGCACCGGCCTTACCCGTTTTGCCAATCTCTTTCCGGAACGGTTCTTTGACGTGGGAATTGCCGAACAGCATGCCGTGACCTTTGCCGCCGGCCTTGCCACCGAGGGCATCCTGCCGGTGGTTGCTATCTACTCCTCTTTTTTCCAACGGGCCCTGGACCAGATTATTCACGATGTCTGCCTGCCTAATCTGCCAGTCACCTTTGCCATCGACCGGGGCGGCGTGGTGGGAGACGACGGCCCCACCCACCATGGCGTCTTTGATCTTTGTTTCTTCCGATTTATCCCGAACATGGTACTCATGGCACCCAAGGACGAAGCTGAGCTGCAGAATATGCTTTACACCTCCATCTTCCTGCCTGGCCCTTCAGCTGTCCGCTACTGCCGGGGAAATGGTGAAGGTGTGCCGCTGCACAGCGAATTAACCAAAATTCCCTATGGAAAAGGTGAGCTCTTGCGGGAAGGCAGTGATGTCCTCCTTCTACCCATAGGCAACAGGGTCTATCCTGCCCTAAAAGCGGCAGAGGGCCTTGAAAAACTCGGGATCAGCGCGGCGGTAATTAATCCCCGTTTTGTCACCCCCATTGATGGGGATCTCATCTGTCACTGGGCGCAAAGCACGGGCCTGGTCATTACCATTGAGGATAATGTCAAAAAAGGCGGCTTTGGCAGCGCTGTCCTGGAGCTCTTCGCCCGCCGTAACCTCAATAATATCAGGACCACCCTCCTTGGCTTTCCCGACAAATTTGTTGAACATGCCCCCCAGGAAACCCTCTGGCATCTCGGCAAGGTTGACACCCCCGCCATTATCAATAGTGCCCTGGAACTGCTCGGCACCAAAAAATAATAGCGCCACTAGCTAAAGACACAAAAAGGCCCGTTTGGTTTTCACCAAACGGGCCTTTTTGTGTGGTAGCTAGTGCTAAAAATCTATTTCATGGCATCAACTTTTTTGATCATGGTTTCCGTCAAGTCAAGGGCGGTGTCCCCGAAGACAATCATTCCAGAGCGGGACGCTACATCGGAATCGATAATCATGGTATATCCCTGGCTCTTGCCATATTCCTTCAGGGCCTCATCAAGCTTTTTAACGATGGGATCAAGAAGCTTTTTCTGCAAATCTCCAACCTCATACTTGGCGTCCTCTGCCTTCATCTTCAAATCACGATCCAGCATGGCGGCTTCCCGTTTTTTATTTGCCAATACCTCGGCAGACCATACGGATTGTTTCTTTTCAATTTCTTGGGCAAGGGCTTCTAGTGGGGCGCCATCATTGGCAAATTTTTTCTGGAGTTGATCCTGCTTGGCCATCAGCTCTTTTTTGGCAGCCTGGCCATCCTTACAGCCAAACAAGATACCCTGGACAGAAATAAACCCTATTTTCGGGGTCGCGGCCTGCACCTCAACAAGGGACGTGCTGATAACAAAGAGAGAACAAAGAAGGGAAAGTGAAAACAATCTGCGCAAATTCATAGAAAAACTCCTGTTAAAAGTCATAAAAAAAAAGCCGAGAACAATGTTCTCGGCTTTACAGACCATCTTCTTACTATAAATTACTGAATCACAAAATCGTCACGACGATTCTGTGACCATGAGTATTCATCATGACCATAAAGGAGAGGACGCTCCTCACCGTAACTTACGGTGTGAAGGGCGTCAGCAGAAACACCTAAGTTGATCAGATATTTCTTGGCAGCCTGGGCACGACGCTCGCCAAGGGCGATGTTATACTCACTGGTGCCGCGCTCATCACAGTTACCTTCAATGGTAATTTTCATAGTACTGGTTGCCTTGAGAAATTCAGCATTGCCCTCAATGCGTACCTTTTGATCGTCACGGACATTGGACTTATCAAAATCAAAATAGATGGGGAGCAGACCCTCATGGGTACGGCCCTCAGATATCTTATACTCACCGACAGCCGCCTCAACGTCTGACTCAACGGGTTCATAGTCGCCGGCAGTATCACCAGTATCCACAGCGGGAGTGGTGATGGGCTCAGTGGTTGAGCTAGAAACTGAAGCGCCATTTCCTTCTGAATCGACATTCTGCTTGGCACAACCCGCCGTTAAAAATGATACTGAAGCGATTAAACCAGCAACACACAGGACTTGAAATATATTTCCTCGCATCAACTTTCTCCTCAATTTGAAAATGGATTTTTGCCGTTGCAACATAGAAAATCTTTCTAAAAACCTTAACGGCCAAAACATACAATATAAAAACTTGAAATCAATTGCCAGCAGAAAAGCCAGAAATTTATTTTAAACACAATAAAGAAAACTTCTCATAAATTCAATGTTTTTTTACAATTACACAAAGTTACAGATTTTCCATCTCCTCCAAACACCTTCTCTTTTTTTATAGTGTTAAACGTTGGGACATTGATATGGATGGTGTGATAGAGTATCTTTTGGTTGTCAAAATAATCATTCAACACAATACAATATAACTCCACGGAATCATGAGCATACACTCCATAACAGATCAAGAAAGCGCCCTGAAAGACATGGTGGCAAAAAACAAATGGGGTACTTTTTTCGGCGTATCCCAGGAAACCCTCGATAAGGTATGGGGCAATCTCACGGCCCCGGACGGCAACTCCGTTGTCTATATAACCATGGAAATCGGTGCTGATCTTGATGTCTTTCACCCGGTCAAGAAACATCTTCGCGACCTGGAAATTACCGATTCAACGAATTCCGTTTTTGACCATTATACTAAACTTTTTTTACACGGCCCCCAGAAGATCCCCAATTACGGAGGGGGCCTCGGCATCCTTGCCGGAGACACCTTAAAGAGCATGGCTGAGCTGAAGATACCCACCGTGGCAGTATCTCTGCTTTACCGGAAAGGGTATTTCTCCCAGCTCGTCGATGCCCAAATCGGCCAAATTTCCACAGCCACGGACTGGCTCCCCGAAAGTACACCGTCCCTCTACCTCCTGAAAGATCCCGC
The DNA here is from genome assembly GCA_041562995.1 of Desulfurivibrionaceae bacterium. GTDB lineage: Bacteria > Desulfobacterota > Desulfobulbia > Desulfobulbales > SURF-16 > BM506. The sequence continues at coordinate 14,629 of JBFFNX010000020.1, forward strand.
CAACCCTGAATTACCCCTGGAAATCGAGATTCCCTTTTTTGATGAGCAGGACCGAATGACCAAGGCCTATGCCAGACTGTGGTTAAAAATGGAAATCAGCAAAAACCTCGATTTCTTTACCCCTGAAATCCTGCTCGATTACGCCATACCATCCTCACCTGATTGGGTAAAGGATGCGGCCCTGCAACTCTACGATAGCCGTACTGACCAGTCAAAAATCATCCAACGCCGTCTTCTTGGCGCCGGGGTTATCCCAGCCCTGCAGGCCTTGGGCATCACCTCGCACATCCTCCATCTCAATGAACAGCACGGTGTGGTCGTGGTTCTTCATCTTATCGCCGAACTTTTGAAAGAAGAACTCGGCAGTGAATACCAGTATCTTGCCACAGACAACGACATCCTCAAGGCCGCAGAATCCGTGGCCAAAAGAATTGTCTACACCATCCATACCCCGGTTAAGGCTGGTCATGATCGTTTTGACCAACGACTCTACAGCCAATTCGGCCACGATTTCTGTCAGCGCATGCTCCATCTTCTCGCCCTGGATGATGAACAGGGCAACATCTTTAACTTCACGGCCCTGGCCATGCGGGTTAACCGGGCAACCAACAGTGTCAGCCGCCTCCACCGTGGCGTTACCCAGAAGCAATTCCCGGAGTTTGCCCCGAAGATTACTGCCATCACCAACGGTGTCCACCACTTGACCTGGATCAGTGATGCCAAGGCCGACCTCTATAACAGTTTTAAGGAGTTCGATTCCTGGCAGGAAAACCCGCGGGTCTTTAGCAATGCGCCCCTGCTGATAAATCATCAGAAATTCAGGACCTATTTTGAGCAGGCATGGCAGCAGGACAATACGACCCTCATCACCTATGTGAATGACATGCTCCTGCGCCATCGCAAGATGATGCATGAAACCTGGATTGACCCCCCCAATTATCTCTCCCAGATTGATGATGATAATTTTCTCGAACCCGGCGTTTTCACCATAGGCTTTGCCAGGCGCTTTTCAACTTACAAACGGGCCGACCTCATCTTTTCCAATCTCGACAGCCTGGCCTCGATCATAAACAACCAAAATAGACCGGTAAATTTCATCTTCGCCGGCAAGGCACATCCGGCAGATGAGCCAGGCAAGAAACTCATCCAGCAGATCCTCAACGTCCAGGAAGCCCTCTATAAAAAAACCAATGGCCTGGCAAAACTGGTCTTTATCCCCGGCTATGATATGTATATTGCCAAGCTTATGGTCTCAGGGGTCCATGCCTGGCTCAACTCCCCCAAACGCCCGCTGGAGGCCAGTGGCACCAGCGGCATGAAGGCCGCCATGAACGGCGTGCCCAACATCTCCACCATGGACGGCTGGTGGGCAGAGGGCTATCATGACGGCCAGACGGGCTGGAAATTCGGCATCGAAGAGGACGTTTCTGAGGCGTGCCTGAGCGAGACCGCATCAACCCTGTTGTATGAGGAAGATACCACCTCTCTTTACGCTATCCTGCCGGAGGTGCTCACGTATTTCTATGACAGCGACCTGCACCCTCTCTACATTGATAAATGCATCAAAAATATTGAGCTTAATATCCCAATCTTCAACACCCATCGCATGGCTGCCGAGTATATTGAACGCTACGACATCAAGCTTTCACCGACGACGTTAAAGCAGGTGAAATCCCTGCAGCAGGCCTATATCAGTAACGATGTTGTCGACTGACAGATGATACTGACAGCCAGAACATTCGCCCTTGTACTAAAGGAATGTTAAAGAGTTTATATTAGAGGCCGATACATATCCTGAAAACGATAACTCCCCTGCTAGTATCATTTTTCAGGAGCACGCCATGGCCCTTTCAACACTCTCCCCCGTAACCAGCCTCGGACCATACTCCCCGGCCAGCCAACCCTTTCAAAGTTCAGCCACCCAGGTTCAAGCCAGTTTTGAAAAAGCATTAATCGACATCAGGACCAGCGAGGGTGACCGAGTAACCCTGCACCACAGCAGCAGCCATGCGCGGTTGAGCCATAATGTTCAGTGGCAAGACACTGCCTCCCAGGGCACGGCGTTTACGAGCCAAGCCCTTGACAGCCACAATTTTTCCTTTACCGTCCAAGGCGACTTAAGTGCCCAAGAGCTTGAGGATCTTGGAGAACTCTTCGATAGCTTGAGCCTTATTGCGGCTGATTTTTACCAGGGCCATCTGGATGGCGCCGTGACTAAAGCCCTCAATATCGGCGATCGGGGTTCTCTCTCTTCACTTTCCGCCACCTTCAGCCAGACTGAAATTACCGCCAGCCAAATCACCACCTACCAGCCCCAGGCCATTGCTGATTTATCGAGAGTTGACCACGACGAACAGGCCCTTGCCCAACAGCGCCAGGCCCAGTGGCATCAGATCCTTGCCTATCTTGAAAAGAGAAAGCTGGATGTTGACCATCCACAGAACAATGATGCGGCACCAATCAAGGATCATGGCCAGGCAATACTGGCCAGAATCAAAAAAACCCTTGAGAATCATCAGCGTCTGGCCCCACTCATCACCAAACTGGCTGAAAGAGCCCTCACCGACAAGCAACAGGATTTCACCACCAACCCTCCACTAAAGAGCCCGGAGTTCCCCGCCAATCGGGATCATGGCCTTGAAAAAACACTTTCACGATTTGCAAAGGCCTAAATCGCCATTTCTGTCTTTTTTCATTGCCTCGTAACACTCGATAGATCAAGATAGGGGGCATGTGGACCTCAAAAGACATCTATTATATTTCCGATTCAACCGGCATCCTGGTTGAATCCCTCGGCCAGGCCCTTACCTGCCAGTTTCCGGGAATTTCCTTCCACGAAGAGACCTTCCCCTTCATCCAGACGGTTAATGACGCCCAGCAGGTTCTTGAGAAAATAATGAAGCAGTCCGCGGGCCTGCGCCCCGTTATTTTTTCCACCATCATGGCCCCTGAGGTTCGGGCGATATTTGACCGCCCTGAGGTGGAATTTTTTGACGGCTTCGCCTTTCTCCTGGATAAGCTGGAAGTCTGCCTTGAGGCCAAGGCCCTGCGGACCCCCGGCTTCACCCACCACCAGGACAATGAGAGGATGAATAAACGGGTGGAGGCCATCCATTACTGCCTGGACCATGACGACGGCACCAAACCCAAGGAGTATGACGAGGCAGAACTCATCATCATCGGGGTCTCCCGGGCCGGCAAAACCCCGGTCAGCGTCTATCTGGCGACCCAGATGGGGATCAAATCGGCCAATTTCCCACTGACCGCGGAATATCTTAGCCTTTACAGCCTGCCCGAGCAGATTGTTAATAACCGCAATCGGGCCATCGGCCTCACCTCCTCCCCTGAGGTTCTGCACCAGATGCGGGAAAAACGGTATGCCGGCAGTACCTACGCCAAACTCTCGACCTGCCGAGAAGAGGTGCAACAGGCCCAACAGACCTTCCTCAATTACAATATTCCCTACATCTCTTCCTCCCATAAATCCATTGAGGAGATCGCCACCCAGATCTGCCAGGTAATGGGCATCTCGCGTAAGAAATAGGGCAAGCTGCTGGGGCCAATGACCTCTGGCAGCCCCAATAATAAATTCTTCAGACCATTGATTCCTCATAGTGGGCTGAGCCAAGAACGCCATCGGCCATCTTAATATAACCTATCTGCTGCCAGTCAAAACCCAGTAATGCCGTACCCCAGGCATCTATGGCCACGGGATCCACTCCGGCGGCAACCAGCATTTTGGGAGGATTGCAGGTGGGTCCCCAGAGGTGGGCCTGCTGCATACCGATGGTGGCGTCAAGCAGAGTGAAATCAGGGGTCCGGTAGGTATTGAGATCAAAGATGGCCGGATCGATCCGGCTGTGAAAAGAGGCCTTTTTCCAGGCGCCGCCCTGCTGAAAATGGCTGGGAGGCGCCGCCCCCATCATATTCTTCATGGTCAGGGTGACACCGGCCAGACTATGGGCCTTTAAAACCGGGACCGACAGCAAAAAGACATCAAAAAGAATCTTGGGAAGATACATTTGCGGCCAGCAGCTACAGGCGGGATTTTCCAGGGCCAGCAAGGGTTCGTTATTCAGATCGACAAGCTGGATCTTTCGCTGCCTGGCCAGCTCCGCGTAGCCCTGCTCCTTGAAAACGTAATGAGTGTCGTAGGATGTGGCACCGCAACCCTCACCGATAATGATCTCCACCCCGGGAAGCTCCTCCTGGAGATAGGCGACAAGTTCAGCCACCATTGCCACCGGGGTGGTAATGGGAGGGGCCAGATTTTCAACAAGATTTGGTTTGACAAGGACAGCTTTACCGCTTTTGCGGAGCAATTCCTTTAAGCCAGCTGCTTCGCATAGCGAGCGGACACTCTCAGGCCAGGAGGTAAATGTGGCGGTAAAAACCGTACTCTTTACTGTCATTGTCGTTTTCTCCATGCCAAAACATGCAATTTATGATACCTGAACTCCCTTATCAATTTTAACAATAGAAGCCATGATTAACATCAACAACCTCTCCCTGCAATATGGGGAAAAACATCTCTTTCGTAATCTTTCGTGCCGGATCAATAACCGCGACCGCATCGGTCTGGTGGGATCCAATGGCACCGGCAAGTCCACCCTTTTAAAACTGATCGCCGGCGTCAGCCAGGCAGATCCCGGCATCATCTCGAAGGCCAAAAACGACACCACCGGCTACCTGCCCCAGGAGATTACCGGCATCAAGCTTGATCACACCATCTATGAAGAGGCTCAAGAGGCGTTCAGCGAACTTCTCCTAAAGCAAAAGGAGCTTGACCGCATTCATGATCAGTTAACCGACATCGATTCAGCTACGGCCCAGATGGACGAACTGCTGACCCGGCAGGGCGAGCTCCAGCATGAGCTCGACCAGGCCGACATCTTTACCATCCAGTCCCAGATTGAAAAGGTCCTCATGGGCCTTGGGTTTAAGACCTCCGACTTCAGTAAAGAATGCGGCACTTTTTCCGGCGGTTGGCTCATGCGCCTGATGCTGGCCAAACAGCTGCTGGCCTGCCCGGCATTTCTCCTCCTTGATGAGCCCACCAACCATCTTGATGTGGAAACCCTTACCTGGCTCGAAGAGTTTCTCGCCGCCTACAAGGGTGGTCTGGTCATCATTTCCCATGACCGGACCTTCCTGGATAACCTGACCACCAGCACCTGGGAACTGAGCCTGGGTAACCTCACGGTGTACAAGGGCAATTACAGCTATTTTGTAAAGGAAAAGGAGGAACGCTCAAGCATCCTCAAGGCCGCCTACGCCAACCAGCAGGCCAAAATAGACCAGACCATGCGCTTTGTCGATCGCTTCAAGGCCAAATCCACCAAGGCCAAGCAGGCCCAATCCCGCCTCAAGCAGTTGGACAAGATGGAGGTCATTGAACTCGAAGACACCGAGAGCCACATCTCTTTCCGCTTCCCACCCTCAGCTCCCTGCGGACGGATGGCCATGGTGGTGGAGGGCCTCAATAAATCTTTTGATTCCAAGGTGGTCTTCAAAGACCTCAGCTTTGAACTGGAGGCAGGCGACAAGATGGCCGTGGTCGGCGTCAACGGCGCCGGCAAGTCCACCCTGGTCAAGCTTCTTGGCGGCCTCATCAAACCCGACAAGGGCACGATCAAGCCTGGCCATAACGTCATCATTTCCTATTTCGGCCAGCATCAAGCCCAGGAGCTTGACCCCAATTACTCGGTGCTGGAAACCATGAACATGATTGATGCGGACAAGAGCATCAGCCAGATCCGTTCCCTGCTCGGCACCTTTCTCTTCAAGGGCGATGATGTGGACAAGAAGGTCGGGGTGTTGTCCGGCGGTGAGAAATCACGCCTGGCCCTGGCCAAAATGATTGCCACCCCAGCCAATCTGCTCATTATGGATGAGCCCACCAACCATCTCGACATGGCAAGCCAGGACATCCTCATGGAGGCCATGTCCCAGTATGATGGCTCCATTATCGTGGTCTCCCATAACCGTTTCTTCCTTGATCATTTCACCAACAAGACCCTGGAGATTAAAGATGGCAGATCCACCATCTTCGAGGGTAATATCAGCTATTATATCAACAAGACGCAAGCCCAGAAAAAAAACAAGGCGGCAGCACCCAGCAGATCAGAAACCGCAGCCCCCTCCCCTGCAGCCCATGCCACACCTGTTAAAGGCAAGAAGGGTCGCCAGGAGCAGGCCCGCCTCCGGGAGCAAGGAAATAAAATTCTGGGTCCCTTAAAAAAGCTGGTCCGTGAGAACGAAAAGATTGTGGAAAAGCTTGAACGCCAGAAGGACAAACTGGAACAGGTGCTGGCCGACCCGGAACTTTACAGTGACCAGGAAAAATTCATGGAAAAGAGCCAGGAGTACACCAATTTAAAGAAACGTCTGGAACAGGCCTACACCGCTTGGGAAGAGGCCCAGGAGAAACTGGATAACACCTTGGCACAAGAGGATCACAATTAAAAGAGGGCAACCTTAGTTTCCCCAAAAAGAAAAATTTGAATTTCCATACAGAAGGTATAAGGTGGTAACCGATTATTTTTTTTAAAATCGTTATGGGGGATTTTATTAATATATAGGTTGTTGTTGTTATCTTTCTTTAGGAGGAGAGAAATGAAAAAAATCGTCACCCTCGCTACCTGCGCCCTGCTCGCCATGGCTGCTCCTGTTGCAGCATCCGACCAGGGCGGCGGTCACGGCGCTGCACCATCCACTGCCACACC